>NZ_AP038773.1:1952142-2277500 GCF_047159485.1 Krasilnikovia sp. MM14-A1004 | reverse complement strand
CCGGACGTTGACCTACGTCACACCAGTTCCACGCCGGCGAAGGTCCGCTTGCCCCGCCGCAGTACCAGGAACCGGCCGTGCAGCAGCGCGGTGGTCCCGGGCACGGCGTCGCCGTCGGTGACCCGCTCGTTGTTGAGGTACGCCCCGCCCTCGGCGATCGTCCGCCGGGCCTCGTTGGCACTGCTCACCAGACCGGAGTCCTTCAACAGGGTGCCGACCGTGGGCAGCTCACCGCGTACCTGGAGCAGTCCGGCCTCGGCCAGGGCGGCCCGCAGCGTGTCCGCGGACAGCTCGTCGAGCGAGGCCCGGCCGAACAGCGCCTGGCTGGCCATGATCGCCTGCCGTGCCTCCTCGGCGCCGTGCACCAGCGCGGTCATCTCCTCGGCCAGCGCCCGCTGAGCGAGGCGCGCCTGGGGGCGCTCGGCCGTCGCCTTCTCCAGCTCCTCCAGCTCCTCGCGGGGGCGGAAACTGAAGTAGCGCAGGTAGTTGTTGACGTCGCGGTCGTCGGCGTTGACCCAGAATTGGTAGAACGCGTACGGCGAGGTCATCGTGGGATCGAGCCAGGTGGCGCCGCTCTCGGACTTGCCGAACTTGGTGCCGTCGGCCTTGAGCACGAGCGGGGTGGTGAACGCGTGCACCGGCCCGGCGCCGCGACGGCGGACGAAATCCACGCCGGCGGTGATGTTGCCCCACTGGTCGGAGCCGCCGAACTGCAGCGTGCAGCCGTGGCGTACGTGCAGGTGGTAGAAGTCGTTGGCCTGCAGCAACTGGTAGCTGAACTCGGTGAAGCTGATGCCGGTCTCCAGGCGGTTGCGCACCACGTCGCGCGCCAGCATCTTGTTGACGGGGAAGTGCTTGCCGACGTCGCGCAGGAACTCGATGACCGAGGTCGGGCCGGTCCAGTCCAGGTTGTTCACGAGAGTGGCGGCGTTCGCACCGGTGTAGGTGACGAACGGTGACACCTGGGCCCTGATGCGTTCCTGCCAGGCGGCCACCACCTCGGGCGGGTTGAGGGTGCGCTCGCTGGACTCGCGCGGGTCGCCGATCTGGCCGGTGGCGCCGCCGACGAGGATCAGCGGGCGGTGGCCGGCGAGCTGGAGGCGGCGCGCGGTGATCACCTGCATGAGGTTCCCGACGTGCAGGGACGCGGCGCTGGGGTCGAAGCCCACGTAGAACGTGATCGGCGCGCCGTCGAGGTGGCGGCGCAGTTCCTCCGGGTCGGTGGAGTCCTGGATCAGCCCCCGCCAGCGCAGGTCGTCGACGATGGGCTGCACGTTCGTGGGTTCGGCACGGTCGGTCACGTGGCCGATTCTCCCGCACGCCCCACGGGCCCGGACACCGGGTTTCGTTGTACCGGTGGCGGGCTTCGATGTCAGGGTGGAGCCATGAGCCGTCTCGGATCCGCGACACCACCCGTCGAGCTGTCGAAGAAGAAGGCGGTCGCCCGGCTGGTGGCGGCGCAGGAACGCCTGCTGCGGTTGCGCCTGCTCCTCGGTGGCCAGATCGGTGAGAAGCGGATCGGCCCGCCGTTGTGCGTCGTGTTCGAGGGCTGGGACGCCTCGGGCAAGGGCGGGGCGATCAAACGGCTGGTGGCCCCGCTGGACCCGCGGCACGTGCGGGTCTCCCAATTCGCGGCCCCGACGTATGACGAGAAGCGGCATCACTTCCTGTGGCGGTTCTGGCCGCGGCTGCCGGGCTGGGGCGGCATGGCGGTCTTCGACCGGTCCTGGTACGGGCGGGTGCTGGTGGAGCGGGTCGAGGGGTTCGCCTCCCGCGAGCAGTGGACCCGCGCGTACGGGGAGATCGTCGAGTTCGAGCGGACGCTGACCGCCGAGGGCATGATCATCGTGAAGTTCTGGATGCACGTGTCGGCCGCAGAGCAGCTGCGGCGGTTCCAGGACCGGGCCGGTGACCCGCTGCGCACCTGGAAGCTCACCGACGAGGACTGGCGCAACCGGGGCAGGCGACCGCAGTACAAGGCAGCGGTGGCGGAGATGCTCCGGCGGTGCGACCCGCGGTGGGCGCCGTGGCACATCATCGCGGGCGACGACAAGAACTGGGCGCGGTTGGCCGTGGTCGAGACGGTCTGCGCGGCCGTCGAGTCGGAGCTGACGCGGCGCGGGTACGACCTGGAGCAACCGGCCGTGACAGCGGGCTGACCGCTCAGGCGGCGGCACCGATCAGCAGGGGGCCGGGGGCGGGACGGCCGTCGAGCCCGGTGGGATCCACACTCCACGCGGCGGCGACCGTGAGCACGTCACGTTCGGCCACCAGCACCGTCGTCTCCTCGTCCAGCTCCGGGGGCAGGCCCGCGGACCGCTCGGCGGCGTCGGGTTCGCCGAACCAGGAGGTCACCTCGCCGGTCTGCCCGACGTAGCCGAAGGCGCGTACCGGCTGGCCGTCGACCGCGCGCTGCCAGCGGTGCAGCTCGGTGACGCGGTGCGTCGCGAAGAACTGGACCTCGGTGCCGAGCCGCGCGGACAGGCCGGGCGCGTCCACCACGGTGCCGGGGCGCAGCAGCCAGCGGCCGGTGGCCAGCACCCAGGATCCGCCGGCGGCGCCCGGCAGCGGCGGGGTGAGCGCGACCCGGTCGTCGGTGAGGTAGGCGAGGTCGATGCCGTCGCGCCAGGACACCGGGCCGAGGTCGCGCAGTCCGAGGGCCGTCAGCACCCGGCCGGGTTCGGCGTCGCGGACGGCGAGCCATGCCTGTTTTGTGCCGAAACCGACCATCGCCGCCGTCGTCATGCGCCCACGCTATCGTCAGGCCCAGCCGTACTCGCGGCGCAGGCGGTCGGCGACCCGGTCGTAGCGGCCGCGGTCCAGGATCGCGCCCTCGCGGCGGATCCCGTCCTCGTCGACCTCCAGCACCCGGTCCAGCCGGACCCAGCTGGGCCGCGCGGAGGCGTCCCAGTCGCCGGGGCCGAGCGCCAGCCAGCCGCGCTGGCCGTCCCGCTCGCTCTGGCTGGACAGCATCAAACCCAGCAGGGTACGGCCGGAGCGCCCGACCACCAGCACGGGACGGTCCTTGCCCTGGCGCGGATCGTCCTCGTAGGGCACCCAGGTCCAGACGATCTCGCCCGGATCGGCGGCGCCGTCCAGATCGGGGGCGTACTCCAGGCGCCGCCCGCGGCTGGCGGTGGGAACGGATCGCGGCGCAGTCACCGGCGCGGTGCGCGGGGTGGGAGCGCAGCGGCGTGCGGTCCGACGCAGGGCGTCGGCGATGTTCCTGAACAGGCTGACCATCGCCGCACCTTAACGAGTCGGGTACGGACCGGGCGCGCCGCACCGGCGGACAGCCATCGATGATCCATAATCTGCGGGTGCAACCGGATGGCAACCACGTGGCACCGGGTCAGCACCACACGGCGCCGAATGTCTTCAGGTGCGCTGTGACCGGTCCGCGGAGACCATGACGATGTCCCTGTCCATGCTCGAACCGGGCGGCGAGCCCCCGACGCCGTACCTGAGGGTCGATCTCGACGCCGTCAGCGACGCGTACCGCGCGATGCGCGACGCCCTGCCGGAAGCGCGCGTCCACTACGCCATGAAGTGCAACCCGGCCCGGCCGATCCTGAGCCTGCTGCGGGCGCACGGTGCGTCGTTCGAGATCGCCTCCGCGGCGGAGCTGCGTGAACTGCAGGCGATCGGGGTCCCGCCGGCCGACGTGCTGTTCAGCAACCCGGTCAAGGTGGCCGCTCAGGTCCGGCAGGCGTGGGTCGCCGGCGTGCACCGGTTCGCGGCGGACTCCGACGTGGAACTGGACAAGATCGCCGCGATGGCGCCCGGGGCGTCGGTGTACGTGCGGCTGGCGACGGCCGCCGCGGACAGCGCCGTGCACAGCGAGGGCAAGTTCGGTGTGTATCCCGCCGAGGTGGCTCGCCTGCTGCGCGGGGCCCGGGCGCGCGGGCTGCGGCCGTACGGGATCACCTTCCACGTCGGATCGCAGATGACCGATCCGAGCGCGTGGGCCGCCGCGATCGAGCGGTGCGGCGCGGTGATGAACGATCTGCGCGGTGACGGTATCCGGCTCACCATGCTGGACGTGGGCGGCGGCTTCCCGGCCCGCTACGACTCCGACGTGCCGGACCTGCAGACGTACGCGAAACACATCCGGACCGCGATCGAGCAGTACGTGCCGTACCCGGTCGAACTGGTCGTGGAACCGGGCCGCGCGATGGTCGCGGAGTCCGGCGTGATGGTGGCGACCGTGATCGGGCTGGCGCGGCGCGCCGGGGCCCGCTGGGCGCACCTGGACGTGGGCGCGTTCAACGGGTTCATGGAGTCGCTGGAGACCGGGACCGCGCTGAGCTACCCGGTCCGTGACTCGCGCGATTCGGTGCGACGGGACCGGTTCCATCTCACCGGGCCGAGCTGCGACAGCCAGGACACGCTGCGCTACGGCGTGCCGCTCTCGGCGGATCTGGCCGTCGGCGACCGGGTCTACATCCACGTGGCGGGGGCGTACACCACGGCGTACGCGTCGCGGTTCAACGGTTTCGACCTGCCGGGGATCCGGTTCGTGGGCTCCGGGGCCCTCGTAGGCTCGGAGGATGCGGCAGCCTGACATCGAGGCGTGGGCGGCGTGGCATCCGCGGGAGGTCGCGCGGCGGCTGGCCGGGCTGCCCGCGCCGTGGTACGTGGCGGCCGGCTGGGCGATCGACCTGTACGCGGGCGGCGTCCCGCGCGAGCACGAGGATCTGGAGATCGCGGTTCCGGCCGACCGGTTCGCGCTTCTGCCGCCCCTCCTGCCGGAGTGCGACTTCTGGGTGCCGCAGGGCGAGGGGCGGCTGGCGCCGATGAGCGCGCGGACGCTGGCCGGCGAGTCGCACCAGACATGGGCGTACGAGCGGGCGGCGGGCCGGTGGCGGCTGGACGTGTTCCGGGAGCCGCACGACGGCGACCTGTGGATCTGCCGGCGGGCCGAGGACCGGATCCGGCGGCCGTACGCGGAGATCATCCGGCACACCGGGGACGGGATCCCGTACCTGACGCCCGAGGTGGCCCTGCTGTTCAAGGCGAAGGCGGCCCGCCCCAAGGACGAGCGGGACCTGGCCCGGGCCCTGCCGCTGATGACCGCTGCGCAGCGGGGATGGCTGCGCGACGCGCTGGACCTCGTCCATCCGGGCCACCCGTGGCGGGAGGCCTGCTGAGGTCAGCCGCGCGGGCGCTTCGGCCCGCTCGGACGGGTACGGCGGGTGGGGCGGCTCGGCCGCGGCGGGCGTTTGGGGCCGACCGGGCGGGCCGGGCCGAACGGGCGGCTCATTTGACGAAGTCCTGGGTCATCCACGTGATGCCCTTGGCGTCGCGGACGACGCTGAGGCCGATGCGGCGGAAGTCGTTGCTGAGCAGGTTCCGGCGGTGCCCGTCGTTGGGCGGGACCTCGGCCAGCATGCTGTCGGTCAGCCCGTTGGCGGCGTCGACGATGGCGGAGTCGCTCGCGCCGGACGACCCGAAGCCGATGTTCTCCCCGGCCGCCGTCCAGGACACTCCCTGGGCGCTGAAGCGCTTGCCGATGCCGCCCTCGCCCTGGCACTGGTGCTTCAGCCCGCACCCGTTGATCATCAGCTGGTTGTGCAGCGCGGACGCCTTCGATAGGTCGTCGTCCAACGTGTACGCGGGCAGGCCCTTGTCGGCGCGGGCCGCGTTGATGTGCGACAGCACCTGATCGAGGATCCCGCCGCTGGTCTGCGGCACCCTGCCCACACTGGCCGCCCGCCGCGCAGCCGTACGTGTGGCCTTGGGTTTGGCCGGGACCGTCGCGCTCGTCTCGGACGGGGTGGGGGTGGCCTTGGCCGCGCTCGCGCTCGGGCCGGCGCTCGGGGTGGGAGCGGTGGTGGTGCCGTCGGCCGGCGCCGCCAGCAGGGCGGCGTCGGCGGCCGGCGGTTGCGCGCCCTCGCCGGCGGGGTCGGCGGCGGGGGCGACGTAGCTGTCGGCGACGCGGGTCTGCGTCGCGTCGGCGGCGTGCTGGTGCAGGCCGGCCATGGTGAAGCCGACGCCGATCACCACCGCCGTCGTGCCGGCAACGAGGGTGTAGCGCAGTCGCAGGGTTTCGGACATCGACACGGGCTCTGTCGCTCCTCGATCCTCAGTCGGCCGCGTGGGGTGCGGCCGTGCACCGTGGGGCCACGGGCGCACCGACTATGCCGGGCGGCCCGAGCGGGGCGGCCGCAACTTAGAAGCGCTTAAGGATCGACTCAGCGAGAGATAAGTTCGCGCCGCCCGCCACCGGTGGGTCAACGGCTCGGTGATGCAGCGGTCGCTGTCCGCTACCGGGCTGAGCATGCACAGAGGACGTGAGCAGGGACGTTTGGCGGACGGGACATGCACTAACGGGTGGGCTGCGACTCCTTGCGGGCGTTGGCCCTGTCGCGCATCTCGGTGAACCGGGTCGCGGCCCCGTCCAGGTCGGCGAGGAACGCGGCCAGCTCCTCGCGGGCCGCCTCGCCGTCACCGGACAGCCCGGTACGGTCCATGACGCGCAGCTGGCGCAGGACCGGCATGATCACCTCGTCGTGGTGGATCCGCAGGTCGTAGATGCCCGCCTTGGCGATCTGTACGGATTTGCGGCGGAAGTTCTCGATGCCGTGCCCCGGCATCTGGAACGCCTTGACCACGCCGCACACGGCCCGCATCGCTTCGTTGGGCGCCAGCTCGAACGCCGCGCCGAGCAGGTTCCGGTAGAACAGCATGTGCAGGTTCTCGTCCTGGGCGACGCGGGCCAGCAGCTGCTCGCACACCGGGTCCTCGCTGATCCGGCCGGTGTTGCGGTGCGCCACCCGGGTCGCCAGCTCCTGGAACGACACGTAGCTGATCGACGGCAGCACGCCCAGGTGCTCGGTGGTGAAGCCGTTCTCCATGTGCGTCATCCGGGCGCGCTCCAGCGCCACCGGGTCGACGGCGCGGGTGGTCAGCAGGTAGTCCCGGATCGCGATCCCGTGCCGGCCCTCCTCCGCCGTCCACCGGTGCACCCAGGTCCCCCAGGCCCCGTCCCGGCCGAACAGCGAGGCGATCTCGTGGTGGTAGCTGGGCAGGTTGTCCTCGGTCAGCAGATTCACGATCAGCGACGTACGGGCGACGTCAGACAGCTTGGACTGGCCCGGCTCCCACGCCTGGCCGCCGAGCACACCGTCGAAGTCGGTGCCCTCGCTCCAGGGCACGTACTCGTGGGGGAACCACTCCTTGGCCGTGCCCAGGTGGCGGTTGAGGTTGGCCTCCACCACGGGCTCCAGCTCGGTCAGCAGGGCGAGTTCGGAGAGGGGTTCGGTCGTCACACGTCCTCCAGGCTGCTCGTTCTTCGGTTCCGCCGGCTACGGCACCGTAGGTTACGGTAGCGTAGGTTCGGCGTTTCGTCTTCTGGGCCGGCGTGCCGCCGTGTGCCACATGGCGTTCCGCCCGGTGCCGGTGACCGGTATAGCGTCGACGGCGAAGGCATGCAGGGAGCGTGTCGGAGGAGCGTCACATGACAGACGATGACGCCGGCTCGTCGGCGCGGCGGGCGCCCGCGAGCGCGCAGCCCGCTTCGGGCGGCAGGGCGGAAACGATGGCCCTCCAGGGCCTGGCGAACCGGTTCGTCCGGGGCATGCTCCGGCTCCCGCTGCTGTCGCGAGTGGCCGGCCGGCGGCTGATCACGCTGTATCTGGTGGGACGCAAGTCGGGCAGGCGATACACGGTGCCGGTCGCGTACACCCGGCACGAGGGGGCGCTGCTGATCGGGTCACCGTTCGCCTGGGGCCGCAACCTGCGGACCGGCGTGCCGGTGGAGGTCCGCTTCCAGGGTCGGCGTCGCCTGGCCGACGTGCACGTGCTGACCGACGAGGCGGGGGTGGTCGAGCACTACGCCGTGATCGCGCGGGACAACCACAACTTCGCCCGGTTCAACAAGATCCGAATCGATCAGGACGGCAATCCGGATCCCGACGACCTGCGCTCCGCCTGGGCGGCGGGGGCCAGGGTCTTCCGGCTGACGCTGCGCTGAGCGCCCGCATCGGGTGTGGTTGGCTGGACGGATGACGTACACCTGGCTCGACGCGCCCGCCGAGGCGGTCGCGGAGACCGCCCGCGACCTGCTGGGCTGGCTGGTCAGCGCCAACGGCGTCACGGCGCGGCTGACCGAGGTCGAGGCGTACAGCGGGCTCGGAGCGGACCCGGCCAGCCACGCCCACCGCGGGCCCACCGCCCGCAACGCCGCGATGTTCGGCCCGGCGGGACGGCTCTACCTGTACCGGATCTACGGCATGCACTCGTGCGTGAACGTCGTCTGCGGGCCCGAGGGGCAGGCGTCGGCCGTCCTGCTGCGCGCCGCCGAGGTGGTCGACGGGCTGGCTACGGCCCGGGCCCGGCGGCCCGCGGCGCGGTCGGATCACGATCTCGCCGCGGGCCCGGCCAAGCTCGTGCAGGTGCTGGCGCTCGATCCCTCCGCCTACGGGACGTCGGTGGTCGACGGCAGCGGCCCGATGACGATGACGCCGCCGCCCGAACCCGTGGCGCCCGAGCTGATCGAGGCGGGGCCACGGGTCGGGGTCACCTCCGCGCACGAGGTGCCGTGGCGGTTCTGGATCAAGGGGGATCCGACGGTCAGCGTGTACCGCCGGCACGTCCCCGGGGGCCGCCGGTAGGGGCCCCCGGGGACCGGGCTCACGCGTACGGAGACGAGCGGCGCTTGGTGGTCGGTGCGGACTCCTTGCGGATCTTCGACGAGCCGGTGCCCACGGACCAGCCCGCGACCCAGCGGGTGGCGCTGTCGCGGCGGGTGCGGTCGGCCAGGTGGTACCAGTCCATCCGGCACCGGTCCGTGGTCACCTCGAACACGCCGTACCCGTGGCCGTCCAGCTCGGTCCACTTGACGTGCGGGTTGGTGCCCCGGATCAGGTCGGCGGCCAGCAGGCTGAGCGGCCCGCCCGGCGAGGTGTGCAGGAAGTCGTTGAGGTTGTCGCTGGTCACCGACGGGACGACGAACTCCGCGGCGGCCGGGTTGTTGGGCCCGGTGTCCTTGGTGGTCAGTTCGCTGGCCCAGGAGGTGTGGATGTCGCCGGTGAGGAAGACGACGTTGCCGGTGTGGTGCGCGCGCAGCGAGTCGACCAGGCGCTCGCGGTCGGCGTTGTAGCCGTCCCACTGGTCGGCGTTGAGCACGATGCCGTTCTCGGGGATGCCGAGCAGCTTCGCGATCGGGCCGAGCAGCCACGCGGGCAGGGTCGCCAGGTCCACGCGGGCGATCATCACCGGGTTGCCGACGATCTTCCACTTGGCGGTGGAGTTGTTCAGGCCGTCGATCAGCCACTGCAACTGGTCGGTGCCCGCGATGGTGCGGCTGGGGTCGTCCACGTCGGTGCCGTTGGACTGCTTCGAGCGGTACGTGCGCAGGTCCAGCATCGACAGTTCGAACAGGTTGCCGTAGCGCAGGCGGCGGTAGATGTGGCCGTCGGCGGCGAGGCGGACCGGCATCCACTCGGCGTACGCCTGGCGGGCCGCGGCGACCCGGGCCGCGAAGTTGCCCTCCGTACCGGGGGTGTGGTTCTCGGCGCCGCCGCTCCACATGTCGTTGGCGACCTCGTGGTCGTCCCAGGTGATGATCCACGGGACGGAGGCGTGCAGGGCCTGCAGGTCCGGGTCGGTCTTGTGCAGGGCGTGCCGGATCCGGTAGTCCTCCAGCGTCAGGGTCTCGTGCGTCGGCTCGGTGCGCCGTACCACCGTGCCGCCCGCGTCGAACTCACCCGTGCCGTACTCGTAGATGTAGTCGCCCAGGTGCACGACCAGGTTGAGGTCGCCGCGCTCGGCCAGGTGTCGGTAGGCCGCGAAGTAGCCCGACTCCCAGCTGGCACACGACACCACGCCCATGCGCAGCCGGCTGATGGCCGCGTCAGCGGCCGGAGCCGTCATCGTGCGTGCGGTGCCGGACCAGGTGCCGGAGAGCCCGAAGCGGTACCAGTACGTGGTGGCCGGGGCCAGGCCGGCGACATCGACCTTGACGGTGTGGTCGCGCTCGGGCCCGGTGGCGACCTGCCCGGACGCCACCAGGGTGGCGAACGACGGGTCGGCCGCGACCTGCCAGTCGAGGGTGACGGCGGGCCCCACGCCCGAGCCGGGGAGGGAGTCGGGGGTCGGGGTGACCCTGGTCCAGAGCAGGATGCCGCCGGGCAGCGGGTCGCCCGAGGCGATGCCGTGCTGGAAGACGGAGGCGGAAGCGGCGGATGCGGCGGCGGGCCGGGTGGCGGCGGCGACGACGCCCGCACCGGCGGACAGGCCGGCGACGCGCAGGACGGTACGGCGGTCGACCGTGCGGTCCGCGCCGGGAATGACAGTCATGACAAGTTCTGTAACACGAGCACCCAGTGGAAAGTGTCAATGGTCACAAACATTTCACGGATCTTGGTCTGCCGGGCAAGGGAGCGTTCTTTTCCCGCAACTTGATGACCATGACACCAACGGCGGGTATTTCCACAAAGTCAACCGAGTTAGTAGACAAGGAAGGTTTTCCCAGCCAGACTCTGGGCCATGGATCTCACCATGGCGCTGGCCGGTCTCGGGGTGGGCATCGTCGTCGGCCTCACCGGCATGGGCGGCGGCGCTCTGATGACACCCATCCTGGTGCTGCTGTTCGGTGTCCCGCCGATCGCGGCGGTCTCCAGCGACCTCGCCGCCAGCGCCGTCATGAAGCCGTTCGGCGGCGCCGTGCACGCCCGCCGCGGCACGGTGAACTGGCGCCTTGTCGGCTGGCTGTGCGCCGGCAGCGTGCCCAGCGCGTTCCTCGGCGTCCTGCTGCTGCGCATGATCGGTGACGACGCCGCCACCCAGCACACCATCAAGATCGCCCTCGGCGCGGCGCTGCTGCTGGCCGCCGCCGGGCTGGTGCTCAAGGCGTGGACCGGCCGCCGCCGCCCGGCCGAGACGGCGCCGGAGCCCGTCCGGGTACGCCCCCTGCCGACCCTGGCCCTGGGCGTGGTCGGTGGCCTCGTCGTGGGCCTGACCTCGGTCGGCTCCGGCTCGCTGATCATCGTGGTGCTGCTGGCGATCTACCCGAAGCTGCGCGCCAACGACCTCGTCGGCACCGACCTCGTCCAGGCCATCCCGCTGGTCCTGTCGGCCGCCCTCGGCCATGCCCTCTTCGGGGACCTGCACCTCGACATCACCGGCGCGGTCCTGCTCGGCTCCATCCCGGGCGTCCTGATCGGCGCCCGGATCTCGTCGCGGGCCCCGGTCGCGCTGATCCGTACCGCGCTCGTGGTGGTCCTGCTGGCCAGCGCGCTCAAGTTGCTGGACGTGCCCACCGCCGCGGTCGGGGTGATCACCGGCGCCGCGGTGCTGGCGGCGGTCGTCACCGCCGTGGTGACCCGGTCCCGCACCGGCCGCGTGACCGTGCCCAGCCTGCGGCCGGCCCGGGCCGGGTCGATCCCGGCCGCCCGCCCGGCAGCGGCCGAGCTGGCCCGGGACTGACGCCCGGGCCATCAGTCTCGCGCCGCGAGTCCCGCGCCGTCAGTGCCGGGTAGCGGCCGGGCCGGGCTGAGCGGCGCGGGCTCAGCGGCCAGCCGGACCTTTCCCGGAGGGCAAACGCCCCGGCCGTCGGCCGGGGCGCGCGCCGGAGACCGGCGACTGCGGCGGGCTATCCGCGCAGCGCGGAGGCGAAGATGGCCGGGATCGCGGACCACCGGGGCCGGGCGGCGAACTCGGCCAGCCTGCGGCCGGTCGTCGCGGCCGTCCGGTTGGTCACGAACCACGGCGGCTTCGGCATCAGGCTGAGCTGGCCCGTCATGACCGAACGCGGCAACGGCCGGAACGGCCCGTACACCACGGTGCGCTCGGGCCGGTGCAGCATCAGCGCGTTGTGCACCACGCCCCGGCCACTGCCGATGTCGTCCAGCGGGTGGCCCGGGTAGGCGCCCCAGGTGGCGCGGGCGGTCATGTAGCCCAGGCCGGTCCAGGCGTTGACGCCGACGGTCCCGTACCGCAGTGCGGCGATGCTCTCCCGCAGGGCCGCCCCGAGCCGGCGCTGGGTGCCGGGGTCGATCACCAGGTTGGCGCCGAGCGTGCCGTGCATGCGCTCGTTGGCGACCTCGACCGCGGCGTTCAGGAACGCGAGGTCCGTGCCCGGCAGCTCGACCACGCCGAGGACCGGCCCGAAGTATTCGGTGCTGAACGCGGACTCCCCCGCGTCACCGGCCTGCAGACCCCACAGCACGGTGCGCTCCGTGGTGCCGCCCACTGCCTCGAAGTCCGGATGCGCCCGCCGCGCGCCGGACACCCGCGCATCGCAGCCCGGATACCAGGCCGGACGGGCCGGCGCGCCGGCGATCGCGTCGCGCAGGGCGGCGAAGAACTCCTGCTTCTGCGGCCAGTCCGCGCTGACGATGACGACCTGCGCGGCGATGCAGTTGAAGCCGCTGTTGTGCAGCCGCTGGGTGGCGATGTGCTCGGCCTGGAACCGCAGGTCGGCGCTCGACCAGTTCCCGGGCACCACGATGGTCGGCGACACCCCGCCCAGCTCGCTGGTGACGGGCTTGTCGATGCGCGGCACGCCGGACGCCTTGGCCGCCGTGGCCGCCGCCCCGGTGCCCCAGACGATCGCGTCGTGCGTGGCCTCGCTGCCGGTCAGGTGGATCGCGGCGACGTCCGGGTGGGTGACCAGGTGGTCGCCGACGCTCGCGTCGCCGCAGACGATGCGGACGTACCCGCGCTCGATGAACGGGGCGAACACCGCCTCGAACACCGGCAGCAACGGGTCGGTGATCGGGTTGAGCTTCAGCACGACCACCCGGTTGTACGCGTACAGCTGGTAGAGCACGTCCAGCGGCGCGATCGAGGTGATGTTGCCGGCGCCCATGACGACGGCGACACCGGCGGTCTGCTCGGGGTTGCGCAGGCCCAGACCGGCGCGTTCCCGGGTCTCGGCCTCGGTGACGCCGGGCTCCATCCAGACCTCGGCCCGGAAGCCGCTGAGCAGGAGCCGGTCGAACACGTCGTGCGGAAGCACGTCGACGGCCACCCGGCCGCCGGGCGCCCCGCCGACGGGGTAACCGGCCAGCAGGTCGCGGCCCTTCTCCAGGTTGACCATCGTGTCGGCGAGCGCGCCGGTGTAGCCGAGGACCGCCCACGGCCCGCTGATCCACTCCTCGCCGACCAGCGGGGAGTCGGCGGGCAGCTGCTTGATCGCCGCGGCGACGCGTACCCATTCCCCGCCGTGCGTGGCGACGTTGTCGTGCAGGCGCCGCAGCAGCGCGCGGCGGGAGCTGAGCGGCTCGGCGGCCCAGCCTCGTTCGCCATCGCGCAACTCGGCGATCGCCTGGTCCAGTTCTGCGGTCGTGGCGGTGCTGCTACTCATGCGGCAGGTCCTTGTCAGCGCGGTGAACCCGGAGAGGGAGTTGGAAGATACCGGGCCGCTGCCCGACGCGACAGGCAGCGGTGTCCGGGGAGCAGCTCAGGCCGGCAGGTCGGCGGGTGCCTGGACCTCGCGCTTGAGGATCTTGCCGGTGGGGGTCTTCGGCAGTTCGTCGACGATCCACACGTGCCGCGGGTACTTGTACGCCGCGGCCTGCGCCTTGACGTGCTCGCGGATCTCCTCCGGCGTGGCGGCCGCGCCGGGCTTGAGCGCGATAGCGGCACAGACCTCCTCGCCGAGTTCGGCGTGCGGGACGCCGATGACGGCGGCCTCGTGCACCGCCGGGTGCTCGTACAGCAGCTCCTCGATCTCGCGCGGGTACACGTTGTACCCACCCCGGATGATCATGTCTTTCTTGCGGTCGACGATGAAGAAGTAGCCGTCGTCGTCGACGCGGGCGAGATCGCCGGAGTGGAACCAGCCGTCGGCGTCGATCACCTCCGCCGTCGCGTCGGGGCGCCTCCAGTAGCCCTTCATGATGTTGTGGCCGCGGATGACGATCTCCCCGATGCCGTCTGTCACGTCGCGCAGCGCCATCTCCACCCCGGCGACCGGCGTGCCGATCGAGCCGGGCTTGCGCTCGCGGCCGGCGTGGTTGAAGGACGCCACCGGCGAGGTCTCCGACAGCCCGTAGCCCTCCAGGACGATGCACCCGAACGCCGCCTCGAAGGAGCGCAGCACCTCGACCGGCAGCGCCGCGCCGCCGGAGGCGCACAACCGCAGGCTGCCGGTGTCGAACCCGGCCCGGTCGGGGTGGGCCAGCAGGGCCGCGTACATGGTCGGTACGCCCTGGAAGATCGTGATGCGGTGCCGGGCAACGGTGTCGAGCACCTGTCCCGCGTCGAAGCGCGGCACCAGCGCCAGGCAGGCCCCGGCCGCCACCGAGGCGTTGAGCCCACACGTCTGCCCGAACGAGTGGAACAGCGGCAGCGCACCGAGCACCACGTCGCCGGCCGTGATCGACATCAGGTCGACGGCGACCTGCGTGTTGCGGATCAGGTTGGCGTGGGTCAGCTCGGCGCCCTTGGGTGTGCCCGTGGTGCCCGACGTGTACAGGATGACCGCGGTGTCTGTGTCGTCGCGCTCGACGATCTCGTGCTGCGGCGCGGTGTCCGCGAGCAGGGTCTCGAACTCGCCGGGGGTCACCAGCTGGCAGTCGGTGCCGGCGGCGGCCGCACCGGCAACGGCCTCGGCGGCGAAGCCGTGCCACGCCAGCACCAGAGCGGCCCGCGAGTCGTCCAGGTAGAAGGCGACCTCGCGGGACTTCAACAGCACATTCATCGGTACGACGACGGCGCCCGCGCGCAGGATGCCGTAGTACGCGACGGCGAACTGCGGCACGTTGGGCAGCATGAGGCCGACGCGGTCCCCCGGCCGTACGCCGCGATCGCGCAGCAGGCCCGCGACGCGGGCGCTGGCCCCGTCGAGCTCGGCGTAGGTCAGGACGTGGTCGCCGAGGCGCACCGCGGGGGCGGCGCTGTCGCGGGCGAGGGTGGCGGCCAGGTTGCGGGCCAGACTGGACATCGCAGGCCTTTCATCGTCGAGAAGGGCGGACGGGTGGGTCAGGCGGACAGGCGGTGACGATCGCGGGCCGGGTCGACGAGCGTGAACGCGGCCGTCCCACCCAGCAGGAGCAGGACGCCGGTCAGCAGGATGGCCTGCTGGTATCCCGCCGTGCCGTGCGCGTCGACCAGGTAGCCGGTCAGCGTGGGTGCGATCAGTCCGGCGGTGGTGACCACGGCGTTCATGAGCCCCAGCGCTCCGCCGCGACGTCCGGCCGGGGCGAGCTCGGCCACCGTGGTAACCGCGATGGTGGCCATCACGGTGCACAGCCCGAACCCGAGGATCAGCAGCAGCAGGGCGAGGGGAGCCCGCTGCGCCGCGGCGAGGGCGAGGCAGCCCACGGAGCTGACGACGAGGACGACACCACCGACCCGGGCGCGGGCCCACCGGCTGCTGACGCCGCGGCGCAGCAGCCATCCGGTGAGTCCGGCCTGGCCCAGCAGGGCGACGGCGTTGACCGCGGACAGCAGCGCGATCAGGTTCGCGGCGGTGGCGGTCGAGTAGCCCAGTGCGTTGTGCAGGTACGACGGCAGCCAGACGATCGTCAGGGCGACCACCCAGTACGTACTGAAGTAGGCGGCCGTGATGCCGAGCCAGGAGCGCGTGGCGAGGATCCGCCGGTAGCCGACCCCGCTCGTGGGGTCGCTGGTCGCCGCGGACGGCGCGGCCGTGTGGCTGCCCTCGCCGCCGACGAACGCCCAGCCCAGCGCCCACACCGCGCCGACGACGGCCACCACCGCGAAGGCGGCGCGCCAGCTGTGGTGGTTCACCACCCAGGTCAGCGTCGGTGCGGCGATGACCACGCCGAGGGTGCTGCCGACGGTGATCAGCGCGCTGGGCAGGTTGCGGCGTTCGTTGGGGAACCAGGACAGCGCCGCCTGCTGGGCGACGGGGAACGCGGGGCCCTCGGCGGCGCCCAGCAGTACCCGCGAGACGAACAGGGCGGCGACGCCACCACCGAGCGCCATCGGCGACTGGGAGACCGACCAGAGCACGACCATGCCGAGCAGCAGCCACCGTGGCCGGATCCGGTCGGCGAGGACTCCGCCGAGCGCGCCGAAGATGGAGAACAGCAGGAAGAAGGCGCTGTTGGCGAGCCCGAACTGGGTGGCAGACAGGCCGAGGTCGTGACGGATCGGATCGGCGGTGAGGCCCAGAATGGCCTTGTCCGCAAAGTTGATCACCATGAAGGCGACGAGCATCGCGACGACGGTCCAGGCCCGGCGGCGGGCGGCGCCGGCGGGTTCGCGAGGAAGTATCGGCGTTTCGGGTACGGCTCGGGTGTCGGTCACAGGGGCTCCGCGGGGGGCTGCAGAGGGACGGGGGGTTCCCCTGTGTGACCTCCGACACCGGGGATTCGTTACCGCCAGTATCATTATTAGGGGTCGGCTCGGCAAGACCCCGGAACAGGAAAAAGGGGGGCCGGGTCAGGCCGCGGCAGCCACCGCGCGGGTGATCATGTCGGCCACATCCGCGGCGAACCGCTCGTCCGGCAGCCGCTGCTCCATCACCAGGCGGAACACCAGCGGCGCGGCCACCATCGTCGCCGCCGCCTGCACGTCGACGTCGCCACGGACGTCGCCACGGGCGATCCCGCGTTCGAGGATCTTCCTCGTCTCGCCCATGATCCGGGAGACGTAGGCGCGATACACGCCGCTGGCGTCGCCGCCCTCCTCCACTGCGGTGATCATGCCGGCCAGCAGCCGCGACGTGCCGGGCATCCGGTAGGCCGCGAGACGGGCGTCGAGCACCGCCCGCAGTTCAGCCCGGAAGTCACCCATGTCGGGCACGGTCAGTTCGCCGATACGGTTCTCCGCCGCCGCGATGACCAGGTCGTGCTTGCCGGGCCACCGGCGGTAGATCGCCGGCTTGCTCACGCCGGCACGAGCGGCCACCGCGTCCATCGTCACCGCGGCCATGCCCTGCTCGGTCACCAGTTCCAGGACCGCCGACAGCACCGCCCCGGTCACCCGCTCCTCCCGCGGCCGGCCCGGCCGACGCTCCACCCGACTCACCATGCCCGAAGCGTACGTGCGGTCATGCCGCAGTCCATGTTGCCGCGGGAACCCTTGACCCGCCTGCCATCAATAACGTTACCATGGGTAACGATATTAGCCCGCGATCGGGCGGACGGCGACGTCGCACCATCCCCGAGGAGGCCCCGTGTCAGACCACCTGCCGCGTACCGTGCTGCCCATGCCGGACCGGGCACACACCGGACCGGTCACCCACGACGTGCACGACCCGGACCACCGCCAGTCCCCGATCACGCCGCTGCGCCCGCCCGCGGGCGCGCCCAACGTCCTGATCGTGCTGCTCGACGACGTCGGCTTCGGCGCCAGCAGCGTCTTCGGCGGCCCCGTGGACACCCCGATCGCGCAGCGGCTGGCCGACGGCGGCCTGCGCTACAACCGCTTCCACACCACGGCCATGTGCTCGCCGACCCGGCAGGCGCTGCTGACCGGCCGCAATCACCACTCGGTGGGGATGGGCGGCATCACCGAGCTGGCGACCGGCGTGCCCGGCTATCACACGGTGCGGCCGAACACGAAGGCACCGCTGCCCGAGACGCTCCGGCTCAACGGGTACGCCACCGCGCAGCTGGGCAAGTGCCACGAGGTGCCGGTGTGGGAGACGAGCCCGGCCGGCCCGTTCGACCGGTGGCCGACGGGCAGCGGGTTCGAGTACTTCTACGGCTTCGTCGGCGCGGAGACCAGCCAGTACTACCCCACCCTGTACGAGGGCACCACGCCGGTCGAGCCGCGGCGCACCCCGGAGCAGGGCTACCACCTGACAGAGGATCTGGCCGACCGGGCGGTGGACTGGATCCGCCGCCAGCACGCGCTGCAGCCGGACCGGCCGTTCTTCATGTACTTCGCCCCCGGCGCCACGCACGCCCCGCACCACGCCCCGCGGGAGTGGTCCGACCGGTACGCCGGACGCTTCGACGCCGGCTGGGACGCGCTGCGCGAGGAGATCTTCGCGCGGCAGAAGGCGCTCGGTGTCATCCCGGCCGACGCGGAGCTGACCGCGTTCAACGCGGAGATCCCGCACTGGGACGAGATGCCCGACGAGCTCAAGCCGGTCCTGGCGCGGCAGATGGAGGTCTACGCCGGATTCCTGGCGCACACCGACCACCACGTCGGCCGGGTCGTGCAGGCGATCGACGACCTGCAGCTGCTGGACGACACGCTGATCTTCTACATCCTCGGGGACAACGGCGCGTCGGCCGAGGGCACCCTGCAGGGCAGCTTCAACGAGTTCATCAACTTCAACGGGCTCGGCGCGCTGGAGACCGCCGACTTCCTGCGGGCGCGGGTCGACGAGTTCGGCACACCGACCGCCTACAACCACTACGCGGCCGGGTGGGCGCACGCGCTGAGCACGCCGTACCAGTGGACCAAGCAGGTCGCCTCGCACTGGGGCGGGACACGCAACGCGACGATCGTGCACTGGCCCGCCCGCATCGCGGCCGCCGGGGGCCTACGCCAGCAGTTCGCCCACGTCATCGACGTGGCACCGACCATCCTGGAGGCCGCGGGCCTGCCCGAGCCGGTCGCCGTGCACGGGGTCACCCAGGCGCCGATCGAGGGGGTCAGCCTCGGGTACACGTTCGGCGACGCCACCGCGGCCGACCGGCACCAGACGCAGTACTTCGAGATCGCCGGCAACCGCGGGGTCTACCACCACGGCTGGACCGCGGTGACCAAGCACCGCACCCCCTGGCAGGTCGTCGGCATGCAGGTGGTCGCGTTCGACGACGACGTGTGGGAGCTGTACGGCCCGGACGACTGGACCCAGTCCCGGGACCTGGCCGCCGAGCAGCCGCAGATGCTGCACCGGCTGCAGCGGCTCTGGCTGATCGAGGCGACCCGGCACGGCGTACTGCCGTTGGACGACCGGATGGCCGAGCGGTGCGACGCGACCCTGTCCGGCCGGCCGCAGCTGATCAAGGGCAGCACGCAGGTGCTGTTCCCGGGCATGGGGCACCTCAACGAGAACTCGGTGCTCAGCATCAAGAACCGCAGCCACGCGGTCACCGCGCAGATCGTGGTGCCCGAATCCGGGGCCGCGGGCGTCATCGTGTCCCAGGGCGGCATGGCCGGCGGCTGGAGCCTGTACGCCGTCGACGGCCGGTTGCGCTACTGCTACAACCTGGTCGGCCTGCGCCACTTCTCCGTCGGCACCGACACCGCGCTGGCGCCCGGGGAGCACCAGGTGCGCATGGAGTTCGCCTACGACGGCCCCGGCCTGGCCAAGGGCGGCACCGTCACGCTGTACTGCGACGGCGCCGAGGTCGGCCGGGGTCCGGTCGCGGCGACCCAGCCGGTGGTGTTCTCCGCGGACGAGGCCACCTGTGTCGGCCGGGAGACCGGCTCCCCCGTCACGCCCGACTACCCGGCCCGGGACAACGAGTTCACGGGCACCATCCGCTGGGTGCAGATCGACGTGGACGCCGCCGCCGGGAACCCCGAGCACCTGATCCCGATCGAGGAGCGCTGGCGGATCGCCATGGCCCGCCAGTGAGAAGCCGGGTGGACGCCGCGGGACCTCCTCGCTTCGCGGCGTCCACCCTTCATGGACGCGTGGACGGCCGCGCCACGCAGCGGAAGCCGACGTGACCGGTCGTGGTGTCGATCGGCTGGGGCAGCCGGGCGGCCGGGCGGTAGCGGCGGCAGTAGTTCGGCGCGCACAGATACGAACCACCCTTGATCACCTTGCGGGGTATCCGCGCCGGTGGCGGCAACGCCGGGTCGACCGAGGACGCCCTGGCGCCGCCGCAGCAGGCCGGCGCGGGCTCGGCCCGGTGGGCGGACCACCAGTCGGCGGTCCACTCCCACACGTTGCCGATCATGTCGTGCAGCCCGAAGCCGTTGACCGGGAAACTGCCCACCGGCGACGTCCAGTACCAGCCGTCGGCCTGCTCGTTGGCGTACGGGAAGTCGCCCTGCCAGACGTTGGCCATGTGCCGGCCGTCCGGGGTCAGCTCGGTGCCCCAGGCGTACTCGCCGGAACCGCCGGCGCGGGCGGCGTACTCCCACTCGGCCTCGGTGGGCAGGGTCCGGCCCGCCCAGGCGGCGTACGCCTCGGCGTCGGCGTGACCGACGTGCACGACAGGGTGGTGTCCCAGGCCGTCGATGCCGCTGCCCGGCCCCTGCGGGTGGCGCCAGTCGGCGCCGGCGACCGCGGACCACCACAGGTACGCGTCGCGCAGGTCTACCGGGTACGCGGGCGGGGTGAACACCGCCGACGACGGCACCAGCAGCGCCGGGTCCGCATCCGGGTAGTCGGCCGCGTCGGGCGCCCGTTCGGCGAGGGTCGTGTGGCCCGTGTCGGCGACGAACGCCGCGAACTGGTCGTTGGTCACCGGGTGCCGGTCGATGTGGAAGCCGTCCACGGCCATCGGGTGGGCCGGGCCCTCCTCCGGGTAGTGCGCGTCGGAGCCCATCGTGAACCGGCCGCCCGGCACCCACACCATCCCGTCCGTGGCCATGTCCTACCTCCGTCGTTCCGGGTCCAGCCGGGGTGCCGCCACCAGCGAGTACTTGACAGCCGATCCGCAATAACGATACTGCAGGTAACGATATTTGGGACGCCCTGAAAGCGAGCCTCGATGAGCGCCAAGGAACTCGACTTGAACGACCCCACCGACCAGGACAACGTCAACCGCGGCCTGATCGACAAGTGGGAGCCGTGCGTCATCCGCGACGACACCGGACGGGTCGTCTGGGACAACGACCGCTGGGACTTCCTGCGTACGGACGAGTGCCCCGAGACCGTGCATCCCGGCCTGTGGCGCCAGAGCGGTCACAACAGCGTGCAGGGTTTGTTCGAGGTCGTACCCGGCATCTACCAGATCCGCGGTCTCGACATCTCCACCATGACCCTCGTCGAGGGCGACGCCGGTGTGGTGGTCATCGACCCGCTGGTCTCCCGGGAGTGTGCGGCGGCGGGCCTGGAGCTGTACCGCCGCAACCGGGGTGAGCGCCCGGTGACCGCGGTGGTCTACACCCACAGCCACGCCGACCACTTCGGCGGCGTCCAGGGCGTCACCACCGCCGAGGACGTCGCCGAGGGGCGGGTCACGATCGTCGCGCCCGAGGCCTTCCTGGAACACGCGGTCAGCGAGAACATCTTCGCCGGTCCCGCGATGCGCCGCCGCGCCGTCTACATGTACGGCAACGCGTTGCCCGCCGGCCCGGACGGCATGGTCGGTTTCGGCCTCGGCCAGGGCGTGTCCGCGGGCACCTTCGGCCTGATCCCACCGACCGTGACCGTCAGCGAGACCGGCCAGGAGCTGATCCTCGACGGGGTGCGGTTCGTCTTCCAGATGGTCCCGGACACCGAGGCGCCGTCCGAGTTCAACTTCTACTTCCCGGACCGCAGGGTGCTGCTGGTGTCCGAGACGGTCAGCCACACCCTGCACAACGTGCTGACGCCGCGCGGGGCAATGGTGCGCGACGCCCGGGCGTGGGCCGGGTACCTCACCGAGAGCATCCAGCTGTTCCACTCCGCCGAGGTCCTCATCGGATCGCACCACTGGCCGACCTGGGGCCGCGAGCAGGTCATCGAGATCCTCACCCAGCAGCGCGACGCGTACGCGTACCTGCACGACCAGACCGTACGGCTGATGAACCGCGGCCTGACCGGTCCGGAGATCGCCGAGGAGCTCACCGAACTCCCCGGCGCGCTCGGCGGGGCGTGGAGCGTGCGCGGCTACTACGGCTCGCTCAACTTCAACGTCAAGGCGGTCTACCAGCGCTACCTGGGCTGGTTCGACGGCAACCCCGCCCACCTCTGGCAACACCCGCCGGTCGAACAGGCCAAACGGTACGTGGACTTCATGGGCGGCGCGGACGCCGTGGTGGCGAGGGCCCGGGAGTCGTTCGCGGCCGGGGATCTGCGGTGGGTGGCCGAGGTGCTCAACCACGTGGTGTTCGCCGAGCCGGAGCACGCCGGGGCCCGCGATTTGCAGGCCCGTACGTTCGAGAAGCTGGGCTTCGCCCAGGAGAACGGCGTCTGGCGCAACTTCTACCTCACCGGCGCCAGGGAACTGCGGGTCGGCGCCGAGGCCCTGAGCGGCAACGAGCCGCGGATGAGCGCGGACATCCTGGCCGGGCTCTCCACCGAGCAGGTCTTCCAGTCGATGGCGGTCCGTCTCGACGGCCCGAGCGCCGCAGCCCACCGGCTGCTGGTGCGGTGGGAGTTCCCCGACACCGACGAGGTGTGGACGGTGCTGGTCGGCAACGGGGTACTCACCCCGATGCGCGGTGCCGCGCCCGGCGACGAGGACCCGCAGCTCACGCTGCGCCTCGACCGGGCCGTACTCGACCTGATTCTGGCCCGGCGCACGACCTTCCCCGACCAGATCGCGTCCGGCGCGGTGTCCGCCGACGGCGACCTGAGTGTGCTCCTCACCCTGTTCGGCCTGCTGGAGGAGCCGCCGGGGCACTTCCGGATCGCCCTTCCCTAACTGCCGCCCCGCCTCATCCCCCTCGGAGGTTTCCCCCATGACGACTCCCCTGAACGACCAGGCAGACGACTACGACGTCGTCGTGGTCGGCTCCGGCTTCGGCGGTGCGGTGTCCGCCCTGCGGCTCAGCGAGAAGGGCTACCGCGTCGCGGTCCTGGAGGCGGGTCGCCGGTTCACCGCCGGCGACCTGCCGAAGAACTCCTGGGACCTGCGCAACTACCTGTGGGCGCCCGCCCTCGGCCTGTTCGGCATCCAGCGCATCCACCTGCTGCGCAACGTGCTGATCCTGGCCGGTGCGGGCGTCGGCGGCGGCTCCCTCAACTACGCCAACACCCTGTACGTCCCGCCGAAGGCGTTCTTCACCGACCAGCAGTGGGGGCACATCACCGACTGGCAGCAGGAACTGGCCCCCTACTACGAGCAGGCGCAACGGATGCTCGGCGTGCGGCTCAACCCCACCATCACCCCGGCCGACACGCACCTGCGGGCGGTCGCGGAGCAGATGGGGGTGGGCGGCAGTTTCCACACGACGCCGGTCGGTGTCTTCTTCGGCGACGGCGACGACGCGGACGGTGGCCGCCGGGCCCGCCCGGGCGGCGAGGCCGAGGACCCGTACTTCGGTGGCGTGGGACCGGCCCGCAAGGCCTGCATCGAATGCGGCGAGTGCATGACGGGCTGCCGGCACGGGGCCAAGAACATGCTCACCGAGAACTACCTGTACCTCGCCGAACGCAACGGCGTCGAGATCCACCCGCTCACCACTGTCACCCGGATCAGCGAGCAGGGCGACGGCTACCTGGTCGAGACGCGGCGCTCCGGCTCGCGCAGGCGGGGCAGGCGGGGCTTCACCGCCCGGCACGTCATCGTGGCCGCCGGCACGTACGGCACCCAGACGCTGCTGCACACGCTCAAGGCCCGGGGTGACCTGCCGCGCCTGTCCGACCGGCTGGGCTACCTCAGCCGCACCAACTCCGAGGCGGTGGTGACCGCGCAAACCACCGACCGCCGTTTCGGGCAGCGCGCCGACTTCACCAAGGGCGTGGCGATCACCTCGTCCATCCACCCGGACGAGCACACGCACATCGAGGTGGTCCGCTACGGCAAGGGCTCCAACGCCATGGGGCTGCTGTCCGTGCTGCAGGTACCGGGTGGCGGCCGCGGACCGCGCTGGCTGCGCTTCCTCGCCACCGGCGCGCGGCACCCGGTGCTGCTGGCCCGCTCGCTGAGCAAGCGCCGCTGGTCGGAGCGCACCATCATCGGCCTGGCCATGCAGTCGCTGGACAACTCCCTCACCGTCTCGACGAAGAAGGTGCGCGGCGGCAAGGCGAAGCTGACCTCCCGCCAGGGGCACGGGGCGCCGAACCCGAGCTGGATCCCCGCCGCCGACGAGGCGGCCCGCCTACTGGCCGGTGAGATCAACGGCTTCCCGAGCAGCACGATCGGCGAGATCTTCGACGTCCCGCTGACCGCGCACTTCATCGGCGGCTGCCCCATCGGCGACAGCCCGGACACCGGCGTCATCGACCCCTACCACCGGCTGTACGGCCATCCCGGGATCAGCGTCGTCGACGGTTCGGCCATCTCGGCGAACCTCGGCGTCAACCCGTCCCTGACGATCACGGCGCAGGCGGAGCGGGCCATGTCCATGTGGCCGAACAAGGGTGAGACCGACTCGCGCCCCGCTCCGGGCCGGCCCTACCGGTCGACGCCGCCGGTCCGGCCGGTGCGTCCCGCGGTGCCCGAGGCCGCGTTCGGGGCGCTGCGCCTGCCGTTCCCCACCCTCAGGCCGGGAGCGGCCGACCCCGCGCAGGGATGACCGCGTGCCCGGCGTCACCTCGTTGGGCGCAACGAGGTGACGCCGGGCGCTCCCGTCGGTCAGCGGGGGACGACCGTCTCGATCGCCCACTCGCGCCACGAGTCCAGCCGGTGCTGCACCGTGGCGAGCTGCTCGGCCACCGGGCCCGGCCCGGTCGACCCGAACGTGGTGCGGGCCGCCAGCGCGGAGCGCACCGACAGCACCTCCCGGACGGTCGGGTCGAGGTGTTCGCTGACCGTCTTGAGGTCGTCGTCCGTGACGTCCTCCAGCTCGCACTCGCGGGCCGCGCACAGGGCGACCAGCTGGCCGGTGATCTCGTGGGCGTCGCGGAACGGCACGCCGCGCCGCACCAGCCAGTCGGCCACCTCGGTGGCCAGCGAGAAGCCGACCGGCGCGGAGGCGACCAGCCGGTCCACCCGTACCGTCATGGTGGAGATCATCCCGGCGAGCGCGGGCAGCAGCAGTTGCAGGGTGTCGACCGCGTCGAAGGCCGGCTCCTTGTCCTCCTGCATGTCCCTGTCGTACGTCAGCGGCAGGCCCTTGAGCATGGTCAGCACCGCGACGAGGCCGCCGACGAGGCGGCCCGACTTGCCGCGGGCCAGCTCGGCGATGTCCGCGTTCTTCTTCTGCGGCATGATCGACGAGCCGGTGGCGAACGCGTCGTCCAGCTCCACCCAGCCGAACTCGGTGGAGGTCCAGAGCACCACCTCCTCGCCGAGGCGGGACAGGTGCACCCCGATCAGCGCGGTGACGAACAGGAACTCGGCCACGAAGTCGCGGTCGGCGACCGCGTCCATCGAGTTCGGCGCGGGCGCGGCGAAGCCCAGCTCGTGGGCGACCGCGGCCGGGTCCAGCGGCAGCGACGAGCCGGCGAGCGCGCCCGAGCCGAGCGGGCTGATCGCGGCCCGCGCGTCCCAGTCGCGCAGCCGGTCCAGGTCACGCAGCAGCGGCTGGACGTGTGCCAGCAACCAGTGCCCGAAGCTGACCGGCTGGGCGTGCTGCACGTGCGTCATGCCGGGGGCGGGCGTGTCCACGTGCCGTTCGGCCTGCTCGACCAGGGCGTCGGCCAGCTCGACCAGCCGGGCGGCCACCCCGCGCGCGTGATCGCGCAGGTACATGCGCAGGTCCGTGGCGACCTGGTCGTTGCGGGAGCGGCCCGCGCGCAGCTTGCCGCCGAGCGCGCCGAGGCGTTCCAGCAGGCCGCGTTCCAGCGCGGTGTGCACGTCCTCGTCGTCCACGGTCGGCCGGAACTCGCCGGAGGCGCAGGCGGCCTCCAGGTCGTCCAGGGCGGCCAGCATCCGGCCCAGTTCGTCGGGGTCGAGCAGGCCCGCGGCGGCCAGCACCCGGGCGTGCGCGCGGGACGCCGCGATGTCGTACGGCGCGAGCCGCCAGTCGAATTGGACGCTCACCGACAGCCGGGCGAGCGCCTCGGCGGGGCCGCCGGCGAACCGGCCGCCCCACAGCGAAGTATGTTCTTCCGTCACGGCGCTCAGTCTGCCAGCCGCTTGTCCCGGGCCGACGCCATCCGCGACGGCAGGCCCCACAGCTGCACGAATCCCTTGGCGAGGGACTGGTCGAACGTGTCGCCGGTGTCGTAGGTGGCCATCGCGAAGTCGTACAGGCTGGCCTCGGAGCGGCGGCCGGTGACCACGGCGCGGCCGCCGTGCAGGACGAGCCGGACCTCGCCGGTGACGTGCTGCTGCGCCTCGTCGATGAACTTGTCCAGCGCGTCCTTGAGCGGGGAGAACCACAGGCCGTCGTAGACCAGTTCGGCCCAGCGCTGGTCGACGCCGCGCTTGAAGCGGGCCAGGTCGCGTTCGACGGTGACGTTCTCCAGCTCCTGGTGGGCGGCGATCAGGGCGATCGCGCCGGGGGCCTCGTACACCTCGCGGCTCTTGATGCCCACGAGGCGGTCCTCGACCATGTCGAGGCGGCCGACGCCCTGCGCGCCCGCCCGCCGGTTCAACTCCGTGATGGCCTGCAGCGGGGTGACGGTCTCCCCGTCGATCGCGACAGGGTTGCCCCTGTCGAACGTGATGACGACCTCGTCGGCGTCGCGCGGCTCCGCCGGGTTCTTCGTGTACGAGTACAGCTCCTCGATCGGCGCGTTCCAGATGTCCTCCAGGAAGCCGGTCTCGACGGCGCGGCCCCACAGGTTCTGGTCGATCGAGTACGGCGACTTGTGGGTCACGTCGATCGGCAGGCCCTTCTCCTCGGCCAGCACGATCGCCTTGTCCCGGGTCCACGCGTAGTCGCGCGCCGGGGCGATGACCTTCAGGTCGGGCGCCAGCGCGCCGATGCCCACCTCGAAGCGCACCTGGTCGTTGCCCTTGCCGGTGCAGCCGTGCGACACGATCGTGCCGCCGTGCCGGCGGGCCGCGTCGACCAGGTGCCGCACGATCAGCGGGCGGCTCAGCGCCGACACCAGCGGGTAGCGGTCCATGTAGAGGGCGTTGGCGCGCAGCGCGGGCAGGCAGAAGTCGGCGGCGAACTCGTCGCGCGCGTCCACCACGACGCTCTCGGCGGCGCCGCAGTCCAGGGCGCGCTGCCGGATCACGTCCATGTCCTCGCCGCCCTGCCCGACGTCGAGCGCGACGGCGATCACCTCACCGCCGGTCTGCTCGGCCAGGTACGGGATGGCCACGGAGGTGTCGAGACCTCCGGAGTAGGCAAGTACGACCCGCTCGGTCACGGGGTGCTCCTTCCAAGGTTGTCTGCGGTATGGCCGGCCCAGTCGGCGAGCTTCTCGGCCAGGGCCTTGCCGCCGGTCACGTCGCGGGCCACGACGAGGATGGTGTCGTCGCCGGCAATGGTGCCGACGACGTCGGAGAGCCCGGAGCGGTCCAGCGCGCTGGCGAGGAACTGCGCCGCCCCGGGCGGGGTTCGCAGCACCGCGATGTTGCCGCTGGCGTCCACCCCGGTCAGCAGTTCCCGCAGCAGGCGCTGCAGGCGGGCCGGGCCCTGCTGGGTCTCGCGCAGGGGACGCTGGCCGTCCTCCGGGATCAGGTAGGCGCCGCCGACCTTGATGGCGTTCAGCTCCTCCAGGTCGCGCGACAGGGTGGCCTGGGTGACCTGGATGCCTTCGGCGGCCAGAATTTCCCCCAGCTCGGTCTGTGAGCGCACGGACCGTTCCCCGATCAGCGCGACGATCCGGGCGTGCCGCCCGGCCCGGGTCACCGGCCCGGTCATGATTTCTCCACGAGCCAGGTGAGCAGCGCCTTCTGGGCGTGCAGCCGGTTCTCGGCCTGGTCGAACACGGCGCTCTGGGCGCCGTCGAGGACCTCGTCGGTGATCTCCTCGCCGCGGTGGGCGGGCAGGCAGTGCAGCACGATCGCGTCGCTCCCGGCCGCGGCCAGCAGGTCCTTGTTGATCTGGTACGGCCAGAACGGGGTGCGCCGGTCGCGCCCGTCGCCCTCCTGACCCATGGACGTCCACGTGTCGGTGGCCAGCACGTCCACCCCGTCCGCCGCCTCGTACGGGTCGCGCAGCACCTCGACGGAGCCGCCGGTCCACGCCGCGATCTCGGCGGCCCGCGACACCACGGCCGGTGCGGGGTCGAACCCGGACGGCCCGGCGACCCTGACGTGCATCCCGGCGGTGGCCCCGGCCAGCAGGTACGAGTGGGCCATGTTGTTCGCGGCGTCACCCACGTACGCGAGGCGGCGCCCGGCCGTACCGCCGCACCGTTCCCGGATGGTCTGCAGGTCGGCCAGCAGCTGGCACGGGTGGTAGCCGTCGGTCAGCGCGTTGATGACCGGCACCCGCACGTCGGAGGCGAGTTCGGCGAGGCGGTCGTCGCCGCTGGTGCGGTACACGATGGCGGCGGCGTACCGGGAGACGACCCGGCCCGCGTCGGCCAGGGTCTCGCCGCGCCCGAAGTGGGTGGCCTGGGTGTCCACGATGATCGGGTTGCCGCCCAGCTCGGCGATGCCGGTCTCGAACGACAGCCGGGTCCGCAGGCTGGCCTTGTCGAAGAAGACAGCCACGGACTTCGGCCCGGCCAGCGGGTGGTGCCCGAACCGGTCCGCCTTCATGGTCGCGGCCAGGTCCAGCACCTCGGCTTGCTCGGCCGGGGAGAGGTCGTCGTCGCGCAGAAAGTGCCGGGCCGTCACAGTGCCTCCTTTGTCGTGCCCTCGCGGCCCTCGGTGCACTCGGTCACGACGACGGCACCTCTTCCAGGGCGGCGGGCAGGGCGGCCAGGAATGAGTCGGCCTGTTCGGTGGTGAGGATCAGCGGCGGGGCCAGCCGGATGACACCGGGCTGTACCGGGTTGACCAGGAAACCCGCGTCGCGCAGCTTGCCGGCGACCGGCGCGGCGACGTCGGCGATGAGCACGATGCCGAGCAGCAGGCCCGACCCGCGCACCCCGGCGATCAGCGGGTGGCCGAGGTTCTCGACGCCGCGGCGCAGCTGCTCCCCCACCCGCTTGACGTTGTCCAGCAGACCCTCGGCGGCGATGGTGCGGATCACCGCGAGCGCGGCCGCGCAGCTCACCGGGTTGCCGCCGAACGTGGTGCCGTGCGAGCCGGGACCGAACAGCTCCGCGGCCGCCCCGAACGCGACGCACGCGCCGATGGGCAGGCCGCCGCCGAGTCCCTTGGCCAGGGTGATCACGTCCGGTTCGATGCCGTCGGCCTGGTGGGCGAACCAGTGCCCGGTACGGCCGACGCCGGTCTGCACCTCGTCGAGGACCAGGAGGGCGCCGCGCGCGGTGCAGATCTCGCGGGCCGCGGCGAGGTAGCCGGGCGGCGGGACGACGACGCCGTTCTCGCCCTGGATCGGCTCCAGGATCACCATGGCGGTGGCGTCCGTGACCGCCGCGGCGAGCGCGTCGGCGTCCCCGTACGGAACATGAGTGACCTCTGGAGGCAGCGGCCGGAACGGGTCCGCCTTGGCGGGCTGGCCGGTCAGCGCCAGAGCGCCCATCGTGCGGCCGTGGAACGCGCCGTCGGTGGCCACCACGTGCGTGCGGCCGGTGAGGCGGGACAGCTTGAACGCGGCCTCGTTGGCCTCGGCGCCGGAGTTGCAGAACAGCACCCGCCCGGGCCGCCCGGCCAGCGCCAGCAGCAGCTCGGCCAGGGCCACCGGGGGCTCGGCGACGTAGAGGTTGGAGACGTGGCCGAGCGTGGCGATCTGCTGCGAGACGGCGGCGACCACGGCCGGGTGGGCGTGGCCGAGCGCGTTGACCGCGATGCCGCCGAGCAGGTCGACGTACTGTCCGCCGTTCTCGTCGGTGACGACCGCGCCGTCGCCCGCGACCAGGGCCAGCGGCGGGGTGCCGTAGTTGTCCATCATGGACTGGGACCAGCGTTCGACGAGTGTGCTCACGAGGGGATCACCATCGTTCCGAATCCTTCCGAGGTGAAGACTTCGAGCAGGGTGGAGTGGGCGACCCGGCCGTCCACGACGTGCGCCGCGGGCACCCCGCCCTGGACGGCGCGCAGGCACGCCTCCATCTTCGGGACCATGCCGGACTCCAGGCGGGGCAGCAGCTTCGCCAGTTCGTCGGCGGTGATCTCGGAGGTGAGCGACGAGGTGTCGGGCCAGTCGGTGTAGAGGCCCGGCACGTCGGTGAGCACGACCAGCTTGCGGGCGCCCAGCGCGACCGCCAGGGCGGAGGCGGCGGTGTCCGCGTTGACGTTGTGGACGACGCCGTCGGCGTCGGGGGCGACCGTGGCGACGACCGGGATGCGGCCCGCCGCGATCAGGTCGTCGACCGCGGACGTGTCGACGTGCGCGACGTCGCCGACCTGGCCGACGTCGACGGGCTCGCCGTCGATGGTCGCGGGGCGGCGCACCGCGGTGAACAGCCGGGCGTCCTCGCCGGACAGCCCGACCGCGAACGGGCCGTGCTGGTTGATCAGGCCGACGAGTTCCCGGCCCACCTGGCCGACCAGGACCATCCGAACGACGTCCATGGCCTCGGGCGTGGTGACCCGCAGGCCGCCGCGGAACTCGCTGGCGATGCCGAGCCGGTCGAGCATTGCGGAGATCTGCGGCCCGCCGCCGTGCACCACGACGGGCTTGATGCCCGCGTAGCGCAGGAACACCATGTCGGCGGCGAACGCCCGCTGCAACTCGGGGTCGATCATCGCGTTGCCGCCGTACTTGATGACGACGCATGTGCCGTGGAAGCGTTCCAGCCAGGGCAGCGTCTCGATGAGAACGGCGGCCTTCTCCTGCGGCGTCATGAGCTGTATGCCGAGTTCTCGTGCACGTACGCGTGGGACAGGTCAGTCGTCCAGATCGTCGCGGACAGCTCACCCTCGTGCAGGTGCACCTGGATCGTCACGTCCCGTCCGGTCAGGTCCACCTTGCTGCGGTCCTCGGCCGCGGCGCCGCCCCGGCACACCCACACCCCGTTGACGGCCACGTCAACCCGGTCCGGCTCGAACGCGGCGCTGGTCGTGCCGACCGCGGCGAGGATGCGGCCCCAGTTGGGGTCGTTGCCGAACAGCGCGGTCTTGACCAGGTTGTTGCGGGCCACGGTACGCCCGACCTCGACGGCGTCGTCCTCGCTGGCCGCGCCGAGCACCTCGATGGCGATGTGCTTGGTGGCGCCCTCGGCGTCCGCGATGAGCTGCTGGGCCAGGTCCTGGCAGACCGCGGTGACGGCGGCGGTCAGCTCCTCCTGGCTGGGTTCGACGTTGGCGGCGCCGTTGGCCAGCAGCAGCACGGTGTCGTTGGTGGACATGCAGCCGTCCGCGTCGATCCGGTCGAAGGTGAGCCGGGTCGCCTCGCGCAGCGCCGCGTCCAGCGCCTCGCTGCCCACCACCGCGTCGGTGGTCAGCACCACGAGCATCGTGGCCAGCGCGGGGGCCAGCATGCCCGCGCCCTTGGCCATGCCGCCGACCGACCAGCCCTCGCCGGCCACGACCGCGTTCTTGGCCACGGTGTCCGTGGTCATGATGGCCTCGGCGGCGGCCGGGCCGGCGTCGGTGGCCAGCGCCTTGGCCGCGGCGGTGACGCCGGGCAGCAGCTTGTCCATCGGCAACAGCTCGCCGATCAGGCCGGTCGAGCAGACCGCGACGTCGCCCGCCCCGATCAGCAGCGGCTTGGACCCGCCGCGCAGCGCCGCGGCGGTGTGCTCGGCGGTGGCGTGGGTGTCGCGGAACCCCTGGGTGCCGGTGCAGGCGTTGGCGCCGCCCGAGTTGAGCACGACGGCGCGGACGATACCGCCGCGCAGCACCTGCTGGCTCCAGAGCACGGGGGCGGCCTTGACGCGGTTGCCGGTGAAGACCCCGGCCGCGATGGCGTCCGGGCCGTCGTTGACCACGAGCGCGACGTCGCGGGCGTCGCCGGTCTTGAGTCCGGCCGAGACTCCGGCCGCGCGAAAGCCCTTGGGGTGGGTGACGCTCACTGGACCTCCCTGTCTGCGATGGGTGCGGTCACGGCAAGGTTCGCGGGTCGTGCGGTGACGGCGGTCATGGCGCCACGCCGTACACCGGCAGGCCGGTGGTCTCGGCCAGGCCGTACATGAGGTTGGCGCACTGTACGGCCTGACCGGCGGCGCCCTTGCCGAGGTTGTCGAGGGCGCTGACGACGATGATCCGGCCGGAGTCGGCGTCCACGCCTGCCTGCAGGTGGCAGGAGTTGGATCCGGCCGTGGCGGCGGTATGTGGCCAGGCGCCGGGCGCGAGGACGTGCACGAACGGCGCGTCGGCGTACGCCGCGGCCAGCACCTCGCGCGGGTCGGCGGCGCCGGTGGGCACGGCCGTCACGGTGGCCAGGATGCCCCGCGGCATCGGCGCCAGCACCGGCGTCATGGACAGCGACGCGGCGCCGGTGGCCTGCTTGATCTCGGGTACGTGCTGGTGCGCGCCGACCTTGTACGGGCTCAGGTCCCCCATGACCTCGCTGCCGAGCAGGTGCTCCCTGGCGGCCCGGCCCGCGCCGGAGGTGCCGGACGCGGCGACCACGACGACGTCGTCCGGGCTGGCGACCCCGGCGGCGATGAGCGGCGCGAGGGCGAGGGTGATCGTGGCGGCGTAGCAGCCGGTGTTGGCGACCCGGCTGGCGGCGGCGATGCGGGCGCGCTGGCCGGGCAGCTCGGGCAGCCCGTACGTCCAGGTGCCGGCGTGCGGGCCGCCGTAGTAGCGGGCCCAGGCGTCCGCGTCGCGCAGCCGGAAGTCGGCGCCGAGGTCGACGATCTTCACGCTCGCCGGGAGCTGCGCCGCCAGTGCGGCGGACTGTCCATGTGGCAGGGCGAGGAAGACCAGGTCGGCGTCGGCCAACGTGGCCGGATCGGTCTCGGCGAGGGTGAGGTCGAGCCCGGCGAGCTGGGGGTGCACCGCGGTCACGGGCAGGCCGGCCCGGGTGTTCGCGGTGGCGGCGACGAGGTCGAACCCCAGGTGTCCGGCGAGCAGGCGCAGCAGCTCGCCCCCGGCGTACCCACTGGCACCGGCGACGGCGACCCGGACTCCCATGCCGAAACCTCCTCTGCATTTCTATGCATGGCACCGTATCAACTCTCAGTCGGGCCGGGCAAGTTCCGGAACCGCCACGGGGTGCCGTAACCGGTTCCGTACTGGAAGACTTCCCATTTGTTCGTGTTCCACCGACCGCGATCCATGCGGTCGACCCACCGGAGGCCGTGCGTGACCGGAGACCCCCCGTACCGGGATGTTTCGCTGACCGTCGACGAGCGGGTCGAGGACCTGCTGGCGCGCATGACATTGGCCGAGAAGCTCGGGCAGATGCTGCAGCTCGACGCGCGCGGCGACATCAAGGAGATCGTCGCGGACAAGCTCGCGGGCTCCATCCTGCATGCGTCACCCCGCACGATGCTGGAGGCGATCGACCTCGCCGCCCGGACCCGGCTGGGCATCCCGCTGCTCACCGCGGAGGACTGCATCCACGGGCACGCGTTCTGGCCGGGCGCCACCGTCTTCCCCACCCAGCTCGCCCTGGCCTGCACGTTCGACGCCGCCCTCGCCGAGCGGGTCGCCCGGATCACCGCGGTCGAGGTCGCGGCCACCGGCATCCACTGGACCTTCTCCCCCGTCCTGTGCGTGGCGCGGGACCTGCGCTGGGGACGCGTCGACGAGACGTTCGGCGAGGACCCGTACCTCATCGGCGAGCTGGGCTCCGCGATGGTCCGCGGATACCAGGGCGCGGGACTGAGCGACCCGACCGCCATCCTCGCCACCGCCAAACACTTCGCCGGGTATTCAGAGACCCAGGGCGGCCGGGACGCCAGCGAGGCCGACCTGAGCCCGCGCAAGCTGCGCTCGTGGTTCCTGCCGCCGTTCGAGCGGGTGGCCCGCGAGGGCGTGCGCACCTTCATGCTGGGCTACCAGTCGATCGACGGGGTGCCGATCACCGCGAACAAATGGCTGCTCAACGACGTGCTCAAACAGGAGTGGGGCTTCACCGGCACGCTGGTCACCGACTGGGACAACGTCGGCCGGATGGTCTGGGAGCAGCGGGTCTGCGCCGACCAGACCGAGGCCGCGGCGGTCGCGGTCCGCGCCGGCAACGACCTCATCATGACCACCCCCGATTTCGGTACGGGCGCCCGGGCCGCCGTCGCCGCCGGGCTGCTGGCCGAGACGGAGATCGACGCCGCGGTACGCCGGATCCTGCGGCTGAAGTTCGAACTGGGCCTGTTCGAGAACCCGCGCGCCCCCGACGCCCGCCGCCAGGCCGCGGTCATCGGTGCCCCGGAGCACGCCGCCCTCAACCTGGAGACCGCGCGCCGTTGCCTCGTCCTGCTGCGCAACAACGGCCTGCTGCCGCTGACGGACACGCCGCGTACGGTCGCGGTGATCGGCCCCAACGCCGACGACCCGCACGCCCAGCTCGGCGACTGGGCCGGAGCCTCCGGGCAGGTCGACTGGATGCCGGACGGCCATCCCCGCGAGCTGACCGAGACCGTCCTGGACGGATTCCGCGCCGTGGTCCCCGCCGGCTGGACGGTCACCCACGCCCGCGGCGCCGACATCGAGCTGCTGGTACCGGACCCGGAGGGCCCGCACTACCCCGACGGGCAGCCCCGCCCGCCGATCTCCCGTCCGGCCCCCGCCGACCCCGCGCTGATCGCCGGGGCGGTCGCCGCCGCGCGGGCCGCCGACGTCGCGGTCGTGGTGCTCGGCGACACGGTCGCCCTCACCGGCGAGGCCTGTTCCACGGCCACCCTGGAGTTGCAGGGCGGGCAGATCGCGCTGCTGGACGCGCTGGCGGGGACCGGCACGCCGACCGTGCTCGTACTGATCAACTCGAAGCCGGCCGCGCTGCCCGACTCAGGCCTGCGCTGCGCCGCCGTGATCCAGGCCTTCAACCCCGGCATGCGCGGCGGCCGGGCCGTGGCCGAGCTGGTGCTGGGCCACATCGAACCGACCGGGCGGCTGCCCATCTCGGTGGCCCGGCACGTCGGCCAGCAGCCGGTCTACTACAACCAGATCCGCGGCCAGCACGGCAACCGGTACGCCGACCTGACCCAGGACCCGCTGTTCGTGTTCGGCGAGGGGCTCAGTTACTCCACTGTCGACTACACCGACCTGGCGATCGCACGGCCGCGGGTGGGTGTTCGCGACGTCGTGCGGGCGACCGTCCGCCTGACGAACACCGGCAGCCGCCCGGCCACCGAGACCGTCCAGGTGTACGTCCGTGACCTGGTCACCAGCGTGACCTGGGCGGATCGCGAGCTGAAGGCGTACCGGCAGGTGACGGTGCCGCCGGGCGCGAGCGTCACGGTCGAGCTGGAGGTGGCGGCCGCCGACTGCACTCTGGTCACCGCGGACGGGCGCCGGGTCGTCGAACCGGGCGACTTCGAGCTGCTGGTCGGCCGCAGTTCCCGCCTCGACGACCTGATCACCGCGCCGTTCACAATCACCTGACGACCTGCTCACCGCGCCGTTCGCGATCACCTGACGACCTGCTCACCGCGCCGTTCGCGATCACCTGACGGCCGCCGGGGCACCCGCGGTCAGCCGAGGGCGTCCTGGGCGACGGCTGTCGCGGCCGCGGCGAAGCCGGTGATGATCAGCAGGATGCTGAACTTCACGGCCCTGCCGTTCTGCTGAGCGTGCGGGCTGTCCAACGCCGCGAGCAGGACACCCACCGCGGCCGCGAGGGCGGCCATCACCAACGTCATCATCACGTCGCTTCGATCGACGGGAGGCACTGCCGTCAGACTGCCGCACCGGCGTCGATCTTTGACCAACGCCGGGATGACGCTTCGTTGAACGAATGCGGCGACCGGCCGGTGCGGGCCGTCATGGCGCCTGCCGTACACGCAATCTTCGTCCGGTGGGTGTGGCCGGTGCGCGGCGCGGGCCCCTACCGTGCCGTGGTGCGAACGATCATGTCGGGCGCGGCGCGTACCCACGGGTCCACGGTGGCCTCGTCCGTGCTGGTCGCGGTCGCCGCCGCCGTCACCTGCGGGCAGTTGTTCGTCCTGCCACTGTGGCTGCTGCCCCGGACGACGGCGTGGGGCTGGCTGCTGGTGCCGTTCGCGCTGTTCACCACGCCGTTGTGGTCGCTGCTGCACGAGGCGATCCACGGCAGCCTGCTCCGCGACCGGACCTGGAACGACCGGTACGGCCGTGCGCTGGCGGTCTGTTACGGGGCGCCGTTCCCGTTGCTCAAGGCCGGGCACCTGCTGCACCACCGCTTCAGCCGTACACCGCGGGAGCGCACCGAGGTCTACGACCCCGCCCGGACGAGCTGGGGCGCGCATGCGCCGGCCTACTACCTGCGGCTCGTCGGTGGCCTGTACCTGGCGGAGGCCGCGTCGGTGATCCTCGCGCCCGTGCCGCGCCGCGGCTGGGCTCTGCTGGCCCGCCACCTCGACGGTCCGGGGACCGTGACGGCGATGCTGCTCGATTCCGTGGCGGCCCGCCGTCTCGGCACCTTCCGGGCCGACGCCGCCCTGATCGCCGGGCTGTACGCCGCCGCCCTCGTCTCCTACGGCACGCACGGCTGGATGCTGGTGGCCGCACTGCTGGCGCGGGCGTTCCTCGTGTCCGTCGCGGACAATTCCTACCATTACGGCACGCCGCTGGACGAGCCGCTGGAGGCGATGAACCTGCGCCTTCCCCGGCCGCTGGAGACGTTCGTCCTGGCCTTCAACCTGCACGGCGTGCACCATCGCCACCCCGGCCTGGCCTGGCCGGACCTGCGGCGGCGGTTCGCCGCCGAGAACGACGTCTTCCACCTCGGCTGGTTCGGCGCGGTGGCCCGGCAGGCACGGGGACCGATTCCCGCGACCGGGGTCGCCGGCGGTCCGCCCCCGCCGGGACCGACGGCCGCGTCGGCCGGCCATCGCCGCGGCGCGGCGGCATCCCGCGGGGAGCCCGGTGCACGGACGGCACCAGCGGGGCGGCCCTGACGCGTCGGGGCGCTCCACCCGTACCCGGACGACCCGGTGTTCGCGCCTTGACCGGGGCTGGCATCGTCGGGCGCATGCGGAAGATCACTCTGCGGCGCGCGCTGCGGCGCCTCGTCAGGGCCGGGGCGCTCGGCGTCGCCGCCGCCGTGCTGACGATGGCGGCCGGTGCCCTGTGGGCGCGGGCCGGGGCCTCGGGGCACGTCTTCACCGAGGACGCGGTGCCTGCGGCGCCCGTGGCGCTGGTACTCGGCGCGCAGGTGGATCCGGGCGGGGTGCCGTCGCCGTTCCTCGCGGCGCGGCTGGAGATCGCCCGGCAGCTGTACGCCGACGGCAGGGTCGGCGCGATCCTGGTCTCCGGCGACCACGGCCGCTGGGAGTACAACGAACCCGGCGCGATGTTCACCTGGCTCGTCGCCCACGGCGTCCCCTCCCAGCAGATCGTGCTCGACCACGCCGGGTTCGACACGTACGACTCGTGCGCCCGCGCCCGGCAGATCTTCGGCGTGCGCCGGGCGATCGTGGTGACCCAGAGCTACCACATCGACCGGGCGGTGGCCCTGTGCCGCCACCTCGGGGTGGACGCCAGCGGCGTCGGCGACGACACGGTCCGCATCTACCGGGAGCCGTGGCTGCACAGCGCGACCCGGGAGCGGGGTGCCGTCGTCAAGGCGCTGTTCGACGTGGCGTCGGGGCGGGACCCGGTGTTCCTCGGCCCGCACGAGACCGGCGTCGAGGCCGCCCTGAGCTGATCGGGGCCCAATTGCCTCCGTTGCCGCGCTTCTCGGCGAGGGAGAAGCCGACGATCGTCCCGACGATCCCTGTCAACGGCGTCACCATCGCCGCGGCGATGCCGATGCTGACCGGCCGGTTCCGGACCCGCGAGCCGACCGTCGCGGGCGGCCCGGGCGCACCCCGACGCGGCAGCGGCCCGCACCTCGGCCACGCTCCGGTACGCGGATCCGTCCGCGCCATACTCGACATCATGCGACAGGCGTACGCGCACCGGGCCGTCCTCGTGCTGGAACCCGGCGCCGACGAACGGGCGGCCGGCGGCGCCATCACCACCGCCCTGTGCGGTCACTGGGCGCACGAGCCGCCGTGCCCGCTGGCCGTGCACCACACCGCGGCGCAGCGCCACGGCGACGAGCTGCACCTGCGCATCCTGTTCGCGACCGCCCCGGACCGGGTGGACGAGGTGCGCGGACGCATCGACGCCGCCCTCGCCGCCGGGCGGTTCACCGGGCCGGAGGGCGGCGTCAGCCGGTGGCGGACCGTGGACAGCGGCTGTGCCCGGCTCGCCGCCGAGGAGCGCCCGCACGCCCGCCGCCTGCTCCACGGTCCGGCCACACCTGCTTGAGCCCCGCTACGCCCCGCGCAGGACCGCGCCGAACCGGTCCGCTGCGGCGGCCACGGCCGCGTCGCGGGCCGCCACGGCCTCCTCGACCGTGAGGGTGCGGTCCGATGCCCGGAACGTCAGCTTGTACGCCAGGCTGCGCTTGCCCTCCCCCAGCTGCTCGTCGGTGTACACGTCGAAGAGGTGCACCGTTTCGAGCAGCTCACCGGCCCCGGCGACCAGGGCGTCCCGCACCTGCGCGGCGGGCACGCTCGCGTCCACGATCAGTGCCACGTCGATCAGGGCGGGCGGGAACGTGGCCAGCCGCACCGACTGCACGACCGGCGCGGCGGGCAGGGCGTCCAGGTCGAGTTCCACCGCGCAGGTACGCCGCGGCAGCTCCAGCGCCGACACGACGGCCGGGTGCAGCTCACCCGCGTACCCGATGAGCAGGTCGTCGACCAGGATGGCCGCGCACCGGCCCGGATGCCAGGGCGCGTACTCGGACGATTCGACGCGGACCCGGTCGGCGGGCAGCCCGGCCGCGGACACCGCGATCCGGGCGGTCTCCACCGCGTCCGCCCACCCGGCCGGGCGGCCGGGGCCCCACCAGCCGGCGGGCTCGATCGCGCCGGTGAACACCGCGGCGAGGTGCCACGGCTGCTCGGGGACGATGTCGTTGGCGGCCACCCAGTCGGCGTCGGACGGGCGGTGCTCGACACCCATCTCCGGCGGCGCGACGGCGGACAGGTGCGGCCGGAACACCGTGCCGATCTCGTACAGGGCCAGGTCGCGGTGGCCGCGGCCGAGGTTGCGCTTGAGCGCGCCGAGCAGCGTCGGCAGCAGAGACGTACGCAGCTGCGGCTCCTCCTCGGACAGCGGGTTGGTGAGCCGGGCGGCGCTGCGCCGCGGGTCGTCGGCCGCCAGCCCGAACGCGTCGTGCACCGACGGCGACACGAACGGGTACGACAGCACCTCCACGCATCCCGCCTCGGCGAGCGCCCGGCCGACCGAGCGGCGGCGGCGCTGCGCCGGGGTGAGGCCGCGCCCGCCCGGTGCCAGCGGCAGGATGCTCGGGATCGCGTCGTACCCGCCGAGGCGGGCCACCTCCTCGACCAGGTCGGCCGGGGCCAGCAGGTCGGGACGCCACGACGGCGGGGTCACCACCAGCGGGTCGGAACCCTCGACGGTGCAGCCGATCCGGGTCAGCAGCTCGACCACCCGCTCCGCCGGGTACGGCACGCCGATCCGGCGCGACGACAGGGCCGGGTCCAGCCGGACCGGGGCGGGCGGCTGGACGTGGTCGAGGTCGAGCACCCGCTCGTCGACCGTGCCACCCGCGTACTCGGTGAGGATCGCGACCGCCCGCTCCAGCGCGACCAGCGGCAGCTGCGGGTCGACGCCGCGCTCCCACCGCTTCGCGGCCTCGCTGAACAGCCTGTGCCGCCGGGCGGTACGCCCCACCATCACCGGATCCCAGTGGGCGGCCTCCAGCAGCACGTTCACCGTGCCCGGCTGCCACTCGCTGGTCTCGCCGCCCATCACCGCGGCCAGCGACACCGGGCCGGTGTCGTCGAGGATCACCATGTCCTCGGCGTCCAGCACGCGGGCCACACCGTCCAGAGTGGTCAGCTTCTCGCCGTGGTGGGCGCGGCGCACCACCAGGCCGCCGCGCAGGCGGTCCAGGTCGAACACGTGCATCGGCTGGCCGGTCTCCAGCATCAGGTAGTTCGTGATGTCGACCGGCAGCGAGATCGTCCGGATGCCCGCCGCGACGAGACGCCGCTGCATCCACTCGGGCGACGGCGCGTCAGGGTCGATGCCGCGCACCACGCGCGCGGCGAACCGGTCACACCCGACGGTGTCCTCGACGCTCACCGGGTACGGCGGCTCCGCCGTCCCCGCCGTGTACGGCAGCCCGCCCGGATCCCGATACGCGCAGTCGAACGCGTACGACAGCTCGCGGGCCAGGCCGCGGATGCTCATCTCGTACCCGCGGTCCGGGGTGATCTCCACGTCCACCAGCACGTCGTCGAGGCCGACGACCGCGCGGGCGTCGGTGCCCGGCTCGGCGACGCCGGGCGGCAGCACGATGATGCCGGAATGGTCCCCGCTGAGGCCCAGCTCGGCCGCGGAGCAGATCATGCCCGCGGAGTTGCGCCCGTACGTCTTGCGGGCGCCGATGGTGAAGCCGCCCGGCAGCTCGCCGCCGGGCAGGATGACCGCGACGAGGTCGCCGACGGCGTAGTTGCGCGCCCCGCAGATGATCTCCTGCGGCTCGGGGTTGCCGACGTCGACCAGGTTGAAGCGGATCGGCTTCTTGAAGCCGGTCAACTCCTCGATCTCCAGCACCCGGCCGACAACCAGTCCACCGGAGACCGTGGCGGCCTGGTCGACGACGGACTCGACCTCGATGCCGAGGCCGATCAGGGCCTTCTCCAGCTCGGCCGCGCTCAGCGACGCCGGCAGGTCGATGTACTCCCGCAGCCAGGACAGCGACACCTTCATCGCGTCAGACCTCCATCCCGTACTGGCGGGCGAACCGGATGTCGCCCTCGACCATCTCGCGCATGTCGCTGACCCCGTTGCGGAACATCAGGGTGCGCTCGACGCCCATGCCGAACGCGAAGCCCGAGTACCGCTCGGGGTCGATGCCGCAGGCGGTGAGCACCCGCGGGTTGACCATGCCGCAGCCGCCCCACTCGACCCAGCGCGGCCCGTCGCGGTGCTGGGCGAACCACACGTCGAACTCGGCGGACGGCTCCGTGAACGGGAAGTAGTGCGGCCGCCACCGGGTCTGCGCGTCCGGCCCGAACATCGCCCGGGCGAAGTGGTCCAGCGTGCCCCGCAGGTGCGCCATGGTGATGCCCTCGTCGATCACCAGGCCCTCGATCTGGTGGAACACCGGGCTGTGCGTGGCGTCCAGCTCATCGGTCCGGTACGCCCGCCCCGGGCAGACGATGTAGATCGGCGGCTTGCGGGTCAGCATGCTGCGCACCTGCGCCGGCGAGGTGTGCGTCCGCATCACCAGTCCGGGCAGGTCCAGATAGAACGTGTCCATCGCGCCGCGCACCGGGTTGTCCGGGCCGATGTTGAGCGCGTCGAAGTTCGCCCACTCCAGCTCCAGCTCGGGCCCCTCGGCGACCTCGTAGCCCATCCCGACGAACAGGTCCGCCATATGCTCCATCAGCGTGGTCAGCGGGTGCCGGGCGCCGCGCGGCCGGCGGTCCCACGGGAGGGTGACGTCGACACGCTCCTCGACCAGCATGCGGGCGGCGCGTTCGCGCTCCAGCTCGGCGTGCCGGGCGTCGAACGCGGCCTGAATGGACTGCCGGGCCACATTGACGCGCTTGCCCGCGTCGGACTTCGCGGCGGGCGGCAGCGAGCCGATCTCGCGCCGGGCGAGGGACACCGGCGACCGGTCGCCCAGGTGGGCGGGCTTCAGCGCGCCGAGGGCGTCCAGGTCGGACGCACCGCCGAAGGCCTTCTCGGCCTCGGCGACCGCGGCGTCGAGCGCCTCGGGGTCGAGCAGGGCGGCCTGCTTCGGATCGTACGGATCGTTGCGGTAGGACATGATCGGGCGAACTCCCTCACACCGGATGAGCCATTCGGCAGTGTACGGAGGCGCGGCTGGGCCGCAGCCCGCCGGTCAGGGAAGTTCGCGCAGGAGGTTTACGCGCGCAGCCCGCGACCAGCGGGCCGGCTAAACATCCTGGTCGTCGTCACGGGCGTCAGCCTACCGCCCCGGTGATCCCGGCCGCCACGCGATACCCGGGCGCGAGGAGCACGGGTGGCGTCGCGATCCCGACGATGACGTCCGGCCCGGTTGACTTTCCCACCAGGAAAGCCAATACTGAGTTTCCCTTCGGGAAAGTGAGGCGTGATGAGCGAACTGACATCCGAGCAGGCGCGGGCCGCCCTCGACACGATCGAGCGGAATCGCCGCAGAGTCATCGACGAGATCGACGTACCCCTCTGGTACTGGGCGGCGCTGGCAGCCGCCTGGATCGCCCTCGGTGTCATCGCCGACCTGAACAATCCGCTGGCCACCACCGTGGCCACCCTCGTGGTCGGCGCCGTCCACTCGTCGATCGCGCCGCGGGTGATCAACGGACGGCGCCGCAGCCGCCGGATGAGCGTGCGCGCCGACGTCGCCGGCCCGCACCTCGCCGCCTGGGTACTGGGCAGCCTGGTCGCCCTGGTCGGGATCACCGTCGGTGCCGCGCTGGCCCTGAACGCCGACGGCGCACGTCACCCGGCCACCTGGGCCGCCGTACTGGCCGCGGTCACGCTCGTGCTCGGCGGCCCGCTGCTGCTGGCCACGGCACGGCGCCGCGCCGTACGCTCCGGCACCGCATCATGACCACACCACGGTTCGACGAGCTGATCCATCCCAGCACCCGGCTGTCCATCGTCTCCCTGCTGGCGGCCGCGGACTGGGCCGAGTTCGGCTACCTGCGCGACCAGCTCGCACTGTCGGACTCCGCGCTGTCCAAACAACTCTCGACGCTGGAGCAGGCCGGCTACGTCACGGTCGACCGCTCGGACCGGCGCCGCGTGCGGGCCCGCCTGACCGGCGACGGCCGAACCGCCTTCCGGGGCCACGTCGCCGCGCTGCAGGCCATAGTGGCCACTGCGCACATCCCGGCGCCCAGCCCGATCAGCGAATGATCACCACGGGGTGGTTCAGCGCAGGGGTGGTTCAGCGCAGGGGTGGTTCAGCGCAGGGGTGGTTCAGCGCAGGGCGCGGGCGGAGGCGTACAGGCAGACCGCGGCGGCGGCGGCCAGGTTGAGGCTCTCCGCGGCGCCGTGGATGGGTACGCGGACCCGGCGGTCGGCAGCCTCCAGCAGGTCGGCGGGCAGGCCGTGCGCCTCGGAGCCGAACAGCCACGCGGTCGGCCGGGCCAGGTCACCCGCGTCGAGCAGGTCGTCGAGGTCGTCGGCGCCGTGCCCGGTGGCGGCGAGCACCTGCACCCCGGCGGCGCGCAGGGCGTCGAGGACGGCCCCGGGTGAACGCTCGCGGACCACGTCGACGTGGAACAGGCTGCCCGCGGAGGCGCGTACACATTTGCCGTTGTACGGGTCCACCGCGTCGCCCGCGAAGACCACCGCGCCCGCGCCCGCCGCGTCGGCGGTCCGCAGGACCGTGCCGGCGTTGCCGGGGTCGCGGATGTCCGCGGCCACGGCGATCAGCCGGGGCCGTTTCGCGAGCGCCTCGCGCAGCCCGACGTCGACCTGGCGGCAGACGGCGACCAGGCCCTGCGGCTGCACGGTGTCGGCCAGCGCGTCGAGAGCCTCGTCGGTGACCGCGGAGACCTGCTCGGCGTCGGCGGCCATCGCGGCGTAGCGGTCCAGGGCGGCCTCGGTGCCGAACAGTTCGATGACCGCGCCCGCGGCCACCGCCTCCCGCACCGCCTGGGGGCCCTCGGCGAGGAAACGGCCGGTCTGCTCGCGCTCGCGGCGCCGCTGCAGGCGCCGGGCCGCGACGACGCGCGGGGTACGGGGCGTGAAAAGGCGCCCCCCGTCCCGGCTCATGCCGGGTCCGGGGGGCGCCTGTCGCACGGGTGGATCAGGCAGCCTGAGCGGCGGCGCCGCCGGTGCCCTCGGCTGCCACCGCGGCCCGCGCGATCTCGACGATCGCCGCGAACGAGGCGGCGTCGTTGACGGCCATGTCGGCCAGGATCTTGCGGTCCACCTCGATGCCGGCCAGCTTCAGGCCCTGGATCAGCCGGTTGTACGTCATGCCGTTGGCGCGGGCGCCCGCGTTGATCCGGGTGATCCACAGCTGGCGGAAGTCGCCCTTGCGGTCCCGGCGGTCGCGGTACGAGTACTGCATCGAGTGCAGCACCTGCTCCTTGGCCTTGCGGTACAGCCGCGAACGCTGACCGCGGTAGCCGCTGGCGGTTTCCAGCAGGGTACGGCGCTTCTTCTGGGCGTTCACAGCGCGCTTGACGCGTGCCATATCGGTACTCCTATCGGGGAACGGGTGTGGCGCGCGTCAGCGGCCCAGCATCTTCTTGACTCGCCTCGTGTCGGCCTTCGCCACCACGACGGTGCCGGTCATCCGGCGGGTCACGTGGGAGGACTTGCCCTCCAGCCGGTGCCGCTTACCGCACTGCTCGGTGACGATCTTGCCGCGGCCGGTAACCTTCGCCCGCTTGCCCATGCCGGTGTGGCTCTTCATCTTCGGCACTTCTCGAACGCCTCTTTCTCGATCTTGCTCTGCTCCGCCCGGAAGGGACCGGGCGGAGCGTCACTCTGCGGTGGTGTCGGCGGCTGCGTCTGGCGGTGCCTCGGCACCCTCGCCCTCGCGCTGCTCACGGGGGGTCTTCCCACTCGCGGCGACGGCAGCAGCCTTGGTAGCCCGGTGGGGGGCCAGGACCATGATCATGTTTCGGCCGTCCTGCTTCGGACTGGCTTCCACGAAACCCAGGTCCGCGATCTCCTCGCTGAGCCGGCGCAGGAGCCGGAAGCCCAGCTCCGGGCGGCTCTGCTCGCGACCGCGGAACATGATCGTCACCTTGACCTTGTCGCCCGCCTTGAGGAACCGCACCACGTGACCCTTCTTGGTCTCGTAGTCGTGCGGGTCGATCTTCGGCCGGAGCTTCATCTCCTTGATGACGGTCTGCTGCTGGTTGCGCCGCGCTTCGCGCGCCTTCAGTGCGCTCTCGTACTTGAACTTGCCGAAGTCCATGAGCTTGCACACCGGCGGGCGCGCCATGGGCGCCACCTCGACCAGGTCCAGGTCGACATCCGCGGCCAGCTGGAGGGCGCGCTCGAGCGGGACGATGCCCACCTGCTCACCCTCCGGACCGACCAGACGGACCTCACGAGCCCGGATCTGTTCGTTCACGCGTGGTTCGACGCTGATGAGGCCTCCTTAGAACGATGTATCTCGCCTGCCCGGCGCCGGGATTTCCCGGACGGGCACCGCCAATGTCGGTCGGCCTCGCACACCCCCCGGCTACGGGGGCGACGGGAAAGCAGAAGGCCCCGGACATGCCGGGGCCCGCTCGACCGGTCATCGGCGCCCAAGAGGACGCGCCCCGCCTCCGGGTTTGATCCCGGAGCGGGTGACCGGACCCGGACACCGGTGATGGTGACTCGGGTGGGAACCAGCGGGCTCCTCTTTCGCGCGGAACTGATACGGCTCCGCGTGGTCGACTGACGAAGTCTACCAGCCCTCAGGATGCCGCGTCCGCCGCGGCCCGATGCAGGGCCCGCAGCGTGCGAACCCCCTCCACCGCGTACTCGCGGTCGGCCGCCTGGAGGGCGTGCACCGAGATCGTCTCGTCGTCGTGCAGCTCCAGGGTCGCCCAGGGCGAATTGCGGTCGAAACGGACCGCCCGCACCACCGACCAGGGCAGCTCGTAGCCGCCGACGACGTTGCGGACGCGCACCCCGGCCGCGTCGGCGCTCACCCGGGGCCGGGTGAAGGCCAGGATGCCCAGGCCGATGAGTACGCCCAGGCCGATCATGGCGCTCTGGTCGCCACGCTCGAACCGGCCGAAGCCGTCCCCGGTCGAGCCGTGCAGGCCGAAGCTGAGCACGGTGAACAGGATGACCACGGCCGCCGCGGCGGCACCCGCCACCCAGCGGATGCGCCGGGGGCGGTAGACGACGGGAACGGAGGACTGCGTCACGTCCACCACTGTGCCACTCCCCTCCGGAACGACTGAACGCTCATAGCCGGCAGTTGTGGATGTCGGTGACCAGGATGGCCCGGGCGCCCAGCTCGTACAGCTCGTCCATGATCCGGTGGACTTCCTTGCGCAGCACCATGGCCTGCACCGCCACCCAGCCCTCGCGGTGCAGCGGGGAGACGGTCGGCGACTCGATGCCGGGGGTCAGGCCGGTCGCCTGCTCCAGCAGGTCGGCGCGCACGTCGTAGGCCAGCATCACGTACGAGCGGGCCACCAGCACCCCCTGCAGGCGGCGCATGAGCTGGGCGACGCCGGCGGGGGCGTCCGTACCGTCGCGCCCGATCAGGATCGCCGAGGACCGCAGGATCGGCTCCCCGATCGTGACCAGCCCGGCCTGGCGCAGGGTGGCCCCGGTCTCCACGACGTCCGCGATGACATCCGCGACGCCGAGGCGGACCGCGTTCTCCACGGCACCGTCGAGACGGACCACGTCCGCCTTCAGGTTGTGCTCGGTCAGGTGCTGCTCCACCACCCCCGGATACGCGGTGGCGATGCGGCGCCCGGCGATGTCGTCGGCCGAGGCCAGCGTGCCCGCCGGGGCGGCCCACCGGAAGGTGGCCCCGCCGAAGCCGAGGTCGAGCAGCTCGGCGGCGGGCACGCGAGAGTCGACCAGCAGGTCGCGGCCGGTAATGCCGAGGTCCAGGTCACCGGAGCCGACGTAGGTGGCGATGTCGCGGGGCCGCAGGTAGAAGAACTCGACGTTGTTGGCCTCGTCCCGGCAGACGAGATCCTTCGGGTCGGTGCGCTGGCGGTAGCCCGCGTCCCGCAACATCTGCGAGGCCGGCGCGCTCAACGTGCCCTTGTTCGGAATGGCGATGCGCAGCATGACGTGCTCCTTGAAGTCGGGGTGGAGTACTCCTCGAGGCGGCACGTCACAGATGTCGGTAGACGTCCTCGAGCTCCAGACCGGTCGCGATCATCAGCACCTGGGCCTGGTAGAGCAGCTGGGAGATCTCCTCCGCGGCCCGCTGCGGGCCCTCGTGCTCGGCAGCCATCCAGGACTCGGCCGCCTCCTCGACGACCTTCTTCCCGATGAAATGCACGCCGCGCTCCAGCGCCGCGACCGTCGACGAACCCGGGTCCCGCTGCTCCGCCTTCGCCTTCAGCTCGGCGAACAGCTCTTCGAACGTCTTCACGGGAGCCGATTGTGGCAGCTCATCACGGGATGGCGTCGGACGGCCCCAGTGGTTGGGACGTGGCCTAGGCTGCGCTGCATGCCCAGCCGACACTCGCGCACCGCGCTCGGGGGCGCGGTACTGCTCCTGGCCGCCCTCGCGGGATGCGCACCCGCCGACGACAATCCGTCCCAGAGCGGCTCCGCATCGGCCTCCGGCAACCCGTGCCCGCGCGGTGGGCTGGCCACCCGTACCCCGGGCAAGCTCACCATCGCCACCGACGATCCGGCGTACGCGCCGTGGTTCAGCGACAACAAGCCGGACAACGGCAGGGGCTTCGAGTCGGCGGTGGCGTACCAGGTCGCCGACCGGCTCGGCTATCCGAAGGAGAACGTCACCTGGACCCGGGTGACGTTCAACAACGCGATCGCGCCCGGGCCGAAGGCCTTCGACTTCGACATCAACCAGTTCTCCATCACCGACCAGCGCCGCCAGGCCGTGGACTTCTCCACGCCGTACTATCTGGTCCGCCAGACCGTCATCGCGCTGAAGTCGTCGAGGATCGCCGGGGCGAAGACCATCGCCGAGTTGCGCAGTGCCAAGCTCGGCGCGCAGGTCGGGACGACCAGCTACCAGGCCATCACCGACGTGATCAAGCCCACGGTCCAGCCGCAGGTCTACAACAGCAACGACGACGCCAAGAAGGCCCTGCAGAACGGGCAGATCGACGGGCTGGTGGTGGACCTGCCGACCGCGTTCTACATGACCTCCGCGGAACTTCAGGACGGCGTCATCGTCGGGCAGCTGCCGCAGGTCGGCGTGCCGGAGCAGTTCGGCCTCGTGCTCGACAAGGGCTCCCCGCTCACCGGCTGCGTCAGCACGGCTGTCGACCAGCTCCGCCAGGACGGCACGCTCGCGGTGCTGGAGAAGACCTGGCTGGCGGGCACGGGCGGAGCCCCCGAACTGACCCCATGACCGATCGCAGCAACGCCGCGGGGTCCGCGTGACCGCGGCCGCCTACCAGCCCAGCGACATCCAGCGCGGGCGGATCGCCCACCGGCGGCGCCAGACGGTCGGCTCAGTGCTGCTGGCCGCCGCCTCCACCGCGGTCGTGGGCACTCTGCTCACGGTCGCGGTGACCGGGGCGCCGGGCTGGGAACGGGTCAAGCAGTCCTTCTTCGACCCGCAGGTGGCCCGCGAGGCGCTGCCCGCCATCGTCGTGGGGCTGTGGCTCAACATCCGGCTGCTGGCGGTCTGCGCGCTCGCGTCGCTGGCACTGGGGCTGCTCGTCGCGGTGCTGCGCACGCTGCGCGGCCCGGTGTTCTTCCCGGTCCGGGCCGTGGCCACGGGCTACACGTACGCGTTCCGCGGGCTGCCGCTGATCATCGTGCTGTACCTGTTCACGTTCGGGGTGCCGGGGCTTCGGCTGCAGGGCACGCCGAGCGTGCTGGTGCTGGGCGGGGCGGCGCTGGTCGTCACGTACGGGGCGTACCTGGCGGAGGTGTTCCGGGCGGGCATCGAGTCGGTGCATCCGAGCCAGCTGGCGGCGGCCCGGTCGCTGGGGCTCACGTACCGGCAGACGATGCGGTTCGTCGTGCTGCCGCAGGCGGTCCGCCGCGTGGCGCCGCCGCTGCTCAACGACACCGTGGCGCTGCAGAAGGACGTCGGCCTGGTGTCCCTGGCCGGTCCCATCGACGCGGTACGGGCGGCCCAGATCGCCACGGCCGAGCACTTCAACTACACCCCGTACGTGGTGGCCGGGGTGCTGTTCGTGCTGCTGGCCCTGCCGCTGATCGTGGTGACCGACTGGGTGACGCTGCGGGCGGCCCGCCGCCAGTCCGGGGGTGCCTGATGCCGGTGCTGTCCTGCGCGGGCGTCCGCAAGGTCTTCGGCGCGCGCGTGGTCCTCGACGACCTGAGCCTCGACGTGGACGAGCACCGGGTGGTGGCCCTGATCGGCGCCTCCGGCTCCGGGAAGTCGACGCTGCTGCGCTGCGCCGCCCTGCTCACCGAGGTCGACGACGGCACGATCCACCTGGACGGCGAGGAGATCACCGACCCGCGGGCCGACCCGGACGCCGTACGGCGCCGCATCGGCATGGTGTTCCAGGCGTACAACCTGTTCCCGCACATGAGCGTGCTGGACAACATCACCCTGGCGCCGGTGCGGGTGCACCGGCGGCAGCGGGACGAGGCGCGGGCGCAGGCCCGCGAGTGGCTGGACCGGGTCGGGCTGGCGGACCAGGCCGACAGCTACCCGGACCGGCTCTCGGGCGGTCAGCAGCAGCGGGTGGCGATCGTGCGGGCCCTGGTCAACAGCCCCCGGCTGCTGCTGCTCGACGAGGTCACCTCGGCGCTGGACCCGGAACTGGTCGGCGAGGTGCTCACGATGATCCGCGACCTGAAGGCCGAGGGCATGACGATGGTGCTGGCCACCCACGAGATGGGTTTCGCCCGCGAGGTCGCCGACGAGGTGGTCTTCCTGGACGCGGGCCGCGTCCTGGAGGCCGGGCCGCCGCAGCGGGTGCTGGGCGACCCGACCGAGCCCCGGACCCGGCAGTTCCTGTCCCGGATCATCGAGGCCGGACGGCTCTGAGGGCCGGTCTATCCGGGCAGCCCGCGGATGGTCAGCGCGGCGTCGAGCACGGCGACCGTACTCTGCCAGCCCTTGTCCTCGATCGAGTCCTCCAGCCCGGCGCGGTCGCGGGCCTGCCCGATCGACTCCACGGTCAGCACGCCGTGCGCCACGGGGGTCTGCTCGTCCAGGCCGACGCGGGTCAGACCGGCGGTGACCGCGTCGCACACGTAGTCGAAGTGGGCCGTCTCCCCGCGGATCACCACCCCCAGCGCGACCACCGCGTCGCACCGCTTGGCCAGTGCCTGCGCCACGATCGGCAGCTCGACCGAGCCCGCCACCCTGGCCACGACCACGTCGTCCACGCCGCACGCCTTCGCCGCGGCGCGGGCGCGTTCGACCATGTGGTCGACCAGGCTCGCGTGCCACCGGGAACCGACGATGCCCAGCCGCAGCCCGGCGGCGTCGACGGTGTTCAGGTGCGGGTCCCCGAAGCCGGCCATGAGTTCTGCCTCCCCCTCGTCAAGTGATCCGATTGTCGTCCGCGGGCCACGGCCGGGACCGTGGATTCGCCCATTTGGGCCCGCGGCACAGCTCAGCCCGCGGCCGGACCCGCCTCACCGAGCTCGTCGAACAGGTGTCCCATCCGGTCCCGCTTGGTACGCAGGTAGCGCACGTTCTCCGGGTGCAGCCGCACCGGCAGGGCCTCGCGCCCGGTGATCGTCAGGCCGTACCCCTCCAGCCCGGCCCGCTTGGCCGGGTTGTTGGTGAGCAGCCGCATCGACCGCACCCCGAGGTCGTGCAAAATCTGCGCGCCCGTCCCGTAGTCGCGGGCGTCGGCGGGCAGGCCGAGGCGCAGATTCGCGTCGACGGTGTCGAAGCCGGCGTCCTGCAACTGGTACGCCTGCAGCTTGTGCAGCAGCCCGATGCCGCGTCCCTCGTGCCCGCGCATGTACAGCACCACGCCGCGGCCCACCTCGGCGACCCGGCGCAGCGCCGCGTCGAGCTGCGGGCCGCAGTCGCAGCGCACTGAGCCGAAGACGTCCCCGGTCAGGCACTCGGAGTGCACGCGGACCAGCACGTCCGCGCCGTCACCGAGGTCGCCGTAGACGAGCGCGACGTGCTCGGCGCCGTCGGTCGCGGCGCGGTACCCGAACGCGGTGAACACGCCGTGCTCGGTGGGCAGCCGGGTCTCGGCGACCCGCTCGATCTGCTGCTCGTTGCGCCGCCGGTACTCGATGAGCTGCTCGATGCTGATCAGCGCGAGGTCGTGCTCGGCTGCGAACCGCTCCAGGTCGGGCAGGCGCATCATGGTGCCGTCGTCGTTGACCAGCTCGCACAGCACCCCGGCCGGGCGCAGACCGGCCAGCACGGTGAGGTCGATGGTGGCCTCGGTGTGGCCGGGGCGGCGCAGCACCCCGCCCGGCTTGGCGCGCAGCGGCACGACGTGTCCCGGACGGGCCAGGTCACCGGCCTCTGTGGTGGCCGAGCTGAGCAGCCGGATGGTGTGCGCCCGGTCGGCCGCCGAGATGCCGGTGCTGACTCCCTCGCGGGCGTCGACCGTGACCGCGTACGCGGTGCCGCGCCGGTCCTGGTTGGTGTGGAACATCGGCGGCAGGTCGAGCCGGTCCGCCTCCTCCTCCGTGAGGACCGCGCAGATGTAGCCGGAGGTGTAGCGGACCATGAACGCCAGCAGCTCGGGCGTGGCGTGCTCCGCCGCGAAGATGAGGTCGCCCTCGTTCTCCCGGTTCTCGTCGTCGACCACGATCACGGGGCGGCCGGCGGCGATGTCCTTGACGGCGCGTTCGATGTCAGCCAGCACGGTGGCCTCCCAGCATCTTCTCGACATACTTCGCGATGACGTCGACCTCGAGGTTCACCGGGTCGCCGACGCCCTTCTGGCCCAGCACGGTGAGCTTCAGCGTGGTCGGGATCAGGCTGACGCTGAACGTGTCGTCGGTGACCTCGGTGACGGTCAGCGACACCCCGTCGACCGTGATGGAGCCCTTCTCGACCACGTACCGGGCCAGGTCGGCGGGGAGCGAGAAGCGCAGCACCTCCCACGCCTCGCCGGGCTCGCGGGACAGCAGCCGGGCCACCCCGTCGACGTGGCCCTGCACCAGGTGGCCGCCGAGCCGGGAGCCCAGGGTCGCGGCCCGTTCCAGGTTCACCGGGCTGCCCACGCGCAGCTCGGCCAGCGACGAGCGGTGCAGCGTCTCGGCCATCACGTCGGCCGTGAACGCGCCGTCGCCCCATTCCGTGACCGTGAGACAGACGCCGTTGACCGCGATGGAGTCGCCGTGCCGCGCGTCGCCGGTCACGAGCGGTCCGCGTACGGTGAGCACTGCCGAGTCGCCGTCGGCGCCGACCAGCGCCACGACTTCCCCCAGTTCCTCGACGATGCCGGTGAACATCAGGCCTCCTTCTGGCGCAGCGTTGCGGTGAAGCGCAGGTCGGTGCCGACCTGCACGACCTCGATGAGTTCCAGGTCGATCGCCTCGGCGATCGTGGCGACGCCCGCGTCGACCAGCGCGGTCAGTCCGGCGCCGAGCAGCTTCGGCGCGACGTAGCCGATCACCCGGTCGACCAGCCCGGCGGCGAGGAACGCGCCCGCCAGCGTCGGGCCGCCCTCCAGCAGCACACCCCGCACGCCCCGCGCGTACAGCGTGGTGAGCAGGGCGGACAGGTCGGCGCGGCCGTCGGGGCCGGTGCCCAGCTCGGCTGCCGTGGCGATCCAGGTGGGTGCGGACGCGTCGCGGACCCGGGCGGTGGCCGGGGTGCGGCCCGCCGAGTCGACGACGACCCGCAGCGGCTGGGTGATCGCCAGGCTGCCGTCGCGCAGGTCGCGCACGGTCAGCTGCGGGTCGTCCGCCAGCACCGTGCCCACCCCGACGACGATCGCGTCGACCGTGCTGCGCAGGGTGTGCACGTCCGTGCGGGCGGGCGCGGAGGTGATCCACTGGCTGGTGCCGTCCGCGGCCGCCGAGCGTCCGTCCAGGGTGGCGGCGAACTTCCACGTCACGTACGGGCGGCCGCGGCGCACCGCGGTCAGCCACGCGACGTTGCCCTCCTCGGCCTCCGGCCGGCGGAACCCGGTCACCACCTCGACCCCGGCGGCACGCAGGGCGGCGGCTCCCCCGGCGGCGGCCGGGTTGGGGTCGTCCACGGCGATGACCACGCGCCGGATGCCCGCCGCGACCAGCGCATTCACGCACGGCCCCGTACGCCCGGTGTGGTTGCAGGGTTCGAGAGTGACCACCGCGGTGCCGCCGCGGGCGCGCTCGCCCGCCTGGGCCAGCGCCACGATCTCGGCGTGCGGGCCGCCCGCGTACGCGTGGAAACCCTCGCCGACGACCTCGCCGTCCGCGCTGAGCAGCAGGCAGCCCACGACCGGGTTGGGGCTGGTCGTGCCGAGGCCGCGGGCGGCGAGCGCGATCGCGCGGCCCATGGCCTCGTCCTCGGTCACCATCTGCGCGTCCCTTTCCGCACGGCGTGGTCACGCGCTGAAAAGGGGGATAGAACGCCGGGAACCGGACACGACGGGACGGCTGGACACCGCCCCGGCCGGGGTACGCCGCAGCGCACCCTCGTCCTGCTCCGCGCGCTGTCTCCCATCCGGACTGTCTGACCGGCCGGCAACGTGTGCCTGTCGATCAACCGTCGGCCCCGGATTCTCACCAGGTCCACCGGGCGTCGTGTGATCGACGACCGGGTCGCGGGCTTACCTCAGGCGCAAGTCGAAGACCTGGGCCTGAAGATCACCGCCGGTTCGGAATTTCACCGAGTCCCGCCAGCGCGTGGTGGGTCATCCATGAGTCTTGCACGCCGAGCGCACAATGCAACCAGGCTAGCGACCCAGGTCACAGTCCCCGTTCGTCCTCGTCGTCCGATTCGGCGCGGCGCCGGTCGATCGCCACGTACGAGCCGGGCTGGCTCTTGGCGACCTTCTTCATCTCCGAGGCGACCGCCACCACCATCCGCGGATCGGGGTAGCGGCGGCCCTCGGCGGTGGTCTGCGCGACCCCGATGGACAACGTGATCAGGGCGGCGCGCTGCTTGTTGCCGCGCCGGTCCGGCACCTCGATGTAGCCGCGGCGGGCGTCCTCCGGGTCGTACAGCCGGTCGGCGGCCGCCTCGAAGTCGGTGACGGCGCGCTTGGTCAGCGGCAGCACCTGGTCGGGGGTGCAGATGAAGACGAAGTCGTCGCCGCCGATGTGCCCCAGGAAGATCGACGGCGGGTCGGACGAGGCGACGGCCCGGTGCAGGCTGCGGGCCAGCGCCGTGATGAACTCGTCGCCGCGGTCGAAGCCGTACACGTCGTTGACGCTCTTGAACCGGTCGATGTCGATGTAGCCGACCGCGTAGTCCTTGCCGGAGCGGATCCGGTCGGCGATCTCGCGGCGCACCCGGGCGTTGCCGGGCAGCCCGGTCAGCGGCGAGACCTCCCGGAACTCCTTGTTGCGCCGCAGGGTGGACGAGACCCGCGCGATCAGCTCGGCCGTGTCGAACGGCTTGACCAGGTAGTCGTCCACCCCCGCGGTGAGCCCGACGACCTTGTCCACGGTCATGCCGCGGGCGGTCAGCATGATCACCGGCAGGGCGGAGGTGAGCGGTTCGGCGCGCAGCCGCCGGGTCAGCTCCACCCCGTCCATGTTCGGCATCATCCAGTCGACCACGGCCAGATCGGGGCGGCGGCTCTCGACGACCTCCAGCGCCTCCCGGCCGTCGCGGGCCCGCACCACCTCGAAGCCGTGCAGCTGCAGGTTGAACGCCACGAACCCGGCGATGTCATCGTCGTCGTCGACCACCAGGATGAGATCCGGGCGTTCGTCGGGATCCAGGCCGGGCTCGTCCGCCGCGTGCCGGACCGGTGGGGTGCTCACCGGGCACCCGCCGCAGGGCCGGTCACGGGGTCACCATCGCGTTCTGCGCGAGTGCCCGCAGCTTGCGGACCGCCTCGGCCGGGTCGTCGGCGGCGTACACGGCAGTGCCCGCCACGAACGCGTCCGCGCCCGCCTCGGCGGCCTGCTCGATCGTGTCGGCGGCGATCCCGCCGTCCACCTCCAGCCGGATCTCCAGCCCCATCGCGCTGATCCGGCGGCGCACCGCGCGGACCTTGTCCAGCAGCTCCGGCATGAACTTCTGGCCGCCGAACCCGGCCTTGATCGTCATCACCAGCAGGGTGTCCACATAGGGCAGAAGCTCCAGGTACGGCTCGATAGGCGTGTCCCTGTCGATCGCGAGACCGGCCTTGCTGCCCGCCGCCCGGAGCGTCTTGGCCAGCGCCACCGGATCCTCGCACGCCTCCGCGTGGAACGTCACGTTGTACGCGCCCGCCTCCGCGTACCCGGGGGCCCAGCGCTCCGGGTCGGTGATCATCAGGTGCACGTCGAAAGGGATGCTCGTCGCCTTGCGCAGGCACTGCACCACCGGCAGGCCGATCGACAGATTCGGTACGAAATGGTTGTCCATGACGTCGACGTGCACCCAGTCGGCGGCGCCCTCGATCGCTTGCACCTCCTCGGCGAGGCGGGCGAAATCGGCGGCGAGGATGCTGGGCGCGATGATCGGCGAAGGCTCCACGGCTGAAGTGTATGACCCGAGCGCGGACCGGGGACTGCCGTCATTGGCGGCCGCCCGCGATACTCGAAAACGCATCCGTGATCGTCGACCTGGGGAGGGATCGGTGCGACGGTGGTTCGCGGTGACCGTGGCGGCGACGGCCGCCCTGCTCGCCGTGGCCGGCTGCACCGCCGGCTCCGGCTCCGACGGCGACCTCACGGGCGGCTGGGCGATGATCGGCCCGGCCGTTCCGTTCCGCCCGGCGTCCGGGGTGTGCCACGAGAACCTGCCACCGGACGGGTCGATGGAGACGTACCGGCCGGTGCCGTGCACGGAGCTGCACCTGACGGAGACGTTCGGGGTCCGCGAGGCGACGGACGCGCCCGTGCCGCCCGCGCCGGGGTCGGCGCAGAGCCGGGAGGCGTACGAGCGGTGCGCGCAGCGGGCCGACGCGTACCTGGGCGGGCCGTGGCGCGAGGCAAGGATCGGGATCCGGGTGTTCTGGCCGTCCCGGGCCGGGTGGCGCGGCGGGGCCCGGTGGTACCGGTGCGACGTCACGGAAGCGGACCCCGACGGGCTGGCCGACCGCAGCCGCACCGGCAGCCTGGCCGGGGCGCTGCGCAGCGCGTCGCCGCTGCGGCTGGGCTGCTTCGAGCCGCAGGTCACCGGCGACACCGTACGGGCCATGGCGCCGGTGGCGTGCACCAAGCCGCACCGGGCGGAGTTCGTCGGCCTGTGGCGCGCCCCGGACGTCTCGTACGCGGCGCTGAACGACGACCGCACCGACAGCGCCCGCGGCTGCCGCAGCGCCATCGCCCGGTACGCCGGGGTGCCCGACGACGACCGGGTGCAGTACCGCAGTGGCTGGATCTCGTACCAGCCGAGCCGCACGGAGTGGCAGCTCGGGGAGCGCCGGGTGCGCTGCTTCCTGTGGTTCCGCGACCGCAGGCTGACCCGGTCGATGCGGGACGCGGGCCCGGCGGCGCTGCCGGTGCACTGAGCCGCCCGGTCCCCTTGCTCAGGCCGTGCGGCGCAGCACCGCCAGGAACATCGCGTCCGTGCCGTGGCGGTGCGGCCACAGCTGCACCGTCGGGCCGTCGCCCAGGCCCGGCATGCCGGGCGGCAGCAGCGGGCGGGCGTCCACGAAGTCGACGTCGACGCCGGAGCGGCGCGCCCCCTCGGTGACGGTCACCTGGGTCTCCACCATGTGCGGCGAACACGTCACGTATGCCACCACCCCGCCGGGCCGGACCGCCCGCAGCGCCGCCACGAGCAGCTCACGTTGCAGGCGGGTCAGCGGCGGCAGATCGGCGGGCTGGCGCCGCCAGCGCGCCTCGGGGCGGCGGCGCAGCGAACCCAGGCCGGTGCAGGGCGCGTCCACCAGCACCCGGTCGAAGCCCTCCTCGGGCAGGTCCGGGTCGCGCCCGACGGTACGGCCGTCGGTGGGCAGCACGGTCACCGGCAGACCCGTCGTGGCCTGATCCACCAGGCGCGCCCGGTGCTCGGCCACCTCGACCGCGGTGACCTCGGCGCCGCGCAGCGCCGCGATCGAGCCGATCAGCCCGGTCTTGCCGCCGGGGCCCGCACACAGGTCCAGCCAGCGGGTGTCCGAGCCCTCCACGGGCGCGGCCAGCAGCGCCGCGGCGACCAGCTGGGAACCCTCGTCCTGCACGTGCGCGCGGCCCTGCCGGATCGCCGCCAGATCCCCCGGCGCACCTCCGTTCAGATACACCGCGTACGGGGAGAACGCGGCGGGCACGCCGTCGGCCTCGTCCGCGAGGTCCACCGGGTCCATCCGGCCCGGCCGGGCGCACAGGTGCACCACGGGCGGCTGGTTGTCCTCGATGAGCAGCCGGGCGGTGTCGTCGAGGTCGCCGCCCAGGGCCTCCGCGAACGACCGCACCACCCACTGCGGGTGGTGGTGCACCACCGAGAGATGCGCGATCGGGTCGTCGTCGTAGGACGGGGCGACCTGCTCCAGCCAAGTGTCCAGGTCCTTGCCCGCGATCTCGCGCAGCACCGCGTTGGCGAACCCGCTCGCGCCGGGCGCCACCGAACGGACCAGGTCGACCGTCTGGTTGACCGCGGCGTGCGGGGGCACCCGCGTGTGCAGCAGCTGGTACGCGCCCAGCCGCAGGGCGTCGCGGGCGGGCGGGTCGATGCGGGACACGTCCCGCCCGGCGGCCGCCGCGATGATCAGATCCAGGGTGCCGACGGCGCGCAGGGTGCCGTACGTCAGCTCGGTGGCGAACGCCGCGTCCCGGCCGTGCAGCCCCATGTCGCGCAGGATCTCGGCGAGCACCAGGTTCGCGTACGCGTCATCGCGGTGCACCGCCGCGACCGCCTCGTACGCTGCCTGGCGGGCCGGGTCGGACGGGGGCCGCCCGCCGCGCGGGGCGCGCCCGGTGCGGGCGTCGCGGTCCTGTCCCCGGCCGTGGCCGGGACCGCCGGACCGGCGGGGACGGCCGGAGCCGTGCGGGCGGTCGGCGCGATGATCCGTCACGCGAAGCTCTCCCCCGCCGTGAGACGCAGCCCGCGCGCCCAGTCCACCGCCGCCATGGCCCGCTTGCCCGCCGCCCGGACCTCACCCAGGGCGACCGGGGTGGTGGCGGTGCCCGCCAGCACCTGGGTGCGCTCGACGCGCAGCTCGCCGGGCGCCAGCGCGGGCGCGTTGGCGACCGGGTGGACGGGGCCGAGCTTGAGCCGGTCGCCCCGCAGGGTCGTCCAGGCGCCGGGCGCCGGGGTGCAGGCGCGGATGCGACGATCCACCGCGAACGCCGGGTCGTCCCAGCGCACCCGGGCATCCTCCGCGGTCAGCTTGGGGGCCAGCGAGATGCCGTCCGCCGGTTGCGGGTGGGCCCGGGCGGTGCCCGCGTCCATCGCGTCCAGCACGGCCACGAGCAGCTCGGCGCCCGACACGGCGAGGCGTTCCAGCAGGTCACCGGAGGTGTCGGCGGGACGGATCTCGTCGGTGAGGGTGCCGTACACGGGGCCGGTGTCCAGGCCCTCCTCCAGCTCGAAGACGCTGGCACCGGTCACCTCGTCGCCGTGCAGGACGGCGTGCTGCACGGGCGCAGCGCCGCGCCACGCGGGCAGCAGCGAGAAGTGCAGGTTCACCCAGCCCCGCTTGGGGATCTCCAGGGCGGCCGGGGGCACCAGGGCGCCGTACGCGACCACGGGCACGCAGTCGGGGGCGAGCGTCCGCAGCCGGTCCAGGAACTCCGGCTCGCGGGGACGCTGCGGGGTGAGCACCTCGATGCCGCGTTCGTCGGCCCACGCCCCGGCGGGCGAGCGGACCAGCTTGCGTCCGCGCCCGGCGGGGGCGTCCGGGCGGGTGACGACCGCCAGCAGCTCGTGGCCGGACGCTGCGATGGCGTCCAGCGAGGGCACGGCGACGGCCGGGGTACCGGCGAAGATCAGGCGCATGGTCACCGCCCCAGACCCAGGCCGAACAGGCCGCGCCCGTGCGGACTCTGCTTGACCGTCGGCGGGGCGCCCGCGTCGTACCACTCGGCGGCGCGGATCTGCTTCATGGCCTCCTTGCGGCCGGCCGGGTCGAGGCGGTCGATGAACAGCACCCCGTCGAGGTGGTCCGTCTCGTGCTGCACGCAGCGGGCCATCAGACCGGTGCCGACCAGCTGGATCGGGTCGCCGTGCTCGGTGAAGCCGCGGGCCACTACGTTCTGGCGGCGCTTGGTGTCCAGATAGACGCCGGGGATCGACAGGCAGCCCTCCGGGCCGTCCTGCTCCTCGTCGTCCGGGAAGTCCAGCACCGGGTTGATGATGTGACCCACCACGTCGTCCACGTCGAACGCGAACACCCTCAGGCCGACGCCGAGCTGCGGGGCGGCCAGTCCGGCCCCGCCCTCGTCGCGCATGGTCTCGATCAGGTCGGCGACGAGCTTGCGCAGCTCGGCGTCGAAATCCACGACGGGCTCGGCGGGGGTGCGTAGCACCGGGTCCCCGAACAGACGGATGGGCTGGACGGTCACGCGGTGAGACTCCCTACGGGTACGGACGATCGCCCTAGTCTACGGAGTCCAGCCGTACGGGCAGCGTCGCCCAGCCACGCAGGTTCGACCGGTCACGGCGCACGGGCCGGGAGGCCAGTGCCAGACGGGGAAAGCGGCGCAGCACCGCGGGCAGCGCCACCTGCGCCTCCAGCCGGGCCAGCGGCGCGCCGAGGCAGTAGTGGGCACCGGCGCCGAACGACAGCGGGGCGTTTCCCGGGCGGTCCGGGTCGAACCGGTCCGGATCGGCGAACCGCCGCGGGTCCCGGTTCGCGGCGCCCAGCAGCAGGATCAGCTCGGAGCCCGCGGGCACCGGCACCGCGCCGAACTCCGTGTCCCTCCCCGCGAACCGCTCCGTGAGCTGCACCGGCGAGTCGATCCGGAGCACCTCCTCCACGTACGCGGGCGCCAGCTCCGGGTCGGCGGCCAGCCGCCGCGCGTGCTCCGGGTGTTCCAGCAGCAGCATCAGCCCGTTGCCGAGCAGGTTCGTGGTGGTCTCGAAGCCCGCCACCAGCAACAGCGCCAGGTTGCCCATCAGCTCGGCTCCGGTGAGCCGGTCACCGCCCGCGTCGTGGGCGGCGGCCAGCACGGTGACCAGGTCGTCCGCGGGCTCACTGCGGCGCAACGCCAGCAGGCCGTTGAAGTACGCCTCCAGCTCGTACGCGGCCTGGTGCGCCACCCGGGCCTGCTGCTCGGTGAAACGCACCTCCAGCACCGCGGTCAGGGCCTCGGCGAGGCGGCGGAACATGCCGCGGTCGGTGGCGGGCACCCCGAGCAGGGCGGTGATCACGCCGATCGGCAGCGGGTACGCCAGGTGGGTGATGACGTCGACCTCGCCGCCGACCGTGTTCGCGGCCAGGTCGTCGAGCGCCTCGTCGACCTGTGCCGCGACGACGTCGCGCAGGGCGTTGACCCGGCGGGCCGTGAAGACGCCGGCGGCGAGGCGGCGCATCCGGGTGTGGTTCGGCGGGTTCTGCCGCAGCATCGAGTCCGCGAACAGCGCCACCGCGCGGTTGGCCCGCCAATCCGACCACTGCCGGTCGAGCAGCGCCGCGTCGTACGCCACCATGTCCGGGTCCCGCAGGATCCGGTCGGCCTCCGCGTAGCCGGTGACGAAGAACGCGCCACCGGCCGGCAGCACCGGCCCTCGGGCGCGCAGGGCGGCGTAGGCGGCGTACGGCTCGGCGGCGGCGCCCGGCGACAGCAGGGTCCCGATCGCGGTGGCAGCGTCCATCGGGCCATTGTGACGGATCTTTCCCACCGTACTGATCTTGCGCGGGCCCGGCTCGGCAGTGCCCGAGCGCGGTGCTGGGGTTGGCGTTGTGTGCGGGGTTGCGCCTGTCGGAGTTGCTGCCGGCCTGTCAGAACAGGTCGGCGGGGTCGATCTGGATGCGCACCGGCAGGGACGCCTTGCGGGCGCCGCGGACCGCGGCCGCTTCGTGCAGCGCCCGGGCCAGTTCGGGCAGGGCGCTGCGGGCCACCCGCACCAGCATCCGCTCCTGGTCGTCGGCGGCGTCCGGCGTCTCCGGGTCGCCCGCGGCGCGTCTGCGGGCAGGCGCGTCCGGCATCTCCGCGTCGCCCACGGCGCGCCTCCGGGCGGGCGCGTCCGGTCCGGCTCGGCCGGGTGCTGCGCGGGGACCTCGGCCGGGGCCCACCGGGACCGGACCGAGCAGTTCCGCACCGCCGGGCAGCCGGGCCGCGTCAAGCAGCTCTGCCACCGCCTCCGGGCGGCCGGTCACGCTGGCCATCCGGGCCGCCGGGGGGAAGCCGAGCTCGCGGCGTTCGGCCAGCTCCCGCGCGGCGAACCAGCCCGGATCCCACCGCAGCAGCGCCTGCACCGGCGCCAGCGACCCGTCGGCCACCACGATCACCCGGCCTCCGGCGCGGCCGGGGCGGGCCAGCGCGGCGGCGCCCAGCCAGCGGCGCATCGTCTCCTCGGCGGCACGCAGGTCCGAGCGGGTCAGCAGGGCCCAGGTGTCGAGCAGCAGCACCGCGCCGTAGCCGCCCTCGGCGCGCGGCTCGGCGCCCGGGGTGGCCACCACCAGGGCAGGATCCCCCGGTACGACGTCCAGCACCTCGTCGCGGCCCGAGGTACGCACCGGCACCCCGGGGAACGCGCGGCCCAGCTCCTCCGCGGTACGCCGGGCCCCGGTGACCGAGGCGCGCAGGCGGCGGCCGCCGCAGGTGGGGCAGGCGTACGCGGCGGCGGCCCGGCCACACCAGTGGCAGGTGGGCACCGCCCGCGCCCCGGCCAGCCCCAGCGGCCCCGCGCAGTGCGGGCAGCGCGCGGGGGTGCGGCAGTCCGCGCAGGCGATCGCGGGCAGGTAGCCCCGCCGGGGCACCTGCACCAGCACGGGCGTCCCGGCCTGCAGCGCCTGCCGGGCCGCCTGCCAGGCGAGGCTGGGCAGCCGGGCCGTGGCGGCGCCGGGGTCACGGGCGAGCTGGGGGTCGTCCCCGGTCGGCGAGATCGCGGGGCTGCGCGCGCGCAACGTCTCCCGATCGGCGGTGATCTCCTTGGCCCACCCGGTCTCCAGCAGCAGCTGCCCCTCCCCGGTACGGGCATAGCCGCCCACCAGCGCCCCACACCCGGCCAGCTGGGCGCGGGTGAGCAGCACCTCCCGAGCGTGCGGGTACGGCGCGCGGGGCTCGGCGTGCACCTCGTCGCCGTCGTCCCAGATGACCACGAGGCCGAGCGCGGCGACCGGGGCGAACATGGCCGCCCGGGTGCCCGCCACGACCGGGACCCGGTGCCGGCTCGCGGTCAGGAACCGGCGGTAGCGTTCCGCGGGACCGAGGGCCGCGTTGAGCGCGACGTGCCGTCCGGGCCCCAGCGAAGCGGTGAGGGCTTGATCGAGCCGGTCCAGATCACGGGCGTCGGGCACCACCACGACCACTCCCCGCCCCGCACGCACCGTGGCGGCGGCGGCCTCCGCGATCCGGGCCGCCCAGTCCTCACCGGGCAACGCCGCCCACACCGCCCGTGCAGCCCTCCCGCCTTCAAGCGCACGCAGAAACGCACCCCCGGCCGGATACGCCCCCCAGCCACGACCACCGCCCGCCTGCTCACCGGCCAGCGACGCCGCACCGCCTCCCCCCACCCCGCCCCGAACCGGCGCCTCATCCCCGCCCCGAACCGCCGCCTCTTCGCGGCCCCGAACCGACCCCTCATCCCGGCCTCGAACCGGCGCCTCATCCCGGCCTCGAACCGGCGCCTCATCCCCGCCTCGAACCGGCGCCTCATCGCCGCCCCGAACCGGCGCCTCATCCCCGCCCCGAACCGGCGCCTCATCCCCGCCCCGAACCGGCGCCTCATCCCCGCCCTGAATCGACCCCTCATCGGGCACCACCCCGCGGATCTTGGTCAGTTCCCGCCCCTCTGGCGGCAGAAACTGACCAAGATCGGCACTTGTCTCCTCGGGTCCGCGGTCGCGCCCCGCGGGCGACGGGTGGATCTTGGAGGCTGGTGGCCCCTCCGAGGGCCCGCCGCCTCCAAGATCCGAAGCGCGGCCGCCACCGTCCTTCGCCCCGTCAACGCCTCCCCGGGGTTCCGGGACGGGCCCCACCGCTACGGAACCAGCCAACCGCGATCGACCCGCCTCCGAGCCAGGCGACCCGAGGCCACCCGACTCGGAAACGTGCACCTCCGAACCAGGCGCCGCCAAGTCAGTCAGCCCCGAACCGGGCAGCCCAGAACGGTGCGACTCGGACCCGAGCGACTCGGACCCGTGCGACTCCGAACCGAGCGACTCCGAACCGAGCGACTCCGAACCCAGCGACCCAGAACCCAGCGACCCAGAACCCAGCGACCCAGAACCCAGCGACCCAGAACCCAGCGACCCAGAACCCAGCGACCCAGAACCCAGCGACCCAGAACCCAGCGACCCAGAACCCAGCGACCCAGAACCCAGCGACCCAGAACCGAGTGACTCCGAAGGGGACGACTCTGGTCCGGGTGACTCCGGTCCCGGCGACTCGGCATGGGAACCGGACTGCGGCGACGCCGACGCGGGCGAGGGAGAGCTGGCTTGGGACTCGACGCGGGCATGGCGGGGCGGGACGGCCAGGCGCAGGACGTCGCCGAGGTTGCCCGCGTAACGGTCGGCGACCGCACGGGCCAGCCGGGCCACCTCCGGATCGAGGACCCGCTCGGGCGAGACGACCCGGTCCAGGTACGCGAGCTTGGTGTGCTCCGAGGAGTCGACGCGTTCGAGCAGGAAGCCGCCGACGAGCCGCCCCGCGAACCGGACCCGCACCCGGACGCCGGGCTGGGCGGCCTCGTCGTCGGCGGCCGCGACGAGGTAGTCGAACGGGCGGTCGAGGTGGGCCAGCGGCAGGTCGACGCAGACACGCGCGACCGGGAGCCGTGCTGCAGGCTCCCGGTCGCGTGTCGTGCCGCTGGGTGTCACTCGGCCATCCTGCCGGGTGACACCGACAAGTTCGCCTCAGGCCGCGGCGGCCTTGAGGTCCTGGGCGCGGTCGGTGCTCTCCCACAGCAGCTCCGGCAGCTCCCGGCCGAAGTGGCCGTACGCGGCGGTCTGCTGGTAGATCGGGCGCAGCAGGTCCAGGTCGCGGATGATCGCGGCGGGGCGCAGGTCGAAGACCTCCTTGATGGCCTTCTCGATCCGCTCCACCGGCACGTTCTCGGTGCCGAAGGTCTCCACGAACAGGCTGACCGGGTGCGCCTTGCCGATCGCGTACGCGACCTGCGTCTCGCACCGCTCGGCCAGGCCCGCGGCCACCACGTTCTTCGCCACCCAGCGCATCGCGTACGCGGCGGAACGGTCCACCTTGGACGGGTCCTTGCCGGAGAACGCGCCGCCGCCGTGGCGGGCGTACCCGCCGTACGTGTCGACGATGATCTTGCGGCCGGTCAGGCCCGCGTCACCCATCGGGCCACCGATCTCGAAGCGGCCGGTCGGGTTGACCAGCAGCCGGTAGCCCTCGGTGTCCAGGCCCAGGCCCTCCAGCTCGGGCGCGATCACGTGCTCGCGGACGTCCGGGGTGAGCAGCGATTCGAGGGAGATGTCCGCGGCGTGCTGCGACGACACGACGACCGTGTCGAGGCGCACCGGGCGCAGCCCGTCGTACTCGATCGTGACCTGGGTCTTGCCGTCCGGGCGCAGGTACGGGATGGTGCCGTCCTTGCGGGCGGCGGACAGCCGCCGGGCCAGCCGGTGCGCGAGGGCGATCGGCAACGGCATGAGCTCGGGCGTCTCGGAGCACGCGAAGCCGAACATCATGCCCTGGTCACCCGCGCCCTGCGCGTCGAGCACGTGCTCGGAGTCGCCCTTGCGCAGCTCGATCGCCGAGTCCACGCCCTGGGCGATGTCGGGCGACTGGGCACCGATGGAGACGCTGACGCCGCAGGACGCCCCGTCGAACCCCTTCTTCGACGAGTCGTAGCCGATGCCCAGGATGGTGTCGCGCACGATCGTGGGGATGTCGGCGTACGCCTGAGTCGTGACCTCGCCGGCCACGTGCACCTGGCCGGTGGTGATCAGCGTCTCCACGGCCACGCGGCTACGAGGGTCCTGCCGCAGCAGGGCGTCGAGAATACCGTCGCTGATCTGGTCAGCGATCTTGTCCGGGTGGCCTTCCGTGACCGACTCGGAGGTGAACAGGCGGCGTGCCACGGTGCTCCTCAGCTTGTCGAATAGTTCATTGCGCGGAAGTGTAGTCACCGCCGCCGGGCGTCCGTCATGCTGTCCCATCGTCGGCGACCTGCGGCGGGAGGCGCGTGAGCACCGCGTCCCATATCGCATCCGACACATCGTCTTTCGGTAGTTCACCGAGTTCCACGAGCGTGTCGTCGGCGCCGACGAGGGTGACCGTGTTCGACTCGGCGCCGAAGACGCGGTCGACACCCACCTCGTTAACGACGATCAGGTCGGCGCGTTTCCTGACGAGTTTGGCCCGCGCGTTCGGCAGCGCGTCGTGGGTCTCCGCGGCGAATGCGACCAGCACCTGGCCCGGGCGTTTGGCGGCGCCCAGTTCGGCGGCGATGTCCGGGTTGGTGACCAGTTCGATCGTGGGCGCCGTACCCGAATCGGTTTTCTTGATCTTGCGGTCGGCGACCGCCGCGGGGCGGAAGTCCGCCGGCGCGGCGGCCATCACCACCGCGTCCGCGTCGGCGGCCGCGACCAGGACCGCCTTGCGCAGGTCCTCGGTCGTGCCGACCTCGACCAGATCCACCCCGGCGGGGGTGGGCAGGGCGACGTTGGCCGCGATCAGGGTGACGCGCGCCCCCCGGGCCACCGCGGTACGGGCCAGCGCGTAGCCCTGCTTGCCGGAGGAACGGTTGCCCAGGAAGCGGACCGGGTCCAGCGGTTCGCGGGTGCCCCCGGCGGTGACCACCACGTGGCGCCCGGCCAGATCCGGCCGCACCCGGCGCAGCACCCGGCGGGCGATCGCGAAGATCTCCTCGGGCTCGGGCAGGCGCCCCTTGCCCGTGTCGGCGCCGGTGAGCCGCCCGACCGCGGGCTCGATGACGACCGCGCCGCGCGAGCGCAGCAGCGCCACGTTGGCGACGGTCGCCGGGTTCTCCCACATCTCCGTGTGCATGGCGGGGGCGTAGACCACCGGACAGGTGGCGGTGAGCAGGGTGTTGGTGAGCAGGTCGTCGGCGATGCCGTGGGCGGCCCTGGCCAGCAGGTCGGCGGTGGCGGGGGCCACCACGACCAGTTCGGCCCGCCGGCCGATGCGCACGTGCGGCACCTCGTGGGCGTCGTCCCAGACCTCGGTGGTGGCGGGGCGGCCGGACAGCGCCGCCCAGGTGGGCGCGCCGACGAACTGGAGCGCGGACGCGGTGGGCACCACGCGCACCCCGTGCCCGGACTCGGTGAACAGCCGCAGCAGCTCACACGCCTTGTACGCGGCGATACCGCCGCAGACGCCGAGCACGACCTCGGTCATGAACTCTCCCCCGGGAGACGACGAAACCCGCGCCCCGGGGCGGGACGCGGGTCCATGGATCCTGGTCGTGCGGGAACGGCCGGGACCCGGCGTGCGGGTCAGGGCTGGTCGGTGGCCTCGGCCGTCAGCAGGCCTGCGTTGATCTCCCGGAGGGCGATCGAGAGCGGCTTCTCCTGCGGGGTGGTCTCCACCAGCGGGCCGACGTACTCCAGCAGGCCCTCACCGAGCTGGCTGTAGTAGGCGTTGACCTGGCGGGCGCGCTTGGCCGCGAAGATCACCAGCGAGTACTTCGACGAGGTCTTGTCGAGCAGCTCGTCGATCGGCGGGTTGGTGATGCCTTCGGGGTTGGCGATGGTTGCCACGGTGGTGAAATCCTCAGTGGTCGGGAGCTGATGGGCCTCGAAGTTGCCCAGGACCTCAAACTTCGGGCGCCTGAGCGGGCGTCAGGAATGACGAACCGAGCAATCCTACCAGTTCGTCCGCGGCGCGCTCGACGAAGTCGTTGACCACCGTTCGGTCGAATTCGGTCTCCGCCGCCAGTTCCTCGTCGGCGTGGGCCAGCCGACGCTTGATGGTCTCTTCGTCGTCCGTGCCTCGCCCGATCAGCCGGCGCTGCAGCTCCTCGACGCTGGGCGGGGCGAGGAAGACCAGCTGTGCGTCGGGCATCGCGGCGCGGACCTGGCGGGCGCCCTGGAGGTCGATCTTCAGCAGAACCGGGCGGCCCTGGGCCAGCCAGCCCTCCACCTGCGCCCGCGGGGTGCCGTAGAGGTTGCCCGCGAATTCCGCCCATTCGAGCAGCTGGTCGCCGTCGATCAGCCGCTGGAACTCCGAACGGGTGACGAAGTGATAGTGCTCACCGTCGGTCTCGTAATCACGCTTCTTGCGGGTCGTCACGGAGACGGACAGCTTGATCCATGGCGAACGCGCCCGGATCAGCTCGATCACGCTGTCCTTTCCGACCCCCGAGGGGCCGGACAGGACGGTGAGTCGGGCTGCCGGGCGCGTTTCGTCATCCATGCTCACGGCTCATTCCTACACGAGCCTTTGCATCAGTTCGCAGCGAACTCCCCCAGGAGGGCCTTGCGCTGCTGCTCGCCGAGGCCACGGAGGCGACGGCTGTCGGCGATCTTGAGCTTCTCCATGATCTGGGTGGCCCGGATCTTGCCGATGCCCGGCAGCGCCTGCAGCACGGCCGAGACCTTCAGCTTGCCGACGACGTCGTCGCCCTCGGCCCGCTCCAGTACGGCGGCGAGGGTGGTCTTGCCAGACTTGAGCTGTTCCTTGAGCTCGGCCCGGGCCTTGCGAATCTCCGCGGCCTTCTCCAGCGCGGCTGCACGCTGCTCGGGGCTCAGTGACGGGAGCGGCACCAGTTCTCCTCAGGTCCCTATGCGGCGGTACTCCAATACCGGCGCTTCTGTGAAACGTGGTGTGCCATGGAACCAAAGGGGCATGTGGTTCCCGGCGCCGGGAAAACTAGCGGTCAACGACGGTTTCGGCAACGTGGGGGTACCCCCCGACCGGTGGGAGCGGGACCTGCTAGGCAGCCCGTTTCACCCGAGCGCGGCCCGGCAATCCGCCGCCGCGCGGGCCGCCGCGGCCCGCAGATCGGCCACGGACGGTCCCGCGCCGAGCACTTCCCGCGAGTACGACGGCAGCACGTTCCGCACGCTCGCGCCGAAGACCGCGCGGAGGTCCGCGGGGGTCGCGCCCTGCGCTCCGAGGCCCGGCGCGAGCAGTGGCCCGTTCACCTTGGACAGGTCGTGACCGGTTTCGCCGATCGTCGCGCCGACCACCACCCCGAGGCTGCCGAGCGGATCCGCACCCGCGTTGACCTGCGAAATCTCGTCGATGACTGTCTGCGCGACGGTCCGGCCGTCGGCCGCGACGGCGTGCTGGACGCCCGGTCCCTCCGGATTGGACGTCAGCGCCAGGACGAAGACTCCGGCGCCGTGCGTGGCCGCGACGTCGAATGCCGGCTGCAACGAGCCGACTCCGAGGTAGGGACTCACAGTAATCGCGTCCGCACTCAGCGGACTCGCCGGATTCAGGTACGCGTCGGCGTACGCGGCCATCGTCGAGCCGATGTCGCCACGCTTCACGTCGAGCAGCACAAGCGCACCCGCCTCGCGGGACTGTCGGATAGTTGACTCAAGAACGGCCACTCCACGTGACCCAAATCTCTCGAAGAACGCCGACTGTGGCTTCAGCACGGCGACCCGATCGGCCAGTGCGTCGACCACCGTACGGGCGAAGCGTTCCAGGCCGGCGACGTCGTCCGGCAGGCCCCACCGAGCCAGCAACGCGGCGTGCGGATCGATGCCGACACAGAGGGGACCGCGCTCTGTGACCGCCCGGCGCAGCCGGGTTCCGAAGCTCTCCATCGAGTCGAATCACTCCCTCTGTCAGGTAGCTGCCACCGCGGCGGTGATCGCCGCGGTAATGCGGGCGACGTCGGCGTCGTCCGTCACGTAGGGGGGCATGGTGTAGATCAGGTCGCGGAACGGGCGCAGCCACACGCCCTCGCCCACGGCCGCCGCCGTGGCCTTCGCGACGTCGACGTCGCGGTCGAGCTGCACGACGCCGATCGCGCCCAGCACCCGCACGTCGGCGACGCCCGGGGCGCCCCGCAGCGGCTCCAGGCCCGCCGCCAGGCCCGTCTCGATGCGCTGCACAGCGCCGGCCCAGTCCGTGGCCCCGAGCAGGCCGAGAGAGGCGTTGGCGACCGCACAGGCCAGCGGGTTGCCCATGAACGTGGGCCCGTGCGCCAGGCCGCCGCCCTCGCCCGCCGAGACGGCCGCGGCGACCCGGGTGGTGCACAGCGTGGCGGCCAGGGTCAGGTAGCCGCCGGTCAGCGCCTTGCCCAGGCACATGATGTCCGGGCTCACCCCGGCGTGCTCGGCCGCGAACAGCGTCCCGGTACGCCCGAAGCCGGTGGCGATCTCGTCGAAGATCAGCAGGATGTCGTGGGCGCGGGTCACCTCGCGCAGCACCCGCAGGTATCCGGGGTGGTGGAACCGCATCCCGCCCGCGCCCTGCACGATCGGCTCCACGATGACCGCGGCCAGCTCGTCCGCGTGCCGTCCGATCGTCGCGGCCAGCTCGTCGGCGTACCCCTGGTCGAAGTCGGCCGGGGGCGGCGGGGCGAAGACCTGCCGGGGCAGCACGCCGGTCCACAGCTGGTGCATGCCGCCGACCGGGTCGCAGACGCTCATCGGGTGGAACGTGTCGCCGTGGTAGCCGCCGCGCCACGTGGCCAGCCGGTGCCGTCCCGGCCCGTGCCGGTGCCGCTGGGCCTGCAACGCCATCTTGACGGCCACCTCGACGCCGACGGAGCCGGAGTCGCACAGGAAGACGTGTTCCAGGCCGTCGGGGGTCAGCTCGACCAGCGTGGTGGCCAGCTCGACCGCCGGGGCGTGGGTGAGCCCGCCGAACATGACGTGGCTCATCCGGCCGCTCTGCTCGACCAGCGCCGCGTCCAGCACCGGGTGCCGGTAGCCGTGGATGGCGGCCCACCACGACGACATGCCGTCGACGAGTTCCCGGCCGTCGGCCAGCCTCAGGCGGACTCCGGCGGCACTGTCCACCACGTACGGATCGGACCGTCCCGGCATCGGCCCGTACGGATGCCAGACGTGCGCCCGGTCGAGAGGGAGCAGACGGCCCGGCCCGGCCTCGGCGGCGTCGGCGGAAGGGCCGGGCGGGCCGCCGGTCACGGACGGGCTCGTTCCCCGGCTGCGGCGGCGCGGGCCGCCGCGCGGACCAGGCCCGGCCCGCGGTAGACGAAACCGGTGTAGAGCTGCACCAGCGAGGCCCCGGCGTCGAACAGCCGGGCCGCGTCGTCGGGGTCGACGATCCCGCCCACCCCGATGATCGGCAGGGCGCCGCCGGTCTCTGTGTGCACGAACTCCACGATCTTGCGGGAGCGTTCGGTGAGCGGCCGCCCGGACAGCCCGCCCGCCTCGCCCGCCCGCGGCTGGTCGGCCGGGGCAAGCCCGTCGCGGGCCAGGGTGGTGTTCGTGGCGATCACCCCGGACGTGCCGGTGGCCAGGCACACCTCCAGCACCTCCGCGATGGCGGACTCGGAGAGGTCGGGGGCGATCTTCACCAGCACCGGGGTCTTGCCGACCAGCGCGCCCAGCAGCGACGCCAGCGCCGCCCGGTCCTGCAGGGCGCGCAGGCCCGGCGTGTTGGGCGAGGACACGTTGACAGCGATGTAGTCCGCGTACGGCCGGAGCAGGTTGTACGAGGTCAGGTAGTCGTCGACCGCCTCGTCGAGGGGGGTCACCTTGGACTTGCCCAGGGAGATCCCCAGCGGCACCCCGAGCGGGCCCAGGTCCGCCAGCCGCTGCGCCAGGGCGGCGGCACCGGCGTTGTTGAAGCCCATCCGGTTGATGATCGCCTCGCTGTCACGCAGGCGGAACAGCCGGGGCCGGTCGTTGCCCGGCTGGGCGTGCGCGGTCACCGTGCCGACCTCGACGAAGCCGAAGCCGAGCGCGGGCCAGGCGGGCAGGGCGACGCCGTTCTTGTCCATGCCCGCGGCCAGCCCGACCGGGTTGGGGAAGCGCACCCCGAACGCCTCGACCGGGGCGCTGACCGCGTACCGGCGGCGCAGCAGCGCCAGGGCCCGCGGCCGTCCACTCAGGGCGGCCAGCCGGCGCAGGGTGAACTCGTGCGCCGCCTCGGCGTCGCCACCGCCCACCCGGAACAGCGCCGGCCGGACGAGCCGCTCGAAAGCGCTCACTCAGCGCTCCGCAGCGAGGCGTGCAGCTCCTGCAGGGGGCGGACGGTCATGTCGCCGCGCATCAGCGCCTCGATGCCCATCACCGCCGCGGCCACGCCGGGCACCGTGGTGATGCTCGGGATGTCGGCGACCACGGCCGCGCTGCGGATCTCGTACCCGTCGGCGCGGGCGCTCGCGCCGGAACCCTGCGGGGTGTTGATGATCAGGGCGATCTCCCCGGCGAGGATCAGCTCGACCGCGTTCTTGCCGGGGCTCTCGAAGTGCTTGGGCACGATCTCGCACTCGATGCCGTGCCGCCGCAGCACCTCGCCCGTCCCGGCCGTGCTGACGATGGTGAAGCCGAGGTCGGCGAGGCGCTTCACCGGGAAGATCATCGAGCGCTTGTCGCGGTTGGCCACGGAGACGAAGACCTTGCCGCTGGTCGGCAGCGATCCGTACGCGGCGGACTGGCTCTTGGCGAACGCCGGGCCGAAGCCCGGGTCGATGCCCATCACCTCGCCCGTCGACTTCATCTCCGGCCCGAGCAGGCTGTCCACGCCGTGCCCGGCCGGGGTGCGGAACCGCTTGAACGGCAGCACCGCCTCCTTGACCGCGATCGGCGCTCCGGGCGGGGTCTCGCCGCCGTCGCCGGTGGGCAGCAGCACCCCTTCGGCGCGCAGCTGCGCGATCGTGGCGCCGAGCATGATCCGGGCGGCCGCCTTGGCCAGCGGCACCGCGGTCGCCTTGGAGACGAACGGCACCGTACGGGAGGCGCGCGGGTTGGCCTCCAGCACGTAGAGGGCGTCGTCCTTGAGGGCGTACTGGACGTTGAGCAGGCCGCGTACGCCGACGCCGCGGGCGATCGCCTCTGTGTAGCGGCGCACCTCGGCCAGGTGTGCACCGGCCAGGGTGACCGGCGGCAGCGAGCACGACGAGTCGCCGGAGTGGATGCCGGCCTCCTCGATGTGCTCCATCACGCCGCCGAGGTACACAGCGCCGGTGGCGTCGCAGAGCGCGTCGACGTCGATCTCGATGGCGTCGTCGAGGAACCGGTCCACCAGCACCGGGTGGTCAGGGGAGATCTCGGTGGCCCGTTGGATGTACGCGGCCAGCGTCGGTTCGTCGTACACGATCTCCATGCCGCGGCCGCCGAGCACGTACGAGGGCCGTACCAGCACGGGGTAGCCGATGGTGTCCGCGATCGCCTTGGCCTGCGCGAAGCTGGTGGCCGTGCCGTGGTCGGGAGCGCGCAGCCCCGCGGCGGCCAGCACCTCGCCGAACTCGCCCCGGTCCTCGGCCAGGTCGATCGACTCGGGCGAGGTGCCGACGATGGGCACCCCGGCGGCCTTGAGGCGGCGCGCCAGCCCGAGCGGGGTCTGCCCGCCGAGCTGGACGACGACCCCGACCACGCCGGGGCCGCCCGCGGCCCTCCCGGAGGCGTCCTCCGCATGCACGACTTCGAGGACGTCCTCGAACGTCAGCGGCTCGAAGTACAGCCGGTCGGCGGTGTCGTAGTCCGTGGAGACCGTCTCGGGGTTGCAGTTGACCATGACGGTCTCGTAACCGTCGCCTTCGGCGCCGGAACCGGAATTGAGGGCTGAGCCATCCACGGCGCAGCTTCGCAGCGCCTGGACGGCGTGCACGCACGAGTAGTCGAACTCGATGCCCTGCCCGATCCGGTTCGGCCCCGAGCCCAGGATGAGGACCTTGGGCCGGTCCGACGGCGCCACCTCTGTCTCCTCGTCGTACGACGAGTAGTGGTAGGGCGTGTTCGCCGCGAACTCGGCCGCGCAGGTGTCCACCGTCTTGTAGACGGGGCGTACGCCGAGGCGGTGCCGCAGCGTACGGACCCCGTCCTCGCCCGCGAGCTCGGGGCGCAGCGCGGCGAGCTGCCGGTCGGACAGCCCGCACCGCTTGGCGCGGCGCAGCAGATCCTCGTCCAGTACCGCGGCGCCGAGGATCTCGGTACGCAGTTCCACCAGTGCCTGGATCTCCTCCAGGAACCACGGGTCGATGCGGCCGCTGGCCTCGTGCACCTGCGCGATCGTGGCGCCGAGCCGCAGCGCCCGCTCCACTGTGTACAGCCGCCCGTCGTGCGGGATCTTCAGCGCTTCGAGCGTGTCGTCGAGCGAGTCCGTCGGGTCCGGGGTCGTCCAGAATCCGGCGGCCTTGGTCTCCAGGGAGCGCATGGCCTTGTTGAGCGCCTCGGCGAAGTTGCGGCCCAGGCTCATCGCCTCGCCGACGGACTTCATCGTGGTGGTCAGCTCCGGGTCGGCACCGGGGAACTTCTCGAACGCGAACCGGGGGATCTTCACCACCACGTAGTCCAGCGCGGGCTCGAACGCGGCAGGCGTCTTCAGCGTGATGTCGTTGGGGATCTCGTCCAGGGTGTAGCCGATGGCCAGCTTCGCGGCGATCTTCGCGATCGGGAAGCCGGTGGCCTTCGACGCCAGCGCCGACGAGCGGGAGACGCGCGGGTTCATCTCGATGACGACCAGGCGCCCGTTGTCCGGGTTGACCGCGAACTGGATGTTGCAGCCGCCGGTGTCCACGCCGACCTCGCGCAGCACCGCGATGCCCAGGTCGCGCAGACGCTGGTACTCGCGGTCGGTCAGCGTCATGGCCGGGGCGACGGTGACGCTGTCGCCGGTGTGCACGCCCATCGGGTCGATGTTCTCGATCGAGCAGACGACCACGACGTTGTCGTGCTTGTCGCGCATCAGTTCGAGCTCGTACTCCTTCCAGCCGAGCACGCTCTCCTCGATGAGCACCTCGTGCACCGGGGAGGCGGCCAGCCCGGAGCCCGCGATGCGTTCCAGGTCCTCGTCGGTGTGCGCCATGCCGGAGCCCAGGCCACCCATGGTGAACGACGGGCGGATGACCACCGGCAGGCCCAGCTCGGCGACGGTCGCGCGGACCTCGTCCATCGAGTGGCAGACCCGCGAGCGCGGCGTCTCGCCCCCGGCCTTGGCCACGATGTCCTTGAACTTCTGGCGGTCCTCGCCGCGCTGGATCGCGTCGATGTTCGCGCCGATCAGCTCCACGCCGTACTTGTCGAGCACGCCGCTCTCGTGCAGGGCGACCGCCGTGTTCAAGGCGGTCTGGCCGCCCAGCGTCGGCAGGATCGCGTCGGGGCGCTCGCGGGCGATGACCAGCTCGACGAACTCCGGGGTGATCGGCTCGACGTAGGTGGCGTCGGCGAACTCCGGGTCCGTCATGATCGTCGCCGGGTTGGAGTTCACCAGCGAGACCCGCAGACCCTCGGCGCGCAGCACCCGGCACGCCTGGGTGCCGGAGTAGTCGAACTCGCAGGCCTGGCCGATGACGATCGGCCCGGAGCCGATCACCATGACGTGCTTCAGATCAGTACGCTTCGGCATCAGACAGCCCTCTTCTCGCCAAGCTCGACGCGGGGCTGGCCTTTTCGTTCCACAAGTTCCACGAAACGGTCGAACAGGTAGTCCGCGTCGTGGGGACCGGCCGCCGCCTCGGGGTGGTACTGAACGGTGAACGCGGGCACATCGAGCGCCCGCAGCCCTTCGACCACGTTGTCGTTGAGGCACACGTGACTGACTTCGACCCGGCCGAACTCGGTGTCGGTCACATTGTCGGCCGGGGCGTCGACGGCGAAGCCGTGGTTGTGGCTGGTCACCTCGACCTTGCCGGTGGTGCGGTCCAGCACGGGCTGGTTGATGCCGCGGTGGCCGTACCCGAGCTTGTAGGTGCCGAAGCCGAGCGCGCGGCCGAGGATCTGGCTGCCGAAGCAGATGCCGAACAGCGGGATCCGCCGCCGCATCACCTCCCGGGCCAGCGCGACAGGGTGGTCGGCGGTGGCGGGGTCGCCGGGGCCGGGCGAGAAGAACACCGCGTCCGGGTTCACCGCCAGCAGGTCCTCCACGCTGGACGACGACGGCAGGATGTGCGTGGTCACCCCGCGCTCGGCGAGGCGGCGGGACACGTTGCGCTTGATGCCCAGATCCAGCGCGGCGATCGTGTACCGGTGCTCCCCCACGGCCTGGACCGTGTACGGCTGCGGCGTGCTCACCTGCGCGGACAGGTCCGCGCCGACCATGCCGGGTGCCTGCTGGACCTTCGCCAGCAGTGCCTGCGGGTCGGTGTCCAGGCTGGACACGCCGACCCGCATGGCGCCGCGTTCGCGCAGGTGCCGGGTCAGCGCCCGGGTGTCGATGCCGCTGATGCCGACCACGCCCTCGGCGGCGAGGCGTTCGCCGAGGTCGCCGGTGGCGCGCCAGTTCGAGGGGCGGCGCGACGGATCGCGGACCACGTAGCCGGAGACCCAGATCCGGTCCGACTCGTCGTCCTCGTCGTTCACGCCGGTGTTGCCGATCTGCGGCGCTGTCTGCACCACGACCTGCCGGTGGTACGACGGGTCGGTCAGGGTCTCCTGATACCCGGTCATGCCGGTGGTGAAGACCGCCTCGCCGAAGGTCTCGCCGACGGCGCCGTACGCCTCACCGGCGAACGTGCGGCCGTCCTCGAGAACGAGGATCGCAGGGGTGCGTGTCACTTGGTCGCCTTCCCGTCCAGGACTGTCGGCTCTCCCCGGAGGAAGGTCGCGACGATGCGACCCGGCAGGGTGGTGCCCGCGTACGGTGTGTTGCGGCTGCGGCTCGCCAGCCCGGCCGGGTCGACGACCCGGCGGGCGGACGGGTCCACCAGCGTGATGTTGGCCGGAGAGCCGACGCTGAGGTCGCCGCCGTGCCCGGTCAGCGCGGCGATCCGCGCCGGGGCACGCGACATCCGCTCGGCGATGAGATCCCACTGCTCACCGAGTACGGAGAGCACGACCGGCAGCGCGGTTTCCAGGCCGACCATGCCGGGGCGCGCGTACGCCCACTCGCACTCCTTGTCCTCCACGGCGTGCGGGGCGTGGTCGGTGGCGACGATGTCGATCGTGCCGTCGGCCAGGGCGGCGCGCAGCGCCTCGATGTCGGCGGCGGTACGCAGCGGCGGGTTCACCTTGTACACCGGGTCGTAGCTGGCGGCCAGCTCGTCGGTGAGCAGCAGGTGGTGCGGTGTCACCTCGGCGGTGACCCGGACACCGCGGGCCTTGGCCTGGCGCAGCACCTCGACGCTGCCCGCGGTGGAGACGTGGCAGACGTGCAGGCGGCTGCCGACGTGCTCGGCCAGCAGCACGTCGCGGGCGATGATCGCCTCTTCGGCGACCGCGGGCCAGCCGGTGAGGCCGAGCCGGGTGGAGACCTCACCCTCGTGCATCTGGGCGCCCTCGGTGAGCCGGGGCTCCTCTGCGTGCTGGGCGATGATCCCGTCGAACGCCTTCACGTACTCCAGGGCGCGGCGCATCAGGCGCGGGTCGGCGACGCAGAAGCCGTCGTCGGAGAAGATCCGTACCTTCGCCGCGGAGTCGGCCATCGCGCCCAGTTCGGCGAGCTGCTTGCCCGCGAGCCCGACGGTGACCGCGCCGATCGGCTGCACGTCGACCAGCCCTGCCTCGCGGCCGAGCCGCCACACCTGCTCGACGACGCCCGCGGTGTCCGCGACGGGTGAGGTGTTGGCCATCGCGCAGACCGCTGTGTAACCGCCCAGTGCGGCGGCCCGCGAGCCGGTCTCGACCGTCTCGGCGTCCTCGCGTCCGGGCTCGCGCAGGTGGGTGTGCAGGTCGACAAGGCCGGGCAGGGCGACCAGACCGGCGGCGTCGATCACCTCGGCGCCCGCGGGATCGCCGTCGGCGATCACCCCGTCGCGGATCAGCAGGTCGCGCGGCTCACCGCCGAGCACCCGAACACCCTTGATCAGGTACGCCGACATCATTTGCCTCCGAGGAGCAGGTAGAGAACGGCCATCCGGACGCTGACGCCGTTGGTGACCTGTTCGACGATCGTGGAGCGGGGCGAGTCGGCCACCGCCGGGGTGATCTCCATGCCGCGGTTCATCGGACCGGGGTGCATGACGATCGCGTGCTCGGGAAGCCGGTGCATCCGGGTGGCGTCCAGGCCATATCGGCGGGAGTACTCGCGGGCCGAGGGGAAGAAGGAGTCCTGCATCCGCTCGGTCTGCACGCGCAGCATCATCACCACGTCGGCGGTGGGCAGCACCGCGTCGAGGTCGTACGACACCTCGGTGCCGGGGGCCAGCGCCGCCGCGATGTCCAGCGGGATCAGCGTGGGCGGGCCAACCAGGGTCACCTTGGCGCCGAGCGTGGACAGCAGCAGCACGTTGGAGCGGGCCACCCGGCTGTGCAGCACGTCGCCGACGATCACCACGTGCAACCCGGCGAGGCGGCCGAGGCGCGCACGCATCGTGTACGCGTCCAGCAGCGCCTGTGTCGGGTGCTCATGGGTGCCGTCGCCCGCGTTGACCACGGAGCCGTCGACCCAGTTGGCGAGGCGGTGCGGGGCGCCCGACGCCGAGTGCCGGATGACGACCGCGTCCGCGCCCATGGCCTGCAGCGTCAGCGCGGTGTCCTTGAGGCTCTCCCCCTTGCTGACGCTGGAACCCTTGGCGGAGAAGTTGATGACGTCCGCGGACAGGCGCTTGGCGGCGGCCTCGAAGGAGATCCGGGTGCGGGTGGAGTCCTCGTAGAAGAGGTTGACCACGGTGCGCCCGCGCAGGGTGGGCAGCTTCTTCACCTCGCGGCCGGCCAGCGCGGCCATCTCCGCGGCGGTGTCCAGGATCAGGGTGGCGGTGGCGGCGTCCAGGTCGGCTGCCGATCGAAGGTGCTTGATCATTTCTCGCCTCCGGTCAGCCGGACCTCGTCCGTACCGTCGTCGGTCTCGGCCAGCGCCACGCGCACGCTCTCGGTCCGGGCGGTGGGGATGTTCTTGCCGACGTAGTCGGCCCGGATCGGCAGCTCCCGGTGACCGCGGTCGACCAGGACCGCGAGCTGCACAGAGCTGGGGCGGCCGATGTCGCTCAGCGCGTCCAGCGCAGCCCGGACCGTACGGCCGGAGAAGAGCACGTCGTCGACGAGGATGACCCGGCGCCCGTCGATGCCGCCGGCCGGCAGTTCCGTCTTGCCGAGCGCCCGGGTGGCGTGCAGCCGCAGGTCGTCGCGGTACAGCGTGATGTCGAGCGCGCCGACTCCGACGTCGACGCCCTCGAAGGCGTGGATCCGGGCGGCCAGGCGGCGGGCCAGCGGAACGCCGCGGGTCGGGATGCCGAGCAGGACCGTGCCGGTGGCACCGGAGGTCTTCTCGAGGATCTGATGGGCGATCCGGTCCACCACGCGGTGGAGGTCGGCCCCGGAGAGAATGATCTTGTCAGTGGTGTCGGCGCGTGGATATGCCACGGCTGACCTCCTTCCCCGCCTCACGGGACGGGTCGTTAAAGGACGTCTGGCAGGCAACCCCCTAGGTGCGAAGGTTGACCCACTGGCTGCCGTCACGTTACCAGTGAACACAGAGTGCAGGACCGTGACGTGCCCTACCCGCCAGGGAAAGGGGCTAAAGTGGTCAAGTTGCGCGACTCCCGCGTCTCATCGGTAACCGACACTTGACCAGGGGTCGCAAACTCCGTACCGTCACGCTGCGTAGCGATCCGCGGAGGAAGAACCCTCTGGGCCAGCACAGCACTGGGAGTGACCGTATGCCGTCTGAGTACGCCAAGTCGTTGGGCGCCCGCCTGCGCTCCATCCGCCAGCAGCAGGGCCTGTCCCTGCAGGGCGTGGAAGAGAAGTCGAACGGCCGGTGGAAGGCCGTCGTGGTGGGCTCGTACGAGCGCGGCGACCGTGCGGTCACCGTGTCCCGTCTGGCCGAGCTCGCCGACTTCTACCGCGTCCCCGTGTCGGAGCTGCTGCCCGACGGCAGCGGGGTCCGGCTCGAAGCCACCAACAAGATCGTTCTCGACCTCGAGAAGCTGTACGACACCACCAGCGAGGACCTCGCCTACGTGGCGCGTTACGCCCGGGCGATACAGCAGCAGCGCGGTGACTACAACGGGCGGGTGCTCTCCATCCGCGCCGACGACCTGCGCGCGCTGGCCATCGTCTACGACATCTCGCCGTCCGGCCTCATCGAGCGCCTGACCGAGCAGGGTGTGCTGGTCGCCGACCCGCGGGCGTTCTTCGCCTCCTGAAGCACCGCACAGACCGACGGCCCGGACCAGCAATGGTCCGGGCCGTCGGTCGTACGGGTCAGCGGCTGGTGAACTCGGCGATGCGGCCGAGGATGCCGTTGAGGAATCGCGGGCTGTCATCGGTGGACATCTGCTTCGCCAGCTCGACCGCCTCGGTGATCGCGACCGGGTCGTCGATCTCGGGCACGTAGAGCAGCTCGTACACCGCGATGCGGGCCAGGTTGCGGTCCACCACGGGCATCCGGGACAGCGTCCAGCCCTCGGCGTAACTGGCGATCAGCTCGTCGATCCGGTCCAGGTGCTCGGCGACACCCTCGACCAGGCCGATGGTGTACTCCAGGTGATCCGGGTGGGGCTTGGCGATGCGCTCCAGGTAGCCCGCAAGCACCTGGCGGGGCGGCAGATCACGCAGGTCGGCCTCGTAGAGGACGTCCAGCGCCCGCTTGCGCGCCTTGCGACGCGCGGGCATCTGCAGCTTGGGGGCCTCGGGCATCAGCTGCGGCCGAGGTAACGGCCGTCGCGGGTGTCGACCTTGATCTTCTCACCGGTGGAGATGAACAGCGGCACCTGCACGGTGGCGCCGGTCTCCACGGTCGCGGGCTTGGTGCCGCCGGTCGAGCGGTCGCCCTGCAGGCCCGGCTCGGTGTAGGTCACCTCGAGGAAGACGCTGGTGGGCAGCTCGATGTAGAGCGGCACGCCCTCGTGGGTCGCCACGGTCGCCTCGGCCTCGGGAAGCAGGTAGTTCGCCGCCTCGCCCACGGTGCCGCCGGGCACGTGGATCTGGTCGAACGTGCCCAGGTCCATGAAGACGTAGTCGTCGCCGTCCTGGTACAGGTACTGCATCGTGCGCTTGTCGACCGTGGCCGTCTCGACCTTCGTACCCGCGTTGAAGGTCTTGTCCACCACCTTGCCGGAGAGCACGTTCTTGAGCGTCGTGCGCACGAACGCACCGCCCTTGCCCGGCTTGACGTGCTGGAACTCCACGACGGCCCACAGCTCGCCGTCGAGGTTGAGCACGAGGCCGTTCTTCAGGTCGTTCGTAGTCGCCATGTCCTGCCTTGATCTTGACGCGATGGAGTGACCCGAAAAGTTTACCGGCGCGGCACGTCACCCGACGAATCGGGCCTGCGTGCGATGTGTTGCAACGCCAGCCGGTAGCCCTCGACGCCCAGGCCCGCGATGACGCCCGTGGCGACCGCCGAGACCACCGAGTGGTGCCGGAACTCCTCCCGGGCGTGGATGTTGGAGATGTGCACCTCGACCAGCGGGGCCCGCAGCAGCGCGCACGCGTCGCGGACCGCGTACGAATAATGCGACCACGCGCCCGGGTTGAGCACGACCGGGGCCTGTTCATCGGCGGCGGCGTGCAACCAGGCCAGCATCTCGTGTTCCGCGTCGGTCTGCCGGACCTGCACGTCCAGGCCCAGCTCGGCGCCGGTCGCCTCGCACATGGTGACCAGATCCGCGTACGAGGTGACGCCGTAGACGTCGACCTGCCGGGTCCCCAGCCGCCCCAGGTTCGGCCCGTTGAGCACGTACACCCGCGTCATGTGCATGCCTTTCGCCTGCGCTCGCGGCCCTCGCGGCGCTCGGTGCACTCGCTCACGCGGTGCCTGCCTTTCGCCTGCGCTCGCGGCCCTCGCTCACGCGGTGGCCACCGCCCGGTAGGCCCGGGCCAGCAATGACTCGTCGGGGCCGGTGAGGATGCCCGGCTTGGCGAGGCCGTCGAGCACCACGAAACGCAGCGTGTCGGCCCGGGTCTTCTTGTCGACCCGCATCGCGCTCAGCAACTCCGGCCAGGCCTGCTCCGGGTACGAGGTGGGCAGGCCCAGCAGGTCCAGCACCGCACGGTGCCGGGCGGCGGTGGCGTCGTCCAGCCGCCCGGCGAGGCGGGACAGCTCGGCCGCGAAGACCAGCCCGACCGCCACGGCGTGCCCGTGCCGCCACCGGTACGCCTCGCGCTTCTCGATGGCGTGACCCAGCGTGTGCCCGTAGTTGAGGATCTCCCGGAGCCCCGACTCGCGCAGGTCCGCGCCGACCACCTCGGCCTTGACCCGGATCGCGCGTTCGACCAGCTCCCGGACGACCCTGCCGCGCGGGTCGCGGGCCGCGGCGGGATCGGCCTCGATCGCCTCGACGATCGCGGGGTCGGCGATGAAGCCGCACTTGACCACCTCGGCCAGCCCGGCCACCAGGTCGCCGTCCGGGAGGGTGTCCAGCATGTCGAGGTCGCAGAGCACCCCGGCGGGCGGATGGAACGCGCCCACGAGGTTCTTGCCCGCGGCGACGTTGATGCCGGTCTTGCCGCCCACGGCCGCGTCGACCATGCCGAGCAGCGAGGTCGACCACGGCACCCAGCGGACCCCGCGCAGCCAACTGGCGGCGACGAAACCGGCCAGGTCGGTCACCGCTCCCCCACCCACCCCGATCACCACGTCGGTGCGGGTGAAACCTGCCTCGCCGAGCGCGTCCCAGCAGCGGGCGGCGACCTCGACGGTCTTGCCGGCCTCGGCGTCCGGTACGGGCAGCAGGCTCGGCCGCAGGCCCGCCGCGGACAGCTCGTCCGCGAGGAGCGTGGCCCGGCTCTGCAACGGTGGCGCGTACAGGACGGCCGCGCGTACCGCCCCGTCGAGCAGCGGCGCCAGGGCGGGCCCGAGCCCGCGTCCGACCAGCACGTCATACGGCCGGTCACCGGCCACGGGGATTCGGGTCACGTCGTCCATCGACGCCGAGCCTAATGACGCGTCATGGGGGCACCAGCGGCGGGCCCGGGCGCGCTCACGACCACGAGATGTCAGGCGCTGCGCCCCACTGATGACGCGGATGGAACGGGACGGCTCGGCAGGCTCTTGGCCGTCCATGCGACGGCGTCGGCTGGAGGCCCGCCTTCCGCCCTTACCAGGCCCCCTCTCGGCACTGCGGCGCTGTTCGGCGGGGGCTCTATCGTCCGGCTGGAGCGGCGACCAAGACGAAAGTATGAGCCGCAACCGTTAAGAAACCTTCCAGGACCCGGAGGCGCTCCGAACGACACCGAATCTTCTTCATGTGACCGGCGACGTGGCCGGCCCAAGACGGGGGAGATTCACTGTGGGGCGCAAGGTTCAGAAGCTGGTCACCCTGCTCGGTGCGATGCTGGCCGGTACCACCGCCGTGATCGGTGCGGCCGGTGCCGCGCACGCCGCCCCCGCCTCCTCGGCGAAGCCGAAGAAGAAGCTGGCGCAGGAGTGCGTCACCGGCGACAAGCTCGTGCCGTCCTGCGGGGTGCTGTGGGGCGCGGCCGCGGGTGGGTTCACTTCTGCGCCGCGTGATGCGGAGTTGAAGAAGTGGGAGCAGTTGTCCGGTCGGGACGCGTCGATCTTCCACACGTACCACAAGGGTGACGAGGTCTTCCCGACCAAGTCCGAGATCGCGATGACGCAGGACCCGGCGCACCCGCGGGTGCTGCTGGTCAACTGGAAGATTGCTTACGGTTCCACCTGGGCGAAGGTCGCAGCGGGTGAGCAGGACGCCCGGATCGACCGGTTCGCGCAGCGGATCAAGGCCACCTACCCGCAGAAGTTCTTCCTGGTGCTCAACCACGAGCCGGAGAACGACGTGGTCGCGCGGAAGGGTTCCGGCATGGAGGCGAAGGACTTCGCCGCGATGTACCGGCACACGATCCAGCGGCTGAGGGCGCAGGGTGTGGACAACGCGATCAACGTGATGGCGTACATGGGTAATGAGAAGTGGATGGCGCAGTCGTGGTGGGCGGATCTGTACCCCGGCGACGACGTGGTGGACTGGATGGGCCTGGACTCCTACGTCTCCGCGGAGAAGGGCTACTACCACTACGGCCAGTTCGGTGACCTGCTCGACCGCAAGGCCAACGGCAAGGGCAGCCCGGGCTGGTACGACTGGGCCAGCACGCAGCACGCGAGCAAGCCGATCATGATCGCGGAGTGGGGCGTGTACCACCGCATCGGCAAGCCGGTCGACAAGACCGCTGGTTACCACAGCGTGCTGCCGGAGCTGGCCAAGCGCCCGAACATCAAGGCGATCGTGTACTTCGACACCAAGCACGACGACCAGGGCGACCGCGACATCAGCATCGACTCCACCAAGAAGAACCTGGCCGCGTTCCGCACCCTCGCCGCCAACCCCATCTTCAACGTCAAGATCGCCTGACCCATAGAACGGCAAACGAACACGGGCCGCCCGGCAGCACGCCGGGCGGCCCGCACCGTTGCGGGCGGCGCAGGAACGGTGGGTCAGCTTCCGAGCCGGGCGGCCAGCAGCTCGGCGATCTCCGCCGGGGTGCGGTCGTCCGTCGCGACCGTGTGCGTGGCCACGGACTCGTACAGCGGGCGGCGCTGATCCATCAGGTACTTGAGGGTCGCTCGTGGATTGACGCTCAGCATGGGGCGTCCCGCGCCGAGCCCGACACGCTTCACCGCGTCGCTCAGCTCGACGGACAGGTAGACCACCGCGTGCGACCCGAGCGCCGCCCGGGTGCCGTCGTCCATGATCGCGCCGCCGCCGAGGGCGAGAACCCCGTCGAACCCCGTGAGCGCGTCGGCCACCGCGACCCGTTCCAGCGCCCGGAACGCGGGCTCGCCGTCCTCGACGAAAATGTCCGGGATGGACTTGCCCGCCGTCGCCTCGATCAGCGCGTCCGTGTCCGCGAACGGCACCGCGAGCAGATCGGCCAACGCCTGACCGACCGTGGACTTGCCGGCCCCCGGCGGGCCGACCAGCACGCAGACCGGAGCCATCAGCGGATCAGCAGTCCGTCGAGGTAGCCGGCGAGGTTGCGGCGGATCTCCGTCACGGAGTCACCGCCGAACTTCTCCGTGGCCGCCTCGGCCAGCACCAGCGCCACCATGGCCTCGGCGACCACCGCACCGGCCGGCACCGCGCAGACGTCGGAGCGCTGGTTGATGGCCGTGGCGGGTTCGCCGGTCGCGACGTCGACGGTCTGCAGGGCGCGGTTGAGCGAGGAGATCGGCTTCATGGCCGCCCGGACCCGCAGGTACTCGCCGTTGGTGATGCCGCCCTCCAGGCCGCCGGCCCGGTCGGTCACCCGGCGTACGCCGTCGGGGGTCGGGATGATCTCGTCATGCGCCACGGAGCCGCGGGAGCGGGCCTGGGTGAAGCCGTCGCCGATCTCGACGCCCTTGACGGACTGGATCGACATCAGCGCCGTGGCGAGGCGGGCGTCCAGCTTGCGGTCCCACTGCACGTGCGAGCCGAGACCGGGCGGTACCCCGTACGCCAGCACCTCGACGATGCCGCCCAGCGTGTCGGCGTCCCGCTTGGCCGCGTCGACCTCGGCGACCATCCGCACGCTGGCTTCGGGATCGACGCAGCGCAGTGGGTCCGCGTCGATGCGCTCGGCGTCCTCGGGCACCGGGACCAGGCCGACCTTGGCGGCCACCGAGCCCAGCTCGACGACGTGCGAGACGATCTGCACCCCGAGGGCCTGCCGGACCAGGGCTTTGGCGATCGCGCCGACGGCCACCCGGGCGGCGGTCTCCCGGGCGCTGGCGCGCTCCAGGATCGGCCGGGCGTCGGTGTGCCCGTACTTCTGCATGCCGGCCAGGTCGGCGTGGCCGGGGCGGGGCCGGGTCAGCGGGGCGTTGCGCGCCTGCGCCGCCAGCTCCGCCGGGTCGACCGGGTCGGCGGCCATGACCGTACGCCACTTGGGCCATTCGGAATTGCCCACCCGGATCGCGACCGGGCTGCCCAGGGTGAGCCCGTGCCGGATGCCACCGATGATCTCGACCTCGTCCTGCTCGAACGACATGCGCGCGCCGCGGCCGTAGCCGAGGCGACGGCGGGCGAGATCGCGACGGATGTCATCGCTCGTCACCCGCACCCCGGCGGGCACACCTTCGAGGAGGGCGACGAGCGCCGGGCCATGGGACTCACCTGCGGTCAACCAGCGCAACACGGGTCACAGTGTGGCACGCCGCAGCAGCACGCCGTGCACCCGCCCGCCCGCGTCCCGCCCTGCGGACCGCGACGGATGTCGGGGCCGACGACGGCCCGGCGGCGTTGCGGCCACCCCAGCCGGGGCCCGCGGCCGACGACCACCCGCGGCTCCAGCGGGATTGCCGCCGAGGACCGGGGGTACCGTGCGGGACGTGCCCGCATCGATCACCAAGCCCGCCGCACCGCACGGCCCGCTGCTCGTGGTGATGCTCGGGCTGACCACCGCGATCGGGCCGCTGTCGCTGGACATGTACCTGCCCGCCTTCCCCGCCATCGCGGCGGACTTCGGGGTGCCGGACGCGCAGGTGCAGCTCTCGCTCACCACCTGCCTGATCGGGCTGGCCCTCGGGCAGCTGGTCGGGGGCCCGCTCAGCGACCGGTGGGGCCGGCGCCGCCCCATCGTCTTCAGCGTCGCCGCGTACGCACTGGTCTCGCTGTTGTGCGCGCTGGCCCCGGCCGCGCCCGTGCTGGTCGCGTTGCGCCTGCTGCAGGGTCTGGCGGGCGGGTTCGGGGTGGTGGTGGCCCGGGCGGTGGTGCGTGACCTGTACTCCGGTGTGGCCGCCGCGAAGTTCTTCTCCCAGCTCACCCTGATCTTCGGGGTGGCGCCGATCGCGGCGCCCGCCCTGGGCAGCGCCGTGCTGCGGGTCAGCGCGTGGCCGGGCATCTTCGTCGCGCTGGGCGCGATCGCCGCGCTGCTGGCGGCACTCGTGGCGGCCCGGCTGCCGGAGACGCTGCCGCCGGAGCGGCGGGCGCGGGGTGGGCTGGCCGAGACCGCGCGGGTGGCGGGCCGGCTGCTGACCGACCGCGGCTACCTCGCGTTCGCGCTGGGGCAGGGGTGCGCGTTCGCGGCGATGTTCGCGTACATCTCCGGGTCGTCGTTCGTCTTCCAGGACGGGTACGGGATCTCCGCGACCGCGTTCAGCCTGTTGTTCGGGCTCAACGCGGCCGGGCTGATCGCGCTCAGCCAGGCGAACCGGCGGCTGCTCGACCGGTTCACGCCGACCCGGCTGCTCGTCAGCGCCTTCGTGACCCAGACCTGCGCCGCGGTGGGTGTGCTGGTCGCGGCGGCGCTGGGCAGCCTGGTCGGGCTGGCGGCGGCACTGTTCGTCGTGGTGGCGTCGATCGGCATGGTGATGCCGAACGGTACGGCGCTGGCGCTGGACCGCTACCCGCAGCGGGCCGGTACGGCGGCGGCGCTGCTGGGCGGCATCCAGTCCGTCGTCGCCGCGGTCGCCGCTCCCCTGGCCGGCGTGGGCGATGCGGGCACCGGCGTACCCATGGGGGTGGTGGTCCTGGGCTTCGCCGCATCGGCGCTGGTCATCACGACCACGCTGCGCCCGCGGCGGCAGCACGAACCCGGTGCACGGCGAGAACGCGCCGACTCCGCCCCATGATCAGCGCTGGGCGGCGGCGGCCAGCAGGGCCTCGCGCATGGCGGGCTCGGGGGCCGGCCGCACGCCGGTGAACTGCTCGAACTGGCCGAGTGCCTGGGCCAGCAGCAGATCCAGGCCGGAGACCACCGGCAGTCCGGCGGCGGCGGCCGACGCCGCCAGCGGGGTCGGCCAGGGGTCGTAGATGGCGTCGAACAGTACGGTCAGCGGCTGCCAGGTGACCGCTGCGGCCAGTTCGTCGGCGGCGCCCTTGGGCACGGTGGAGACGACCGCGTCGACGTCGAACGTGCGCGGAGCGTCCGCCCACGGCACACCCCGCAGGTTGAGCCCGAGCTTCCCGGCCACCGGCCGCAGTTCCTCGACAGCCTCCGGGCGCCGGGTCACCACGGTGACGTCCCAGGCGTTCAGCGCGGCGGCCGCGCCCAGCGCGGCGCGGGCCGTGCCGCCGCCGCCGAGGATGGTCACCGTGGGCGAGGCGCCGTAAAGGAGCGAGCCGGCTCGGGCGCGGCCGCCTCCGGGCGCGGTGGCCTCGTCGAGTCCGGCGGCACGAAGGACGCGGACCATGCCGGAGATGTCGGTGTTGTCGGCGTACCAGCTGCCGTCCGGGCGGCGGACCAGTGTGTTCGCCGCACCGACCGCGGTGGCCGCGGGGGACGCCTCCGCCGCGAGCGCGAGGGCGGCCTCCTTGAGCGGCATGGTGAGCGACAGCCCGGCCCACTCCGGGCCCAGGCCCGCGACGAGGCCCGGCAGCTCGACCTCGGCGCACTCGATGGCCTCGTACGACCAGTCGCTCAGGCCCGCCGCGGCGAACCCGGCGCGGTGGATCACCGGGGACAGCGAGTGACCGATGGGCTTGCCGCACACCGCGGCGCGGCGCGCGCCGAACCGCTCAGCCGTCACAGAACGCCGTTCTTGCGGGCGATCGCCTCGTTCTTGCGCTGGCCGTCGAGGGTGGTCGCGAACGCCGAGTGGCCCTGCTTGTCGATCGCCACGAAGTACAGCCACTGGCCGGCGGGCGGCTTCATCGCGCCCTCCAGCGCCGCCTGGCCCGGGTTGTTGATCGGCGTGGGCGTGAGGCCCGGCTTGTTGTGCGTCCGGTACGGGTTCTTCGGGTCGGTCAGCTCGGCCAGCGTCATGTCCTTCGACGGCTTCGTCGGCCGCCCGGTGAGCTGGTAGTAGTAGTTGATCCCGACGTCGAACTGCAGGCAGCTGCACGGGAAGCTGCCGCTGTAGATCCGGTTGTACGCGACCCGGGCGACCTTGCCGAGATCCGCCTCGTTGCCCGCCTCGGCCTGGGCCAGCGACGCCACGGTCAGCGCCTCGTACGGGCTGATCTTGCGTTCCTTCTGGACCGTGTTCACGAAGTCGATCTTCTCGGCGACCTTCAGGAAGTGCGCCACCATGGTCTGCAGCACCTGCTCGGCGGTGCCCTTGGGCTGGAACTCGTACGTGTCGGGGAACAGGAAGCCCTCGATAGAGCGGGCCGGCTTCTGCCCGTCCGTCCGGTTGAACCAGAACGCGGGCACGCCGAGCGCCACCGGGTCCTTCGCGGCCTCCTCGAAGTCCTTGACCGGAATGTTCGTGGCCTTGGACAGCAGGGCGTACACCTGCTTGGCGGTCTTGCCCTCCGGGATGGTGACCCCGGTGCTCACCCGCGACTTCGGGTCCAGCAGCAGCGTCACGGCGTCCTTGGCGGCCATCTGCTTGCGCAGGTTGTACGTGCCCGAGCGGATGTTGTGGCCCTGCGGGTTCGCGTCGGCGGCGTTGACGAACGCGGCGGTGCTCTTGACCACGTCCGCGTCGACGAGCGCGTTGCCCATGTCCGTCAGGGTCGCGCTCTCCTTGATCTGCACCTGCGCCGTGCCCGTGCCGGGGCCGTCGTAGTCGGCCGCGGTGAAGAAGTCGCGCACCTTGTTGTAGCCCAGGTACACGCCGCCGCCGAGGACCGCCAGCAGCACGAAGGTCAACAGGAACGCGGCGGACGTCCTGCCCTTGCCGCCGCGGGAACGCCGGTGTCGCGGTTTGGTGCGATCGGCCTTCTCGTCGAACGCCAGATCCAGCTCGTCGATCATCGTGTCTGCCTCCGCTGCGCATCCAGCCAGCTCTGCAGGATCTCCACGGCGGCCGCCTGGTCGACCACCGCCCGCTGGCGCCGTCCACGCACGCCCCGTTCGGCCAGCCTTCGAGTTGCCACCACGGTCGACATCCTTTCGTCCGTCAGAACGACGGGCACGTCTCCGACGGCACGTGCCAGCCGGTCAGCGTACGCACGAATGTCTACCGCGGCAGCCCCTTCGGCGCCCGACAGGCGCACCGGGAGGCCCACCACGATCTGCACCGCCCCGTGCTCCTCCACGAGGCGCCTGAGCTCGGCTATGTCGGCGGGTACGGAATCGGCGGCCGCCCCCATGTCCCGGGACACCGTGACCAACGGTGTGGCCAGGATCCCGTCGGGGTCACAGATCGCAACCCCGACACGGACCTTACCGACATCGACGCCCAGCCGCCTACCCCGCGGCGGTGCCATCATCGGGCCACCCTCTCCAGCGTCACGCAGCGTCGCCGACCGCCTTCTCTACCGCTGTCAACAGGGATGACACCTGATCGGCCGGAACGCCGCCGCCCTGAGCGAGGTCGGCGTTCCCGCCGCCGCGCCCGGACAGGGCGCCCTTGACGAGATCGGCCGCGGACAGCCCACGACTCTTCGCGGCGGCGTTGATCGCCACGATGAGTGACGCCTTGCCGTTCGCACGGGACGCGACCGCCACCACGGCCGGGCGCGCCGCGTCGATCTTGCCGCGGATCTCCTGGGCCAGCGTACGGACGTCGTTGCCGGCCGCCCCCTCGGGCGCCTCGGTGCCCACGTACGCGACGCCGCGCAGGTCCTTCGCCTGGCCCGCGAGCGCCGCCGCACCGCCCAGCACCATCTGGGCGCGCAGCTTCTCCAGCTCCTTCTCCGCGTCGCGCAGCGCCGTCACGGTCTGCTCGACCCGCTCGGCGACCTGGTCGCCGGGCACCCGGAACAGCTCCGCCAGGCGGGAGACGAGCAGGTGCTCCTTGGCCAGGAACCCGAACGCGTCGATGCCCACCAGCGCCTCGACCCGGCGTACGCCGGAGCCGATGGACGACTCGGAGAGAACCTTGACGAGGCCGAGCTGCCCGGAACGGGACACGTGGGTGCCGCCGCACAGCTCGCGGGCGTAGTCGCCGACCTCGACGACCCGCACCTCGTCGCCGTACTTCTCGCCGAACAGCGCCATCGCGCCCAGCCGGCGCGCCTCCTCCTGGCTGGTGATGAACGCGTGCACCTCCAGGTCACGCAGCAGCACCTCGTTGACCTGCTGCTCGACGTCGTGCAGCACCGCCTGCGGCACCGCGCCGGGGGTGTTGAAGTCGAAGCGCAACCGGCCGGGCGCGTTCAGCGAACCCGCCTGGGTCGCCGACTCGCCGAGGAAGTGCCGCATCGTCTGGTGGATCAGGTGGGTCGCGGTGTGCGACCGCGAGATCGCCCTGCGCCGGGTCACGTCGATCTCCGCGAAGCCCGCCTCGCCCGCGCGCACCTCGCCCCGGATCACCCGCGCCTTGTGCACGATCAGGCCCGGAATGGGCTGCTGCACGTCGACGACCTCGACCTGGCCCGCGCCCACGTTGATCAGGCCGGTGTCGGCCTGCTGGCCGCCGCCCTCCGCGTAGAACGGGGTCGAATCCAGGACCAGCTCGACGAACTCGCCCTCGCCCGCCGCCGCCACACTGGCGCCGCCGCCGAGCACCGCGCGGATCCGCGACTCGCGGGACACCTCCGCGTACCCGGTGAACTCCACCGGGCCGCCCGCGTCCAGCACCGCCCGGTACGCCGACAGGTCCGCGTGGCCGGTCTTGCGCGCCGCCGCGTCCGCCTTCGCCCGCGCCCGCTGGTCGGCCATCAGCCGCCGGAAACCCTCCTGGTCGACCTGCAGGCCCTGCTCGGCCGCGATCTCCAGGGTCAGGTCGATCGGGAACCCGTACGTGTCGTGCAGCTGGAACGCCTGCGCGCCGGTCAGCGTGGCGCCGCCCGCGGTCTTGGTCTCCGTGATCGCGGTGTCCAGGATCGTGGTGCCCGCCCGCAGCGTCGACAGGAACGCATCTTCCTCCGCGTACGCGTAGGTGGAGATGCGGCCGAACTCCTCCGCCAGCTCCGGGTACGACGGCGCCATGCAGTCACGCGCCACCGGCAGCAGCTCGGGCAGCGCCGCGCCCTGCCAGCCGAGCAGGCGCATCGCCCGGATCGCGCGGCGCATGATGCGGCGCAGCACGTACCCGCGGCCCTCGTTGGAGGGGACGATGCCGTCGCCGATCAGCATGAGCGCGGTGCGTACGTGGTCCGCGATCACCCGCAGGCGCACGTCGTCGGGGTGCGACTGGTTCGCCGCATGCCCGGAGTGCGCCCCGTACGTCTTGCCGGTCAGCTCCGCCGCCCGGGACAGGATCGGCCGGACCTCGTCGATCTCGTACAGGTTGTCGACGCCCTGCAGGATCGACGCGATGCGCTCCAGGCCCATGCCGGTGTCGATGTTCTTCGCGGGCAGATCCCCGACGATCGTGAAGTCCTCCTTCGACTTCACGTCGGTGATCTCGTACTGCATGAAGACCAGGTTCCAGAACTCCAGGAAGCGGTCCTCGTCGACCTCCGGGCCGCCCTCCGCGCCGTACGCCGGGCCGCGGTCGTAGAACAGCTCCGAGCACGGGCCCGCGGGGCCGGGGATGCCCATCGACCAGAAGTTGTCCTTCTTGCCGCGGCGCACGATCCGCTCCGCGGGCAGGCCGGTCCGGCGCCAGATGTCGATGGCCTCGTCGTCGTCGAGGTACACCGTCGCCCAGATCCGCTCCGGATCCAGGCCGAAACCGCCCTGCTCGACCGGCTTGGTGGACAGCTCCCAGGCGAGGGGGATCGCACCCGCCTTGAAGTAGTCGCCGAACGAGAAGTTGCCGTTCATCTGGAAGAACGTGCCGTGCCGCGAGGTCTTGCCGACCTCGTCGATGTCCGGGGTACGGATGCACTTCTGCACGCTGACCGCCCGCTGGTACGGCGGCGTCCGCTGGCCCAGGAAGAACGGCACGAACTGGACCATGCCGGCGTTGATGAACAGCAGGTTCGGGTCGTCGATGGCCGGCAGCGGGGCACTCGGCACGACCGTGTGCCCGTTGGCCTCGAAATGCGCCAGATAGCGCCGCTTGATCTCCGCCGTTCTCATCATGACCCCTTCTGGGCGTGTCGCCCCTGCGTACCGTCGTCGTCCTCCATGAGGTCGGTGAGCTGATCGTCGATCAGCTCACCGGCCGCGAAGGCCTCGTGAATCTGTTCCTCGCGCTCGGCCATCCCCTCGCGGACGTCCTCCACGAAGCTTCGCAGCGACTCCACGAGGCCGCCAGCGGATTGCGACAGGGAGGCGGCGATGCCGGAGGGGGTGAACTCGTCGGCCTTGCGGGTCAGCTTGCGGACGACGACCGCGCCGACCGCGAGTCCGATGCCCAGCCAGAGCAGACGCTTCATGGCGGCGTTCCTTTCTCCGCGGCCCGGCCCCGCGCGGTGGGGCGCGGACGGCCGCAAATGATCGGGAGTCGGCTCAGCGGGCGGCCCGGCGCCGCCGCTTCAGTGTCTCGCGGACCTCGCGCTCCTCCTCGGCGTGCCGCCGGGCGGCCGTGGCCTTGCGCAGGCCGTAGCCGAACGACGCGACCTTGACCAGCGGATTCGCGGCGGCGGCGGACACGACGGCCACGAGATTGGCGACGTTGGCCGAGATGCTCTGCGCGGCGCCGGTGATCGCGTCCACCTTCGCCAGCTGGATGTTGACACCGTCCAAAGAGACCTGCACCTGGCCCAGGGCCGTGTTCACGTTCTCCACGGTCTCGTTGACGTTGCCGAGCAGCGGGCCGGTGCGGTCGGTCAGGTCGTTGATGGCGCGGGTCGCCGCGTCCACCGTGTGCCGCAGCTTCAGAATCGGTACGGCGAGCACCAGCACGAGCATCAGGAACGCGCCCGCCGCGATCAGCCCTGCGATTTCTCCGGCGTTCATGAACGCGTCTCCTCTACTGGCGGCCGTGTACGGCTAATGCAACCGTGCAGACCCTACCGTCCGTCATCACCGATACGTGTCACGACCGGGAGGGTGTCGGCTCCAACAGGGGATCATCACTGAGAACCGGGTCCGGTGTCTCGCCGACCAGCGACGGGTTCGGCGCCGGTTCCTTCTTGCCACGCAGGTCCGTGATGGCGTTCTGCACCTTGATACTGACGCTCGAACCGGTGCACTTCTTCGGGTCCGTGGTGGGCACCACACCGTCCGGCCCGGTCGACGGCAGCACCGCCGAGTCCTGGGCGGCGATCGCGTCGATCGCGCACGCGGGCGGCCCGACCCACAGGTCCAGAGTGAACTCGTCGCGCCGCCAGCAGGTGTAGCTGCCGTTGGTCACGGGCTGCTCGGGGCACTCGTCGACCTTCCAGCGCTGCCACCCGGCCGACGACAGGGCCGTCGAATACGCCTTGGTGGTCTCCTGGTACGGCTGCTGCGACTGGGCGGTGCGCTCGCGGAACCGGCAGTCCATGAAGCACCACTGGCTGCCGCTGCTGCGGTCCTTGACCTGCGCCGCGGCCCAGGACGGCACCTGCAGCGCGTCCAGCGAGTTGAAGACCGGGTCGCGGGTGGCCGAGCGGATGCCGAAGATCAGCGGCAACACGCCCAGGACCACGACGGCCAGCGACATCAGCGTGACGACGCGCAGGCGCCGCTGGGTGCGCATCTTCTGCCGCAGTTCGGAGCGGGCCTCGCGCAGGTTGTCGAGCGCCGCCGCGGGCGCGCCCGCGGCGAACTGCCGTACCGGCGGGCGGTTCGCGCCGCCGCTCGGCGCCGCCGGCCGGGTCGGGGCTGCGGCGCCGCCGGGAGACGAGGGCGGCATCGTACGGGCGGACGCGGCGCCGACGGCGGCGGACGCCGTCCCCACCGCGGCGGACGCGGTGCCGACCGGGGCGGACGCGCGAGCCGGTGCCGCCGTGCCACCGGTGACCTGGGCGCGGCCCGGCGCCGGCGCGGCATCCAGCGCGCGGCTGGGCGCGCCGACCGAGGCGGCACCGGTCACCCGGCCGGGCGTCTCGCCCGCGGGCAGGGCACGACCGGTCGCCTCGCTCGGCGGCAGGGCCCCGGCCGGCGCCGGACCGGACGGCAGCGCCCGGCCGGCCCCCTGGCCCGGAGGCAGGGCGCGACTGGCGGCCTGGCCCGGAGGCAGCGCGCGACTGGCCGCCTGGCCCGGAGGCAGAGCCGGCCGGGGACCCTCACCGGGTCGGAGGGCGCGCTCGGGTGTGGCGGGAGGTGACACCGGCGCGGCGCCGGGGCGGGCCGACGGCACCCGGCCGGCGGCGGGCGCGGCAGCCAGCCCCGACGGACGCTCCGCCACGCCGTGCCGGGGCGCCGAGTCCGGGTGCTCCGCGCCGCCGTGCCGGAGCGTCGGCTCCGGGTGCCCTGCGCCGCCGTGCCGGGGCGTCGGCTCCGGATGTTCTGCGCCACCGTGCCGGGGCGGTTGATCGCCCGGGAACGGGGCGATGCCGGGCGCCGCGGGGCTGGCCGAGCCGACCACCGGGCCGGGTGGCCGGGCGACCGCGCGACCGGCGCTCTGACCGGTTGCCGCGCCGGGCTGCCCGCCCGCGCCGGGCCGGCCGGGCTGTGGCGCGGGGGCGCGGCCGGGTGCACCGGCGCGCCCTCCCCGGCGACCCGTACCGCCGGTGCGGGGCGTGTCCGCGGTGCGCGGGATCGCGCCCGAGGTGTTGCCCGCCATGGCTCCGGCGCGGCCGGGCACGGCGGGACTGCGTACTCCTTCGCGGCCCGGCACGACCGGCGGCGCGACGGCCTCCGCGGCCGGACGGGCCTGACCGGCCGCCCGCCCGGTCCGGGGACCGGGCGCACGTCCCGGCTGAGCGCCGGGCGGGACAGGCTGGCCGGGCGGGAACTCGCCGGGCTGGCCGGCCGGGAACGGTCCGGGGTGGCCGGGCGGCAGCTGGGCCTGGCGGCCGGCCGGGGACCGCGGGGCGGGCCCGGGCAGCGCGGCGGGGCGCTGGTCACTGGGGCGCTGGTCACTGGGGCGCTGGTCACTGGGGCGCTGGTCACTGGGGCGCTGGTCACCGGGGCGGCCGCGGCGACCGGGCTGAATCCCGCTCCCCCGCTGCCCCGGTGGCTCCGGCGCCGGGCCGTGCGGGCCGGATTCGGGCAGGCCGTGGCGCCCGCCGCCGTCACGGGGACCGTCCACGGGCTGCCGGGCGCCCGGCGGGCGGCCACGGGTGCCCGCCGCCGCGTTCCGGGATCCGAAGCCGGTGCTGTCGGCGCCCGGCACCGCGGAGACCGGCCGGATCGCGCCGCCCTCGCGGTGGTCGGGCAGCGGGTACTCGTGGCGCGGGCCGCCGTCGGGCTGGTATGCGGCGGGCGCGAAGCCGCCACCCGCCGGTTCGGGCCGGGCGTGTCCGGCGGGCCGGTGAGCCGACGGCGCAGCCGGTGTCTCGTGGGCCGGGTGCCGGGCCGCGGGACCCGCGCCGGGCGCCGGACCGGCCGGCGGCTCCGCTGCCGCTCGACGGCCGCGGGACTGGGGCGCCGCGCGACCCCCGCGGGGCGCGGGCAGTTCGGGTGCGTTGCCGGACAGTGGCACCGGGGGGGCCGCGTGCGGTGAGACCGGCGCAGCGGGCTGGACGAGATCGGAGGGGCCGCCGCGGCCCGGCTCGATCTGGCGGCGCCCGTGGCCCGGCCCGCGTTCGGTCTGCGGGCGCGGCGGTGCCACCGGCACGCCCTGCCGATCCCGTGGGCCGCCGGGGACAGCCTCGCCGGACCGGGACCGACCCTCGGGCGGCACGCCCCCCGGCGGGGGCATGGAACCGGGCGGGGACATGGAACCGGGCGGGGGCATCGATCCGGCGGGCGGCGCCGAACGGGGTGCGGTAGCCGGAGCGGAACGCGGGGCGGGTGCGGTGGCCGGGCCGCGCATGCCGGGCGGACCGGCGACCGGTGCGGCGGGAGCGCCGGGCAGGCCGGGCGAGGCGGGGGCGGCCGAGGGGCCCTGCCGTCGGCCGGGGTTCGCGGGCGGCTCGACGACGGGCCAGCCGCCGGTGGTGGGGTACTCGCCGGAGCCGTCCTGCCAGGTGCGGGCGCGGCCGGTCTCGCGGGCGCCCGGACCGCGGGTCGCGGCACCGGTCGGCGCGCCACTGGTGGCCCCGGGGGACGGCGGGCTGACCGGGCGTACCCCGGCGTCGCCGCCCGGCGGTCCGAACGGTGCGGGCCCCGCGGCGGCGTCGTCCGGGCCCGGAGCGGTCCGGCCTGACTTGCTGCTGCGGGCCTCGCCCGGGGCGGCGCCGGGGCCGATCGCACTGCGCTGTTCCTTGGCCGTACGCAGGTCGTCGAGCCAGCCGGTCTCCTCCTGCGGCACCTCCTCGGGCGTCACCGGCTCGGGCCGGCCACGCCCGAATCGCCGACGGCTCCGGCCGGCCTGCTCGTTGCGCTGGCCGGTCTCGTCGTCGGGCCCGTCGGCACCGCGCGCTCTCACAGCTGTTCCCCTCCGGCGGCGTCGCCGCGTTCGCCCGCGTCTGGTTCGGCCGACGGTCCGCGCTCTCCCCGCACGATTCTGCGCAGTCGGGGCAACCGCTCGCCGACCGCCCGCTCGGCGCCGTGGTCGGTGGGTCGGTAATACTCCGCGCCGATCAGATCATCCGGCACATAGCGCTGAGTAACAACTCCCCGTGGGTCGTCGTGGGGGTAGCGGTAGCCCGTACCGTGACCAAGACCACGTGCCCCTGGGTAGTGCGCGTCGCGCAGGTGCGCGGGGACGGCCCCGCCGCGCCCGGCCCGCACGTCGGACAACGCCGCCCCCAGGGCCGTGGTGACGCGGTTCGACTTGGGCGCGGTGGCGAGATGCACCACCGCCTGCGCGAGATTGAGCTGTGCCTCCGGCAGACCCACGTGCTGCACGGCCTGCGCCGCCGCGGTGGCGACCAGCAGCGCCTGCGGGTCCGCCATGCCGACGTCCTCGCTGGCGAAGATCACGATCCGGCGGGCGATGAACCGGGGGTCCTCCCCCGCGACCAGCATCCGGGCCAGCCAGTGCAGTGCGGCGTCCGGGTCGCTGCCGCGCATGCTCTTGATGAAGGCGCTGGTCACGTCGTAGTGGGCGTCGCCGTCGCGGTCGTAACGGACGGCTGCCACGTCGACGGCACGCTCCGCGGTGGCCAGGTCGATCTCGGTGGCCCCGACCGCCCGGGCGGAGGCGGCCGCGGCCTCCAGGGCGGTGAGCGCTTTGCGTACGTCGCCGCCGGCCAGCCGTACCAGGTGCTCCTCTGCCTCGGCGCTGAGGGCGACCGCGCCGGCCAGGCCGCGCTCGTCGGCCACCGCGCGCCGCACCAGCGTCCGCACGTCGTCCTCGGTGAGCGCGTGCAGCGTGAGCAGCACGCAGCGGGACAGCAGCGGTGAGATGACAGAGAAGTACGGGTTCTCCGTGGTCGCCGCCAGCAGCGTCACGGTCCGGTCCTCGACCGCGGCCAGCAGCGAGTCCTGCTGGGTCTTGCTGAACCGGTGCACCTCGTCGATGAACAGCACCGTGGGCGGCCCACCGGCCCGGCGGGCCCGCCGGGCGGTGTCGATGACCGAGCGCACGTCCTTGACTCCGGCGGACAGCGCCGACATGGCCACGAACGTACGGTCGGTCGCGCCCGCGACCAGGTGGGCGATCGTGGTCTTGCCCGTGCCGGGCGGCCCCCACAGGATCACCGACATCGGGGTACGGCCGGTGACCAGCTGCCGCAGCGGCGCGCCGGGGGCCAGCAGGTGCTCCTGGCCGACCAGCTCGTCGATGCCGGCGGGGCGCATGCGGACGGGCAGGGGCGAATCCGGGGCGGGGGTGGTGAACCCGATGGGCTCGGCACCGGCCGGGGCGGCGGTGCGCACGGCCCCCGGCCCGGTCAGTGGAAACAGCCCGTCGGATTCCATCGGCACCGAGGGTACCGGCCCGGCCCTCGGTGCCGGAAATGCGCCGAACGCACAGTTCTTGCGTTACCCGCGGCCGGGACGGCGCCCGTAGAACCGGCGGCCGCTGCCCGACCCGACGGCCGGACCGCTACCCACCCCGGCCAGGTACAGGGAGAGCAGCAGCAACCCCAGCGAGGCGAATGTGGGGAAGTTGACCAGGTCGGTGGTCTTGACGTCGAGCAGGTCGAGCAGCAGGTAGATGCCGAAGACGACGGCGGCGGCGATGGCCAGCATGGTTTCCTCCGGGGGGTGAGTGACCTGGCGTGCTGATACCCCGGTCCCCGCCGCGCCGAAACGCCGCCGCGACGGTGGCCGGACCCCGATACCCTGCGGCGCATGATCCACGTACGCCGCGCCACCCCGGCCGACGCCGACGAGCTGATGCGGCTGCGGATGGTGATGCTCAGCGGCATGGGTGCACCGGTGACCGGCGGCCCGTGGCTGGCTGCCGGGGCCGACCTGCTGCGCCGCCAGCTGGCCGACCCGGCCGACCGGGTGGCCGCGTTCGTCGTCCCCCGGCCGGACGCCCCGGACGCTCTCGCGGCCTGCGTGGTGGGCGCGATCGACGAGCGGCTGCCCGGCCCGAACCACCCCAGCCCGTTCAAGGGGTACGTGTACAACGTGGCCACCGACCCCGGCTACCGCCGCCGCGGGTACTCCCGCGCCTGCATGCAGGCCCTGCTGGCCTGGTACGCCGAACGCGACGTCACCCTGGTCGACCTGCGTGCCTCCCGCGACGGCGAACCGCTGTACGCCGCGCTGGGTTTCGTGCCGACCCCCGACCCGGCGATGCGCCGGATCAGCCCAGCGTGTTGACCGCGTTGGCCACCACCAGCGTCGCGACGATCACCGAGATCGAGGCCTGCAGGAGCATCGCCGACTTCGCCCACCGCGACAGCGGCATCGTGTCCGTCGGGCTGAACGCGGTCGCGTTGGTGAACGCCAGGTACACGTAGTCGAGGAACCGGGGTTCCCAGTCCCGGCCCAGCCGCTTGTCGGAGAGCTGCGGGAACAGGAAGTCCGGGTACTGGTGCACGCCCGCCGCCCGGGCCTGCGGCCCGCCCCTGTCGAACTCCCAGTACCAGACCGCGAACGTCAGCACGTTCAGCAGCCAGATCGCGCCGCCGGTGGCCAGCAGCTGCGCGGCGCCCCCCAGACCGTGGCCCGTGGTGATCTCGCGCACGAGCAACGCCACCGACCAGGCATTGGCGAGGCTGACCAGCCCGATCAGGACCAGCCCGAGGCGGCGCAACACCGGCGCGGGCCGCTCCATCCGGCCCGGATTGGCGGCGATCAGCACCACCATCAGCGCAATCTCCACCGTCGGCAGTAGCCACCGCGGGCCCAGGGTCAGCCGGTCCGGCAGCATCACCTGCAGGCCGATCATCACCACGACGGCCAGCCCGAAGGGCCAGCGATGCTCACCAGCGGTGGCGCGCTGCCAGGCGGGCGCCACGGCGTCCTCGACGTCCCGGCCGACCAGCCGCTCGATGCGGGCCAGCCGTTCGATCAGGTCGTCGTCGGAGTCCGGTTGCACGCGGCAAGTCTCACAGCTTCCCGCGGCGGACGCACCGCATTGCGGCGCGCCGCCCACCGACGGCTGGCGCGCCTCTCAGTTCGAGTGCTCCACCGGCAGCGCGACGCCGTCGGTGCCGGGCAGGCCCGCGGTCGGCTTCGGCTTGGCGTCGATGCCCGCCTCCAGCCGCTGCTGGGCGGTGATCGGCGTCGGCGCGGTGGTCAGCGGGTCGAAGCCGCCGCGGGTCTTCGGGAACGCGATGACCTCGCGGATCGAGTCGGCGCCCGCCAGCAGCATGCAGGTGCGGTCCCAGCCGATCGCGATGCCGGCGTGCGGCGGCGGGCCGTACTTGAACGCCTCCAGCAGGAAGCCGAACTTGTCCTGGGCCTCCTCGGGCGAGATGCCGAGCAGGTCGAAGACCCGGCTCTGCACGCTGCCCCGGTGGATACGGACGCTGCCGCCGCCGATCTCGTTGCCGTTGCACACGATGTCGTACGCGTACGCCAGCGCCCGGTCGGGAGCGTCCTCGAAGTTGTCCATCCACTCCGCGTTCGGCGAGGTGAACGGGTGGTGCACAGCGGTCCAGCCGCCCTCGTCCGTGCGTTCGAACATGGGCGCGTCCACGACCCAGCAGAACGCCCACGCGGACTCGTGGATCAGACCGGACCGCTTGGCGATCTCGATGCGGGCCGCGCCGAGCAGCTCCTGGGCCTCCCGCCGGTGGTTCGCGGCGGCGAAGAAGATCGCGTCGCCCGGCTTGGCGCCGACCGCGTCGCCGATCCCGGCCAGGTGCGCCTCGGACAGGTTCTTGGCGACCGGCCCGCGCGGCTCCCCGGTCGCGGCGTCCAGCAGCACGTACGCCAGCCCGCGCGCCCCGCGCGCCTTGGCCCAGTCCTGCCAGCCGTCCAGCTCCTTGCGGGTCTGCGCCGCGCCACCCGGCATCACCACGGCGCCGACGTAGCCGCCCGCGTCGATGGCGCCCGCGAAGACCCGGAACTCGGTGCCGCGCAGGTAGTCCGTCAGCTCGGTCAGCTCCAGGCCGTAGCGCAGGTCGGGCTTGTCGGAGCCGTACCGGTTCATCGCGTCGTGCCAGGTGATCCGGCGGATCGGGGTCTGCACCTCGACGCCGGCCAGCTCGCCCCACAGCTTCGACACGATCTGCTCGCCCAGCTCGATGACGTCGTCCTGGGTGACGAAGGACATCTCGATGTCGAGCTGCGTGAACTCCGGCTGCCGGTCGGCACGGAAGTCCTCGTCGCGGTAGCAGCGGGCGATCTGGTAGTACCGCTCCAGGCCGGACACCATCAGCAGCTGCTTGAACAGCTGCGGGGACTGCGGCAGCGCGTACCAGGTGCCGGGCTGCAGGCGGACCGGGACCAGGAAGTCGCGGGCGCCCTCGGGGGTGGACCGGGTCAGCGTCGGCGTCTCGATCTCGACGAAGTCGCGGGCGTGCAGCACCTCGCGGGCGATCTGGTTGGCCCGGCTGCGCAGCTTCATGGCGTTGGCCGGGCCGCTGCGCCGCAGGTCCAGGTAGCGGTACTTCAGGCGCAGGTCGTCGGAGGCGGTGACCGCGTCGTCGACGGGCAGCGGCAGCGGGGCGGCCTCGGACAGCACGACCAGCTCGCTGGCCACCACCTCGACCGCGCCGGTGGCCAGGTCGGGGTTCTCGTTGCCCTCCGGCCGGGCCGTCACCTCGCCGGTGACCTTGACGCAGAACTCGTTGCGCAGCGCGTGGGCGTCCTCCTCCCGGAAGACCACCTGGACGACGCCGGAGGTGTCGCGCAGGTCGACGAAGATGACCCCACCGTGGTCGCGCCGGCGGGCCACCCACCCGGCGAGCGTCACCGTCGTGCCGGCGTCGCTCGCACGCAGGCTGCCGGCGTCATGGGTACGGATCACGGAAACGTCTCCTTACAGCTGTCACAGGGCGCACCCGACATTCTGTCAGGGCTGCGGGGCCGGGCTGCGACGCGGGCCGAAACTCGTCGATCAGAAGTACGTGTGCAGCACGTCCACGACGCGCAGGTCGTCGTCGACCACCGGGATGTGCCGCCACTTGTCGAACGCCGTGCACGGGTGCGAGATCCCGAACCGGACGATGTCACCGGGCGTGAGCACCGCCCCCGGCGCCACCTTCAGGTAGGCGTGGTGGTCGTTGAGCCGGGTCACCGCGAGACCGTCCGCGGCGATGGCGGTGCCGTCGGGGCGGCGCACGGACCGCGGCACGGGCAGGCCCCCGTCGAACGGCGCGTCCCGCTTGCCCATCCCCACCAGCGCCAGGCCGGGCTCCGGGACGGACAGGACCTGGGCGTAGAGGTCCAGGGCGGCGGCCAGCGGGCCCTCGGCGGGCACCCGCCGAAACGGGGTGCAGTCGGCGTACATGCCGTCGTCGTGGGTCACCGAGGCGCCGCTGCGCAGCACCGTACGCAGCTCGTGTCCGGGCAGCCACTGCCCCGCCAGCAGCGCGGCCACCCGGTCGAACCAGGCGCTGCCGCCCGCCGACACCAGCACTCGCGGGCCGAGCAGTCCGGCCGCCGCCAGCGCCCGCGCCCCGTCCGCGAGTTCGGACAGGAACGCGTCCACCTCGGCCTGCGCGTCCAGCGCTCCCTCGTAGCCGGTCACCCCGCACAACTCCAGGCCCGCGACGCCGGTCACGGCCCGGGCCACGACCACCAACTGCGGGACGGTACGGCAGCCCGTGCGCCCGCCGGAATGCCCGAGCTCGACCAGCACGCGCAGGCGTCCCCCGGTCCCGGTGGAACCGACCACGCCCGAACCGCCCGGATCTGATCCGACCGCGCCAGAACCGACCGCGCCGGACCCGACCGCGCCGGACCCGGGGCCGCCGATGGCGGCGGCGGCCGCGGCCACCCCCGCCTCGGAGTCGACCTGGAGGTACACCTCCCAGCCGCGGGCGCTCTCCTGCGCCAGCCAGCGCAGCGCGGTCGGGTCGAGCACCTGATTGGCGATCACCACCCGCGGCACCCCGAGGCGGCGCAGCACGAGCGCCTGGTTGGCCGTGGCCACCGTCATCCCCCACGCCCCGGCGTCCAGCTGCGCGGCCAGGAGCCCGGGAGCCATGGTCGTCTTGGCATGCGGTGCGAAGTCCAGCCCGTGCCGGGCGCAGAACGCGGCCATCGTGGCGATGTTCGCCGCGGCGGCCGACCGGCGCAGCACCAGCATCGGCCAGGTGAATCCGCCGTCGAACAGCCCGGGTCGCGCCGCTGCGAGCTGGGCAGCGGTCACCGGCCCGTCCGGCAGCCAGAAACCCTTGCTGCGCCAGTCGATCCGCTCGTCCGGGATGTCGAGGGTCACGCACTGCTCCAAGTGATTTGACCGATCCAGCGACTTGACCAGCGCAGCGCCGCCACGCACGCTGTGCAAGCTACCTCTTGATCGAGCATTGTGGAGGACGCGGCGCCGTGCCGGACCCGTACGATCTGCTCCTCGTCGGTGGCGACGTGCTCGACCCCGGCGGCGGGCACACCGGGCGGCTGGACGTGGCGGTGCGCGACGGCCGGATCGCCGCGGTCGGGCCGGGCCTGGGCCACGCCGCCCGTACTGTCGTCGAGGTCGCCGGGCGGCTGATCACGCCCGGCCTGGTGGACCTGCACACCCACGTCCATCCCGGCGCGGGGTACTGGGGCATCGACCCCGACCCGATCGCCTGGTACACGGGCGTGACCACCTGGGTGGATGCCGGGTCGGCCGGTGCGTACACCCTGGACGGGCTGCGCGACTTCGCGGGCGGGCGGCGGGTGCGGGTCGCGGCCCTGCTGAACGTCTCCGGCCCCGGGCTGGCCGCCCGCACCGGGGAGTGCCGCGACCTGGCCGCCTGCGACGTCGCCGTGGCGATCGACACCGTCCTCGCGCACCGCGACCTGATCCGCGGCGTCAAGGTCCGCGTCGACGCCGAGGCGGTCGGCGGCAACGGCGTCGAGCCGCTGCGGCGGGCCCTGGCCGTGGCCGACGCCTGCGGCGTGCCGGTGATGGCGCACATCGGTACGGCGCCGCCCGACCCGGCCGAGGTGCTGGAGCTGCTGCGCCCCGGCGACATCGTGACCCACTGCGCCAGCGGCATCGCGGCACCGCTCGGAGCCGCGGCGGGGGGTGCGCACGAGCGGGGGGTGCTGTTCGACGTCGGGCACGGCTCGGGCGGGTTCGCCTTCGACGTGCTGGAGGCGCAGCTCGACGCGGGGCTGCGGCCGTACACGATCTCCACCGACCTGCACGCCCGCTCGGTCTACGGCCCGGTGTTCGACCTGCCCACCACGATGGCCAAGCTGCTGGCCGTCGGGATGCCGCTGCCCGACGTGGTGGCCGCGGCGACCGTCCACCCGGCCCGCGCCCTGCGCCTCGACGCCGGCACCCTCACCCCCGGTTCGCCCGCCGACCTGGCGGTGTTCGCGGTCGAGCCGGGCGAGTTCGAGGTCGTCGACGCGCACCGGCAGACCCGGCGGGCCCCGCTGCGCCTGGTCAACGAGGCCACGTACGTGGCCGGGCGGCGACTGGAGCCGCGGCTGCCCGCCCCGCCGCCGTCGTGGATCCCGCTCACGGACGCCCAGCACGCCGCCCTGCGCCGCCGCGAACGCGACGTGCGCGCCCTGCTCGGCGCCCCGCTCGTCGGCGTCGACGGGCTGGCCGAACAGTTCCCCCGCCCGCCCCGGTCCACCGCCGCACCGGCCCGGACCGCCGTCCCTTCCCGGGAGTGAACCGATGCCCAGCCGTGCCGTCCACACCGACCAGGCCGCCCCCGTGGGTGGCCCGTACTCGCAGGCCGTCGTCGCGGGCGACACCGTGTACCTGGCCGGGTCGATCCCGGCGCTGCCCGACGGCACCCGCGTCACGGGCAGCTTCGCCGAGCAGGCGCACGCCGCGTTCCGCAACCTCGCGGCGGTCGCCGACGCCGCCGGGGCCGGCCTGGACCGGGCCGTACGCGTCGGCGTCTACCTGCGCGACTTCGCCGACTTCGCCGAGATGAACGAGATCTACGCGCAGTACTTCCGCGGCCCGGTGCCGCCCGCGCGCACCACGGTCCCGGCGGCGCTGGTGGGCTTCGACATCGAAGTGGACGCCGTGCTGTACCTCGGCTGAGTGTCGGCCCGTGCCCCCACCGCTCGGCGCGCGTTGATCCGGTGACCGGCGGTGGACACGGCGGGTAACACGCCGGAAACCTCAGGCTGCGAGCATTCGCTTCGGCGATCAGGGAGGTTCGGCTTGTTCCTCAGCCAGCACGAGCAGGAACGCCTGCTCATCCACGTCGCGGCGGACGTGGCCCGGCGCCGGCGGGAGCGGGGACTGCGCCTCAACCATCCGGAGGCCACCGCGATCATCACCGCGTTCCTGCTGGAGGGGGCGCGCGACGGCCGGACCGTCGCGGAGCTGATGGACACCGGCCGGCGGGTCCTCACCCGCGACGACGTGCTGACCGGGGTGCCCGAGATGCTGACCGAGGTGCAGGTCGAGGCGACCTTTCCGGACGGCACGAAGCTGGTCACCGTGCACGGGCCGATCGCATGATTCCCGGCGAGATCCTGCCCGGCGCAGGCGACATCACGATCAACCCCGACCGTCCGGTCCGGACACTGTCTGTACGCAACACCGGTGACCGGCCGGTGCAGGTCGGCTCGCACTTCCACTTCGCGGAGTGCAACGCGGCGCTGGAGTTCGACCGGGAGGCGGCCTGGGGGCACCGGCTGGCCGTACCGGCCGGGACCTCTGTGCGTTTCGAGCCGGGGCTGCCCCGCGACGTGCCGCTCGTGCCGCTGGCCGGGCGACGGGTCGTACCCGGCCTGCGCGGCCTCGCCGGTGGCCGCCTGGACGCGGACCCGCCGCCACCGCCACCGGTCGAGGTGGACGACATCGAACCGGCGGGCTCGCTGGACGAGGACGCGGGCGAAGGCCCGGCGGGCAACGGGAGCGCCCGGTGACCGTCCTCGACCGCGGCCGTTACGCCGCCCTGTACGGCCCCACGGCGGGCGACCGGATCCGGCTGGCCGACACGAACCTGCTCATCGAGATCGAGCGCGATCTCAGCGCGGGCCCGCAGCCCGGCGACGAGGTGGTGTTCGGCGGCGGCAAGGTGATCCGCGAGTCGATGGGCCAGTCGCGGGCGACCCGCGGCGAGGGCACCCCCGACACGGTGATCACCGGCGCGGTGGTCCTGGATCACTGGGGCATCGTGAAGGCCGACGTCGGCATCCGCGACGGGCGCATCGTGGCACTCGGTAAGGCCGGCAACCCCGACACCATGGACGGGGTGGATCCGGGACTGGTCATCGGCCCCGGCACCGAGGTCATCGCGGGCAACGGCAGGATCCTGACCGCGGGCGCGATCGACAGCCACGTGCACCTGATCAGCCCGACCATCCTCGACACCGCGCTGGCGTCGGGCATCACGACGATCATCGGCGGGGGCACCGGCCCGGCCGAGGGTACGAAGGCCACCACGGTCACCCCGAACTCGTGGCATCTGGCCCGGATGCTGGAGTCCCTCGACGCGTGGCCGCTCAACGTGCTGCTGCTCGGCAAGGGCAACACGGTGTCCGAGGAGTCGCTGTGGGAACAGCTGCGCGGCGGGGCGGGCGGCTTCAAGCTGCACGAGGACTGGGGCACCACCCCGGCCGCGATCGACGCCTGCCTGCGGGTCGCGGACGCCTCCGGGGTGCAGGTCGCCATCCACACCGACACCCTGAACGAGGCGGGTTTCGTCGAGGAGACGCTGCGGGCGATCGCGGGACGCTCGATCCACGCGTACCACACAGAGGGGGCGGGTGGCGGGCACGCGCCGGACATCATCACGGTCGCCGGTCAGCCGCACGTGCTGCCGTCGTCGACGAACCCGACCCGGCCGTACACGCAGAACACTCTCAGCGAGCACCTCGACATGCTGATGGTCTGCCACCACCTGAACCCGGCGGTGCCCGAGGACCTGGCGTTCGCGGAGAGCCGCATCCGTCCGTCCACGATGGCCGCCGAGGATCTGCTGCACGACCTCGGGGCGATCTCGATGATCGGCTCGGACTCGCAGGCGATGGGCCGGGTCGGCGAGGTGATCCTGCGGACCTGGCAGACCGCGCACGTGATGAAGGCCCGGCGCGGCGCCCTGCCCGGCGACGGCGCCGCCGACAACCTGCGCGCCCGCCGGTACGTCGCGAAGTACACGATCTGCCCCGCGATCGCCCACGGCCTGGCCGAGCTGGTCGGCTCCGTCGAGCCGGGAAAGCTGGCCGACCTGGTGCTGTGGGAGCCGGCGTTCTTCGGCGTCCGGCCCGCCCTGGTCCTCAAGGGCGGCATGATCGCGTACGCGCAGATGGGCGACGCCAACGCCTCCATCCCCACCCCCCAGCCGGTGCTGCCCCGCCCGATGTTCGGCGCGTACGGCGTCGTCCCGGCACAGACGTCGCTGGCGTTCGTCGCACCCGCGGCCATCGACGCGCTGCTCGGCGACCGGATCGCGGTCCGGCGTACCCTCATGCCGGTCGCGGACACCCGCGCGGTGCGCAAGACGGACCTGCCGCTCAACGACGCGCTGCCCCGCATCGAGGTCGAGCCGGACACGTTCACGGTGCGTGTCGACGGCGAGGTCGTCGAGCCCGAACCGGTCACCGAACTGCCCATGGCGCAGCGGTACTTCCTGTTCTGATGCCGTCGACGTCGCTGGCCACCCTGCTCGTGCTGGCCGACGGGCGGCTGCCCGCGGGAGGCCACGCGCACTCGGGCGGGCTGGAGGCGGCCGTGGCGGCGGGCCGGATCACCGACCTGGTGGGCCTGGCCGGGTTCCTGCGCGGACGGCTCGCCACCTCGGGCGTGGTCGCGGCGGCGTTCGCCGCGGCCGCCTGCGCCCGTACCCCGGAATGGGCCGCGTTGGACGCGGGCCTGGACGCCCGCACCCCCTCGCCCGCGCTGCGCCGCGCGTCGCGGGCGCAGGGCCGGGCCCTGCTGCGCGCGGGCCGCGCCATCTGGCCCGCGCCGCAGCTGCGGACCACGTCGACCGGTGCCGCGCCGCATCATCCGGTCGCGCTCGGGCTGGTCGCGGCGGCCGCGGGCCTGCGGCCGCGCGAGGCCGCGGTCGCCGCCGCGCACGGCACGCTGACCGGCCCCGCGTCCGCCGCGGTCCGGCTGCTCGGACTCGATCCGTACGGGGTGCACGCGCTGCTGGCGGATCTGGCTGGTGCGTGTGACCGGATCGCGGACGACGCCGACGCCGGGGCGGGTGATCCGGTGGACGGTCTGCCCGCAGCGGGCGCCCCACTGCTCGACATCGGCGCGGAGTTCCATGCCACCTGGGAGGTGCGTCTCTTTGCATCCTGAACCGACAGCCCCGGCGCCCCGTAGCGCCGGGCCACACCCGCACGACCACGACCCGGACGAGGTGCCGCACACCCATCCGCAGCCGGGACTCGACCCGCATGCCGCCCTGCCCACCGGCGCCCGTGCCCTGCGGGTGGGCATCGGCGGCCCGGTCGGCTCCGGCAAGACCGCCCTGGTGGCCGCGCTGTGCCGGGCGCTCGGCGGCGAGGTGCGGCTGGCCGTCGTCACCAACGACATCTACACCACCGAGGACGCCGACTTCCTGCGGCGTACGGGCGTGCTGCCGGCGGACCGGATCCGCGCGGTGGAGACCGGCTGCTGCCCGCACACCGCGATCCGCGACGACATCTCGGCCAACCTGGACGCGGTAGAGGATCTCGAGGCGGCGCTGGGCCCGCTGGAACTCGTCCTGGTGGAGAGCGGCGGCGACAACCTGACCGCGACGTTCAGCCGGGGGCTCGTCGACCGGCAGGTCTTCGTCGTGGACGTGGCCGGCGGGGACAAGGTGCCGCGCAAGGGCGGCCCCGGCGTCACCGGCGCGGACCTGCTCGTGGTCAACAAGACGGACCTCGCGCCGCTGGTCGGGGCGGATCTGGGGGTGATGCGGCGGGACGCGGCCGCGCGGCGCGGGGCGCTGCCCACGGTGTTCCTGTCGCTCGTCGAGGACCGCGCGGCCGGCCCCGTGGCGGACTGGATCCGCGGTCTGCTGGCCGCCCGCGTACCGGCGGCGTGATGCGGGCGGCCGCGCGCATCGTGGCCGAGGCCGACGGGCGCGGCGGCACCCGGCTGTCGGTGTTGCGCGGCGAGTCCCCGCTGCTGTTGCGCCGTACCGGTCCGGCGGGCGGCGCCGCCACGGTGCATCTGGTGGGCGGCGCGGCGGGCCCGCTGGGCGGCGACGACCTGCGCCTGGACATCGAGGTACGCCCGGGCGCCCGGCTGGCGGTGCGCACGGTGGCGGCCACCCTCGCCCTGCCGGGTCGCCCCGGTACCCCGCCGTCGGTGTTCGATCTCCGGGCGTCCGTCGCCGCCCGCGCGGCGTTGCACTGGCTGCCGGAGCCGCTCATCGCGGCCGCGGGGTGCGGTCACCGCGCGGTGACCGACGTCGAGGTGGCCGACGGCGGGACGCTGCTCTGGCGCGACGATCTGGCCTGCGGACGGCACGGCGAGCCGGCGGGCGACGTCCACACCGACGTGACGATCCGGTACGCCGGGGCCACCCTGTACCGGCACCAGCTCGCGATCGGTCCGGGCGCTCCGGGCTGGTCGGGCGCCGCGGTGCTGGATGCCCCCGGCGCCCCGGGCGGCGGTCACGCGGTGGGCTCCGTGGTGTTCGCCGGGCCGGACCGCGCCGCGATGGACCGGGCCGTCTCGCCCGTGCGGGAAGCCGGGCCGCCGCACGGGAGAGCGGCCGTGATGCCACTGGCCGGGCCCGGTGTGCTGGCCACCGCGGTGGGGCCGGACATCCGCGCGTTGCGGGCAGCCCTGGACCCGTGGTGCGCCGCGCTGCTCCGGGATCTCGAAGAGTCGGGGTGAGCCCCGTCAGGATTCGCCCGTGGACGTCCCGCGCCCTACGCCGCGACAGCGACCGGCACCCCGTGGCTGTCCGTCAGGGCCAGCCTGGTGTGCAGATTGCCCTGCCGCGCGACGCGGGCGAAGTACTCGCTGCGGCGCCGCTGCAGGCACCCCTTGCGGGTACGCGGCCCCCCGGCCGCGACGGTGAGCAGCTCGGGAGCCAGCGAACTGTTCAGGCCCTCGCGCAGCATCCGCAGCGCCTCGGTACGCAGCTGGGAGATCCGCGACTCGGTCACCCCGAGTTCCGCGGCGACCTCGCTGAGCGGCCGTTCCTGCAGGAATGACTGGGTGACGACCATCCGCAGCCGCTCCGGCAGGGCCTGGATCGCCTGGTGCAGGTAGCCGAGCCGTTCCCGCTTGAGCAGCAGGTCCTCCGGGCCCTCGGCGGTCTCGGCGATCATCTCCTCGGCGGCGCCGGCGGGGAAGCCCTGCAGGCTGAGCAGCGCGGCCTTCTGCACGTCGTCGTCGACCGCGGACAGCTCGGTGACCCCGATGCCGAGGAACTCGGCCACCTCGGCGTCGGTGGGGGTACGGCCGAGCGCGGCGGTCAGCTCCTGGCGCGCCGCGGCGGTGCGGCGGGCGCGGGCCCGCACCAGGCGGCTGGCCCAGTCCTGGCCGCGCAGCTCGTCGAGGAGCGCTCCGCGGATGCGGACGGCGGCGAACCGGTGGAACGGGATGCCCCGCGTGACGTCGAACGAGCGGGCCGCGTCCAGCAGTGCGGCGAACCCCGCGGACGACAGGTCGTCGGCATGCACATGCCCGGGTACGCGGTTCAGGAGTTCCCGCACCAGATAACCCACCAGCGGCATGTGTTCCCGGATCAGGTCCTCGAGATCGCGCGCGGACGGCGCGTCGTGGGTGGTGCCGGCGGTGGCGGGCAGCTCGATCGTGAGGGTCACCGTGGTCCTCCTCGCGCGTACGCGTGCCGGCCGGTGGAGGCCGGTCAGGAGAACCCTCGCCGCCCCCGGGTGCAGGGGCGGCCGAACTCGGTTGCTTTTCTGGTGCTTTTTGCCGGAAATCCTCAGTTCGCGTAGTGGGGGTGGCGCTCCTCGACCATCAGGCGGTGGAGTTGACCGCACACCCATCCCATGCGGCGGACTGCCAGCTCGGGGTGGTCCCCGTACTCCGTGGCGACGCCGGCGGCGCAGCCATCACTGCCGTGCCGCAGGATCATGGCGGTCACGGCTTCTTCCATCGACTGTCGGCTGGGGTGCTCGGACGGCTGCAGGTTGGAAACGAACAACGCCTCGGCGGCCAGCTCCCGCATGGTGCTGATCATGTCGAACTCCCCGATGTGCGACGACGTGCGATATCCGCCCGGACACATGCGCTAGAACCGATCGACTTCATCATCCTCGCATGTGCCCTACCGCTCGGCAGGCACGCCGATGCATTCTTCCGCGAGTACGCCCGGGGTACGGGCGCGGGTCGCGCACCCGGAACCGCAGGCTTCGCCGTACCGGGCGGGTCGGTGGCTGGTGGCGCCGTAACCCGCCCACACGCGGAGCCGCATCCGCGCCTCAGTGGCACGGCTGGGCCCCACCGGCATCGGAGGGCGAGGCGGCGGTACGTCGGGTCGTCCCGATGCGACATCCGGGGTCCGCGGTGGCGTCGTCGTCACCGACCGCGCGGTCCAGCCCGGAAAGTGTCTGCTGGTGTCTCCCGCAACCGTATCGCGGCGATCGGTCCACCCGCCGCGATTTTCCGGCCGGCCCCGGCTCAGGCCGGCCCGCCAACGAGCCGGATTCACCGCGGGCCGGCCCGCATCGAGCCGGAATCGCCGCGGGCCGACCGGCGTCGGGTGACGTCGGCCGGCCGCTGCGGGTCATCCGACGTCGGCCGGGTCCTGGTCCGCCGGGTCGGGTGGCGGCAGGGACGGGCTCGGTGGCGGGTTGGTCGGCGGGGTCGTGGTCGGCGGCGTCGTGGCCGGGGTGGTCGTCGGCGGGTCGTCGTCCGGCGGCTTCGGCGGCGGCGGTGTGGTCGTCGGGCTCTCCGTGCCCGCCGGGGGCGTGGTGCTGGTGGTACCGGTCGGCGGGGTGGTGGCACCGCCGGGCGGCGGGGTGGTGGCCCCACCGGGCGTCGATGCCACCGGTACGGGCACCGCCAGCCCGTTGGGGGCGATGGAGATGCCCGGCACCGGATTGCTGGTCGTCGGCACGGGCCCGAGCCGGACGCCGCCGCCCACCAGGTGCTCGACCGGACGGGACGGCTCGCCGGGCTTGCCCGACACGAACGTCTCGCACGTCTTGCCGTCGAGCTGGAAGACCATCGGCGCGGCGTTGCTCTGCGAGTACCGGCCGGTGATCTGCATCGTGGTCGTACGCAGCGGGCTGAGCGCGTCGGCCGAGGTGACCGTGACACCGCGGTCCTGCTGGTCGAGTTTGAGCTTGCCGTTGCCGGACATGGTCTGGTCGCCGGGCATGACGAACCACAGGTTCCAGTCCGGGATCGCCACGGTGTCCCGGTTGGCGACCGTGACCGCCGCCTTGAACCGCTTCCCGTCGTCGGACCAGACCGTGTAGCTGACCACGCATTTGCCGTTGGCCGCCAGGACGGACGGCTGCGGCGCCACCTGCGCAGCGTCCTGGCGGTCGGGCCCGGTGCCCGCCACGGCCCAGGCCCCCGCGCCGAACGCGACCAGCGCCCCGGTCACGATCAGGACGCGCCGCGTCGGTACGCCGCGACCACCGCCCTGGACGTCCGCCTCCGGCAGAGCCTCACCACGGCGCTGCGGCGGCACGAGCGGGCGCTCGGCGTGGGGAGCCAGCCCGTCCCGGCTGTTGAGTCCCGTGGGCGGCCGGATGGCGGTCGGAGCGTCCGGAGGACCCACGGTGCCCGCACCCGCCCACGCCTGGTCGGCGCGGTCGGCCCAGGCGTACGCCTCGGCGTCCTGCCCGGCGGGCCGGGGGACCTCGGCGCCGGTCTCGGCGGGCAGGGACCGCGCCGCGGCGCTGAACCTGTTGTTGCGCGCCAGACCCGGCGCGGGACGCGACGGGCCGCCGTTGGCGGGCGCCGGGACGCCGGGGTCGAGCAGCGGATCGGCGAGGTTCGCCGGGGCGGGAAATCCGACACTGTCGGCGTACGGGTGCGCGTCGGGCTCCGCGTCGGATCGCCGGGCGCCGACCAGCGGGGAGCCGTGTGCGTCCACATCGGCCATCGCGGCGATCCCGGCCGCAGCCAGTCCCGGGGGAACCGCCGCGACCCCACGACCAGCCTGAGCCGGGGCGTCCGCGACCCGCGCGTGCCCCGGCCGGACGCGGCCGAGGAAGCCGTCGGTCTGCCACCGCGACGGCAGGATCGTCGTGTCCTCGCTGTTGTCGGCCCAGTCGGGAACGTAGCCGTGCGGGGCCGGGGCGCCCGCCGAGATGCCGGCCAGCACGTGCGCCAGCTCGGCGCTGGAGGGCCGGTCGTCGGGGCCCTTCTCCAGGCACCGTCCCACCAGCGCCTCGACCGCGGGCGGCAGGCCCTCGACGGGCGGCAGCGGCTCGGGCTCTGTGTACTGGTGCGCGCGCAGCAGTGCTGTGGTCGTGCCGACGTCCCAGGGCAGCTGACCGATGAGGGTGCGGTAGATCAGCAGGCCGACGGCGTACACGTCGGTGGCGGGGCTGACCTGGCCGCCCTCCAGCCGCTCCGGGGCGAGGTAGGCGGGCGTGCCCAGCAGGCTGCCGTCGGGGTCGATGTCGTTCTCGCCGATCAGGGCGGAGATGCCGAAGTCGACGACCTTGGCGCCGGTCGAGGTCAGCATGACGTTGGCCGGGGTGACGTCGCGGTGCACGATGCCGCGAGCGTGCGCGGCCGCGAGGGCCGCCGACACCTCGGCGCAGATGCGTACGGCGGCGGGCCAGGGCAGCCGCCGGACGCGGGCCAGCACGGCGGCGAGTGACTCGCCATCGACCAGCTCCATGACCACGTACGGGACGGGCTCGCCGTCGACCGTGGTGGCCTCGCCGTAGTCGTACACATTGGTGATGTGCGGATGGCTGAGCCGCGCGGCCGCCTGGGCCTCCGCCCGCAGCCGGCGCCGGAACGACGGATCGGCACTGGTCGACGGTGGCAGGACCTTCACCGCGACCTGGCGACCGAGTACTTCGTCGAACCCTCGCCACACCACTGACATCCCACCGGCGCCGAGTCGTTCGACCAGCCGGTATCGACCGGCCAGCAGACTCGAACCGGGGAGGTCCGTCGTGCTCATGTGCCCCCACATGCGCGATCGGAAGAAACGTCGAGTTCGCACCGCCATGCTGCCCGACGCCGGGGCGTGGATCGGTCCGTCGTTGGACCGAAGCATTCCCCATCGACGGCGAGGATGTTAGCCGACGATCGGCCACTATCTCGACCGATCAATGACAGTACCGGCCCACGCGCCGTCACTCTGCGTTCCGGACAAACAACACCTGAGACGCCCTCACGTTGAGGAGAGAAATCCCAGCTCAGAGGCGCTTATCCAGCTAACGCATGTCCGATCTAGACGGTATGCCGGTTTCACGTACTCTTGCGACGGTCACCCATTAGTGAGGCATCCGACCAGGCCCTCGCACTACTCGTGGCGAACACGCTACGCAGCGAATTCCTCGGCCCGATGCAAACAACGATCAGACCCGGAATCTGCGACGGAACCGGCCGACGATTACCGTGCGTTGCCATTCTTTCGATACTCATTTTCCGGCCCTATCGGTACTCGGGCCGCGAGCCTCCGGCATTGACCAGGACAACCCCGCCTGATTGGCCGATCCGGGCGAACGATCGTTCCATATTCGCCGCCGTCGACATTCGTACGGACATAGCGACCAAGTCGGTCGTGGAAGTGATCATCGGGCGGCGCTGACCAGCCCCGCCTCCGCCGGCCGCGCGCCCCGCTCGTGCAGCAGCCCCAGCGCCACCTCGGCATTGCCGGGCAGCAGCAACACCACATCGCCGGGGTCCGCCAGCCGCAGGGCATCGTCGACCGCCTCCGCACAGCCTGCGGCGCGCACCGCGGTCAACCCCGGTCGCCGTGCCCGCATCTCCCGCTCGACCAGGCCCGGCACCTCTCCCGGAGCGCGTCCGCGCAGCTCGCCGTCGAACAGCACGACCCTGGCCAGTCCGTCCGCCAACTCCCGCGCGCAGGCCGCCAGCAGGTCGTCGCGCTGATCACCGGGCAGGGTGATCGCCGCGAGGCAGCGCTCGGGACCCCACAGCCGGTGCAGGGTACGCAGCACCGCCGCCAGCGCCGCCGGGTTGCGCGCGCCGTCCACGAAGACAGACACGTCGCCGACCCGCAGCAGGGTTCCCCGGCCGGGGTGGTGCCGCGGCGGGTCGAACTCCGCCAGCCGGGCGAGCGCCGTCTGCTGGGGAGTACCCAGCGCGCGGGCCGTCGCCAGCGCGGCGAGCGCGTTGGCCACGGCGTATCCGGCCGCTCCCCCGTACGCGCCCGGCACCTCCGCCGCGCGCACCAGCGGCGTGCGCCGCGCCCCGGTGGCCTGCACCAGCCAGCCCTCCACCAGCAGGTACGCGGTGCCGCCACGGGCCAGGTGCGCGGTCACCACCGGACACCACGGGTCCAGTCCGAACCAGACCAGCCGTTTGCGGTCCGCCCGTACCCGTGGCAGCTCCACCAGGTCGCGGACGCGACCGTCGTCCGCGTTGAGCACCAGGGTCCCGCCGTCGCGGACCCGCTCGGCGATGAGCGCCTTGACTCGCACGAGGTCCTCGATCGAGTCGGCGCCGTCCCGGCCCAGGTGATCGGCGGTGATATTGGTGATCACCCCGACGTCGGTCCAGTCGAAACCGAGCCCCCCGCGCACCGTCGCGCCCCACCCGGTCTCCAGCACGGCGACCTGCACGCCGGGATCACCCAGGACCATCTGCGCTGCGTCCGGGCCGGTGGCGTCGCCGCGATGGATCGGGCGCCCGTCGACGCCGACGCCGTCGGAGGTGGTGAGCCCCACCCGCTGCCCGGTGCCCGACAGCAGGTGCGCGGCGATCCGGGCGACGCTGCTCTTGCCGTTCGTGCCGGTCACCGCGACGACGGGGATCCGCCCGTCGGAACCGCCGGGGAACATGGCCCGGACGATCGCGTCGCCGATGTCGCGGGCCCGGCCCTGCTCGGGCGCGAGGTGTCTGAGCAGCCCGGGTGCGGCGGTGACCTCCACGACCCCACCGGGCGGCTCGCCGGTGGGATCGCCCGGCGGCACCGGCGCCGAGACGTCGGCCAGCCGCAGGTCGACGCCGACGATGTCGAGCCCCACCAGCGCGGCGACGCGACGGCAGAGCCGGGCGACGTCCGGGTGCACGAGATCCGTGACGTCCCGGCTGGCCCCACCGACCGCCGACGGCACTGCGATCCGCTCCGCGGCGGTCGGTGCGGCGATCCGCTCCGCGGCGGCTACCACCTCGTCGGCGACGACCAGGACGCGGTAGTCACGGCCCGGCAGTTGGCGTTCGACCACCACGTCGCCCCCGGCGGCCGCGAACGCCCGCTCGACCTCGTCCGAGGTGCCGAGGTCGAGGACGGCCCCCTCGCCCGGCAGGCCCCGGCGCGGCTTGACCACCACCGGCGCCCCGAGCCGGTTGAACAGGCGTACCGCCTGCTCGGCGGTGTTCGCGGCGCCGCCCGGCACCACCGGAACCCCCGCCTCGGCCAGCAGCCGCCGGGTGACCTGCCGGTCGCGCGCGATGTCGACGCCCACCCCGGCGGTGCGGTCGGTCATGGCGTCCCGGGCGAGGCGGCGCCGGTTTCCCCAGCCGAGGCGGAGCAGGCCGAGATCGCCGTAGCGCTCGACCGGGATGCCGCGGCGCCGGGCGGCCGCGACCACGGACCGGGTACCGGGGCCGATGGCCTGCCGCTCGGCCAGCCCGGTCAGCTCCGCCAGGCGTGGCGCCAGGGCGAAGCCGGGCAGCGCGGCGGCCACGGAAGTCACCACCTCCACGGCGGCGTCCAGCAGTTCGGCCGGCAGGCTGGAGTCGGGCGACTCGTCCACGGGGCACTCGACGATCAGGTCGTACTGCCCCGGCTCACCGGAGGCGACCGTGGCGCCGAAGCTCACCTCGCGCCCGATCCGGCGCGACAGCTCGACGCAGACGTGCTCGGTGACGTGCCCGAGGTGGGTGCCGACCCGCATCCGGCTGACGAACCCACCGGGCACGCCCGCCGTGCAGCGGTGCTCGGCCAGGCCGGGTAGCGCCCGCAGCAGCCGCTCGGGGAAGCCGGCGAGGTCGGTGGTCTCCTGTCCGGCCAGCTCGTCCGGGCGCAGGCGAGCGACGACGACGGGCCGGGAGAGGTACACATTGGGTCCGCGCAGCGGGCGGACGCTCAGGATCTTCACCGCACGCCTCCTCAGCCGGCCGGGACCAGAGTGGAACCATCCCTGAGGTTAATCGGAACAATTCCGAAACATCCCGCTAATCTGGTCAGCCTCCCGATGATCGGGATGGCCGAGGGCGCCGAGTGACCGGCGGCCTCTCTGCAGGGCCGGACGTGCGCCCGGGTCAGCGCCGCCGGGCCCCCGGGCCGGGGCGCGGCATGATGTCGCGGTACTGGTCGACGTGGTGGCCCTCGGCGCAGCGCAACTCGCCGTGCACCGGGGCGCCGCAGCCCCGGTGCTCCATGACCAGCGGCGGTCCGTCCGGTTCGGCCAGGTACCGGTCGCCCCACTCGCGCACCGCGATCAGTACGGGGTACAGATCGAGCCCCTTCCCGGTGAGCCGGTACTCGTGACGCACCCGGGCACCCGGCTCCCGGTACGGCTCGCGGCGCAGCAGCCCGCTCGCGACCAGGGTGGCCAGCCGGTTGGTCAGGACCTGGCGCGGAATGCCGGTACGCGCGCGCATGTCGTCGAAGCGCCGGTTGCCGATGAAGACCTCACGCAGCACCACGACGGTCCATCGCTCGCCGAGGACCGCCATGGCACGGCCGATCGTGCAGACGTCGGCGCTGTAATCGAGGGCCTCGGGGTGCGCGGTGGCGGGCGTCATACCGCCAGGCTAGGTCTGTTTGACAGATGCAGCAACCGGTGCCAAGCTGCGTCCATGACGCAGACCCAGAACGCCACCGACGATCTCGGGGCCGCCACAGCAGAGGACGGCGTGCGCGCCCGCACGTTCACCTGGACCGACCCCGCCCGCCACGCCCACCTGCTGGGCCGCAGCGACGGTCTGGAACTGCTCCGGCGCATCGCCGCGGGCGAGCTGCCGCCACCCCCGGTCATGGAGCTGCTCGACATGTCCGGCATGGAGGTGGAGCAGGGCCGGGTCACCTTCTACCTGCGACCGCAGGAGTTCCACTACAACCCGCTCGGCACCGTGCACGGTGGCGTGCTGTCCACCCTGCTCGACAGCGCCGCCGCCTGCGCCGTGCACAGCACCCTGCCGTCCGGGCTCGGTTACACGACGCAGGACCTCAACGTGAAGTTCCTGCGCCCGGTCACGGTGGCCTCCGGGCGGCTACGCTGCGAGGGGACCGTGATCCAGCGCGGCCGCCGCACCGCGTACGCGCAGGCCCGGATGACCGACGCCGAGGGCCGCCTGGTCGCCCACGCCACGTCCAGCTGTCTCCTCTTCGAGGCGACCCCCGCCGCCTGATCAGGCGCCGCGCAGCACCTCGGCCAGCGGGCGCCGTGGCGTGGCCTGCGCCGCGGGCCCGTACCCGATCCTGATCACCATCTGGGCCCAGACGCCACCGGGCGTGTCCGTGAGCACCGCGCGGACCGCGGGCAGTTCCACCGGCTGGCTGATCGGCGTCGTGGCCAGGCCGTTCGCGGTGGCCACCAGCAGGACCCGCTGCAGGGCCTGGCCCGCGGCGAGCCAGTCGCGGCGGTCGTCACCCCGGGTCGCGAGCACCAGGATCATCGGGTACGGCTCGAAGCGCTCCGCGCGGCGCAGCAGCGCCGGGTGCACGAGTCCGAAGTCGCGGATCGGCATGGTCTCCAGCGCATCCCACGGGCCGATCGCCGACGGCGGTATCCCATCCGTACGCCGCAGACCCGGCCGGGTCCACCGGCCCAGCTCGGCGCGGTAGCCGTGATCGCGGCGCAGCCGCCGCTCGGCCGCCCTGGTCAGACCGAGGATCGCAGTGCGGGCCGAGGCGTTCGCAACAGTCAGCACCGCCCCCTCGAACGCCGCCGCCTGCACGAGCTGCTCGACCACATCGGACGGTACGACCGTGGCCGCGAACGGCCACCGGTTGGTGTGGCGCCGGGCAATGGCCGCGGCGAGCGCCGTGACCTGCGCACCAGCGGCGGCCGCCCGTCCGGGCTCCACGCGCGCGACCGGGCGATCGGCGGGGTCGCCGTCGGCCAGCAGCAGCCGGGTCCGGGGCACCGCCCCCTGCGCCCGCATCGCCAGGCGCAGGGTGAACACGGCCGCGCCGCAGCTGATCAGCAACTCTCGCCCCGCCGGGTCGAGAACCTCCAGCTGCCGGGTGTGGTCGGCGAAGACGTCGACCCCGCCGTCGCGTACCTCGAACCGCCACGGCTGACTGTTGTGCAGCGACGGCGCCATCGTGGCCGCCTCGACCACAGCCCTCAGCGGCCAGCCGGGGTGGCCGTCACCCGCCGAGGATTCCGCGTGGGACCGGCCGGACACCGCCGGGACACCACCGGTTGCGGGAATGCGGTGTGCCTTCACACCGTCCACGCTGCCCCGTCGACCGCAGCTGCCCCAGAGGCCACCGCCTCGCCCGGCCGGGACCTCCGACCCGGCAGAGCCGCCGGTAGGGTCGCGCCATGCTCACCGGAATCGTCGTGCCGGGCCGTGCATACACCGCACAGGCTCCGCTGCTCGACCTCGCCGACCGCGCGCTGCGGGACCGGCGGGCACACATCGAGACGATCTCCTGGACCGTCCCGTCCGGGCTGCTGGACGTCGGCCCCGAGCCGTTCGTCCGGGCGCATGTGGACGCGGCCCTGCACCGGGCCCACCGGGCCGCGCCGCACGCCCGGCCGGTGGTGATCGCCAAGTCACTGGGCTGCTGGGCAGCCGCCCTGGTGGCCGAGCGCGGGCTGCCGGCGGTGTGGCTGACCCCGGTGCTCACCGCCGACGAGGTCGTCGCCGCGATCGGCCGCAATCCCGCGCCGGCACTGCTGATCGGCGGCACCGCCGACTTCGCCTGGGTGCCCGAGGCCGCGCAGGCGACGGGCAAGACCGTGGTCACCGTCGTGGACGGCGACCACGGTCTGCGCGTACCCGGCCCGCTGCGCCGCTACACCGATGCGCTCGGCACCGTGGCCACGGCGATCGAGGAGTTCCTCGACGCGCTCGGTTAGCCCGCGCTGACCAGCGCGTGCCGGTCGGCGGCCGGTGGCTCCCACGTCGCCGCGTCCGCGTCGACCTGGGCACCGGAGCGGATGTCCTTGACCGAGTCCGCGGCTCCGTCCACACCGGGGAACCACACGTACGGCACTCCGCGGCGCTCGGCGAAGCGGATCTGCTTGCCGAACTTCGCGGCCGTCGGCGCCACCTCGGTGGCGATGCCGCGACGGCGCAACGCGGTCGCGATCCGGTCGCAGGCGGGCCGCAGCTCCTCGTTCGGCAACGCCACCACCACGCACGTGGGCACGGGCCGGGACACCGCCAGCGCGTCGCGGCCGAACAGCAGGCCGAGCATCCGGGACACGCCGATGGAGATGCCGACGCCGGGGAAGCGTTCCGTCCCGGCGGTGGCGAGGTTGTCGTAGCGGCCGCCGGAGCAGATCGAGCCGAACTGCTCGTAGCCCTGCAGCTGGGTCTCGTACACCGTGCCGGTGTAGTAGTCGAGGCCGCGGGCGATCTTCAGGTCCGCCACGACCAGGCCGGGGGCGTGCTCCGCGGCGGTCTCGACCACCCGGAGGAGTTCGGCGAGGCCCTCATCGAGCAGCGGGTCGTCGACGCCGAGGGCGCGCACCGCGTCGACGAACGAGGCGTCCGAGGCGCTGATCTCCGCCAGCTTCAGGCACGCGGCGGCCTGCGCGTCGGTCGCCCCTGCGGTCTCGACCAGCAGCGCGGCCACCTTGTCGGGGCCGATCTTGTCGAGCTTGTCGACCGTACGCAGCACCTGCTCGGTGTCGGCCAGGCCGAGGCCGCGGTAGAAGCCCTCGCACACCTTGCGGTTGTTCACCAGGATCCGGGCGGGCGGGATCGGCAGGGCGGCGAACACGTCGCCGATCACCAGCGGCATCTCCGTGTCGTAGTGGAACGGCAGCGTGTCGCGGTCCACCACGTCGATGTCGGCCTGCAGGAACTCCCGGTACCGGCCCTCCTGCGGGCGCTCGCCGCGCCACACCTTCTGGATCTGGTAGCGGCGGAACGGGAACTGCAGCTTGCCCGCGTTCTCCAGCACGAAGCGGGCGAACGGCACGGTCAGGTCGAAGTGCAGGCCGAGCGCGTCGTCGCCGCCGGGCGCGGCCGGGTCCTCCTGCAGGCGGCGCAGGACGTACACCTCCTTGGAGGTCTCGCCCTTGCGCAGCAACTGGTCCAGCGGCTCGACCGCGCGGGTCTCCAGCGGGGCGAAGCCGTACAGCTCGAAGGTGGCGCGGATCTTGTCCAGCACGTACTGCTCGATCATGCGCTGGGACGGCAGCCACTCGGGGAAGCCGGAAATGGGCACTGTCTCTCCGTAAGCGGGTCAGAGGCCGCGGCGGGGCGCGCCGGTCAGTTCCCGCAGGTACGGGTTCGAGGCGCGCTCGCGGCCGATGGTCGTTGCCGGTCCGTGGCCGGGCAGCACGACGGTGTCGTCGGCCAGTGGCAGGATCTTGTCCCGCAGGCTGGCCATCATCGTCGCCGTGTCGCCGCCCGGCAGGTCGGTGCGCCCGATGGAGCCGGCGAACAGCACGTCACCGGAGAGGCAGACCTCGTCTGCGTCCCACTCCGTGCCGGCGCCGGGCAGCCGGAACAGCACCGACCCGCCGGTATGGCCGGGCGCGTGGTCGACCGTGATCTCGATACCCGCGATGGTGAGGGTGCCGCCGTCGGTCAGCTCGGCGACGTCGTCGGGCTCGGAGTACGGCAGGCGGCCGCCGAACAGGGCGGCCAGGTCGACGCTCAGCCCCTTGGCGGGATCGGCCAGCAGCTCCCGGTCGGCCGGGTGCACGTACGCCGTGATGCCGCGGGCGCCGCACACGGGCGCCACGGAGAAGGTGTGATCCAGGTGGCCGTGGGTCAGCAGCACGGCGGCGGGGTGCAGCCGGTGCTTCGCGATCACCTCGTCGAGCCGGTCCAGCACGCCGATGCCCGGGTCGACGATCAGGCACTGCTCCCCCGGACCGGCGGCCAGCACGTAGCAGTTGGTGCCGAACGCCTCGGCCTCGAAGCCGGTGACGAACACGGGGCACCCCTCTCGCACGGTCGGTATCGCCCCGCGAGCCTACCGTGCGGCACGGGCGCCCCGGCGGTGCACCGGGCCCGCTGGGGACAGGCCGCCACACCGTACACACCGTGACGGAACCTCGCACACCACATTCTCAGGAGTTACCCGTACACTCTTGCGGGCGTGTGGCATCGCGCACTCGCCGCAACCGGCCGGGGCGCGCCGGGTGGGGCGCGCACCGCGACGGGATGAGGAAGGAAACACTCGGTGGCATCCAGCAAGGACCGGCAGCGGAAACTGGCGCGGGCCAAGCTCGACCGGCAGCAGGCGCGCCGGGCCTCGAAGCTGCAGCGCCGCCGGCGCATCCAGGCCGGCGTGGGCGCCGCCGTCGGGCTGCTGCTCATCGTCGGCGGGGTGGCCTGGCTGGGCGGCGCGTTCGACAGCGACGACGACACCGACACCCCCGACGTGGCCAGCTCCGACGTGTGCGTGTGGACCCCGCAGAGCGCGGCGAGCAACACCAGCCTCAAGGACGTCGGCATGCCGCCCACCAAGGGCATTCCGACGTCCGGCACCCAGACGATGACGATCACCACCAACCAGGGCAAGCCGATCGTCGTGTCGCTCGACGCGACCACCGCGCCGTGCAGCGCGGCCAGCTTCAGCTACCTGTCGGGCAAGAAGTTCTTCGACAACACCCAGTGCCACGAGCTCACCGCCGACGGCGCGGTGCGCTGCGGCGACCCGACCGGTACGGGTCAGGGCGGCCCGACGTACAGCTTCTACGACGAGAACCTGCCGACCGCGCCGCCCACCCCGGCGCCGAGCCCGTCGGCGAAGGTTCCGCCGAGGATCGCCCCGGTGTACCCGAAGGGCACGGTCGCCATGATCGGCAACCCGCCGGGCACCAACGGCAGCCAGTTCCTGATCTTCTTCAAGGACTTCAGCCCGAAGACCCCGCAGTACTCGATCGTCGGCCATGTCACCGACGGCATGGACACCGTGGCGGCGATCGGACGCATCCCGGTCGTGGACAATGGCTCCGGCGCCAAGGTCAAGCCGAAGGACAAGATCGTTGTGCAGAGCGTGACAGTCTCCGCCGCGACCGGCGCCACCCCGGCGCCCAGCACCAGCAGCCAGTCCTGACCACCCTCACCGCACCGAGGCATACAGGAGGAAGACCGTGTCGTCGATCAAGGACCGGCAGCGCGCGGCGGCGCGGGCCCGGCTCGAGAAGGAGATGGCCGAACGCGCGACGGCCGCCAAGAAGCGGCGCCAGCGCCAGGCCATCATCGGGTCGGCCGCCGCGGTCGTCCTCATCGCCGGTGCCGCCGTGTGGATCACCTACGCCCTGCGCGACGACGACAAGAAGTCGACGTCCTCGGCGGGCGCCCCGCCGGCGGGTACGGTCGCCTGCACGTGGACGCCGGTGCCGGCCGGTGGCGGCAAGGTCAAGGACGTCGGCACTCCCCCGCCCAACGTGCCGAACACCGGCACCAGTGTCATGACGATCGACACCAACCTGGGCAAGATGACGGCGAAGCTCGACCTGAGCAAGGTGCCGTGCACGGCGGCCAGCTTCCAGCACCTGGGCAGCAAGAACTTCTGGAACGACACCAAGTGCCACCGGGTGGTCAACGAGCAGAGCTTCCGGGTGCTGCAGTGCGGTGACCCGTTCGCGAAGGGCAAGGGGTACCGGCCGACCGACGGCACGGGCGGCCCGAGCTACACCATGGCCGAGGAGAACCTGCCCACGGGCCAGAGCAACCCGTACCCGGCGGGCTCGATCGCGATGGCCAACACCGGGCAGCCCAACAGCTCGGGCAGCCAGTTCTTCCTCACCGCGGAGGACACGAAGCTGCCGCCGAACTACACCCTGGTCGGCAAGCTCGACACCGGCCTGGACATCGTCAAGAAGGTCGTCGCGGCGGGCGACGACGGCGCGTTCAAGGCCCAGGCGGGCGGCGGGCACCCGAAGATGGAGACGATCATCAAGTCGTTGACGGTCAGCCCGAGCTGACCCGTACACGAAGAAAGGGCGCGGACCACGGTCCGCGCCCTTTCTCGTTGGTCCGTCAGGCGCCCGAGGTGACCCGGTACGCGTCGAACACACCGTCCACCTTGCGCACCGCGGCGACCAGGTGGCCCAGGTGCTTCGGGTCGGCCATCTCGAAGGTGAACCGGCTGACCGCCACCCGGTCCCGGGTGGTGGTGACCGTCGCGGACAGGATGTTCACCCGCTCCTCCGACAGCACCCGCGTCACGTCCGCCAGCAGCTTGTGCCGGTCGAGCGCCTCCACCTGGATGGCGACGAGGAACGTCGACGCGCTGGTCGGCTTCCAGCTCACCTCGACGACCCGCTCGCGCTGCATCCGCAGGTCCTCCGCGTTCGCGCAGTCCTCACGGTGCACGCTGACCCCGCCGGAACGGGTGACGAACCCGAAGACGGTGTCGCCCGGCACGGGAGTGCAGCAGCGGGCCAGCTTCACCCACACGTCGCTGACGCCCTTGACCACGACGCCGGGGTCCTGCGCGCTGCCCCGGGTACGCGGCGGGCGGGTCGCCACGGCCGTCTCGGCGATGTCCTCGACCGCGCCCTCCTCGCCGCCGAACCCGGCGACGAGCTTCTGCACCACCGACTGCGCCGACACCGTGCTCTCGCCGACCGCCGCGTACAGCGACGCCACGTCGGCCAGGTGCAGGTCGCGGGCGATGGTGGTCAGGTTCTCGCTGGTCAGCATCCGCTGCAGGGGCAGGCCCTGCTTGCGCATCGCCTTGACGATGGCTTCCTTGCCGACCTCTATCGCTTCTTCGCGGCGCTCCTTGTTGAAGTACTGCCGGATCTTCGTACGGGCGCGGGGGCTCTTGACGAAACCGAGCCAGTCCTGGGTCGGGCCGGCCGACGACGACTTCGAGGTGAAGATCTCGATGACGTCGCCGTTGGACAGAGTGGACTCCAGCGGCACCAGCTTGCCGTTGACCCGGGCGCCGATGCACTTGTGTCCGACCTCTGTGTGCACCGCGTACGCGAAGTCGACCGGGGTGGAGCCGGTGGGCAGCGGGATGACGTCGCCCTTGGGGGTGAAGACGTACACCTCCTGGCTGGACAGGTCGAAGCGCAACGCGTCGAGGAACTCGCTCGGGTCGCTGGCCTCCCGCTGCCAGTCAAGTAACTGGCGCAACCACGTCATCTCGTCGATGTGCGCGGGCGGGCCCACGATCGTGGCGCCCTTCTGCTCCTTGTACTTCCAGTGCGCGGCGATGCCGAACTCGGCGGTGCGGTGCATCGCGAACGTACGGATCTGCATCTCGACCGGCTTGCCGGTGGGACCGATGACCGTCGTGTGCAGCGACTGGTACATGTTGAACTTCGGCATCGCGATGTAGTCCTTGAACCGGCCCGGCACGGGCTGCCAGTTCGCGTGGATGACGCCGAGGGCCGCGTAGCAGTCGCGGACCGTGTCCACCAGGATGCGCACGCCGACCAGGTCGTAGATGTCGTTGAAGTCGCGGCCCCGCACGATCATCTTCTGGTAGATCGAGTACAGGTGCTTCGGGCGGCCGGTGACCTCCGCCTTGATCTTCGCGGACTTCAGGTCGAGCTGGACCCGCTGGGTGACCTGGCGCAGCAGCGCCTCGCGCTGCGGCTGGTGCTCGCCGATCAGCCGGTTGATCTCCTCGAACCGCTTCGGGAACAGCGTCCCGAACGCGAGGTCCTCCAGCTCCCACTTGATCGTGTTCATACCGAGGCGGTGGGCCAGCGGGGCGAGGATCTCCAGCGTCTCCTTTGCCTTCTGCTCCTGCTTGGCGCGGGGCAGGAAGGTCAGCGTACGCATGTTGTGCAGCCGGTCGGCCAGCTTGATGACCAGCACCCGGGGGTCCTTGGCCATGGCCACGACCATCTTGCGGATCGTCTCGGCCTTCGCCGCGTCGCCCAGCTTCACCCGGTCGAGCTTTGTCACGCCGTCGACGAGCAGCCCCACCTCGGCGCCGAAGTCGGTCTTCATCTGCTCCAGCGAGTACGCCGTGTCCTCGATCGTGTCGTGCAGCAGCGCGGCCACCAGCGTGGTGGTGTCCATGCCGAGGTTTGCCAGGATCGTCGCGACCGCCAGCGGATGCGTGATGTACGGGTCACCCGACTTGCGGTACTGCCCCGAGTGCCAGCGGGCCGCCACGTCGAACGCGCGCTGCAACGCCCGGATGTCCGCTTTCGGGTGGCTGGCGCGGTGGGTAGCGATCAGCGGTTCGAGGACCTCGCTGACCTGGGTGCTCTGCCACGGGGCGTTGAACCGGGCGAGCCGCGCCCGGACCCGGCGGCCGGTCGGGGCGCTGGCCAGGGCGCCGAGCGGGGCGGCCGGGTCGTCGGCGGCCGCCAGCGGTTGCGTCGCCTCGGGGTCGGTGCCGGCCGGGCGCGCGGCCGTGCGACCGGGCGCTCCCGGCCGCACGGTGGTGGCCGGAGCGCGGGCGGCGCGGGCGGTCGCCTCGCCACCCTTGGGCGCCTCGCCCTTCGACGCACCCCCGGGAGGCGATGCGGGCGACACGGCCTTGGCCGGCGCAGTCTTGGCCGGCGCGGTCTTGGCCGGCGCAGTCTTGGCCGGCGCGGCCTTGGCTGGCGCGGCCTTGGCCGCCTCACTCCCCGGTGCTGCGCCGCTCCCGGGCGCCGCGCCCTTGACCGCCTCCTTGGGGGCCTTGGAAGCCACATCCTTGGGCGGCGCGCCGTCGGCCGCCTCCTTGGCCGACGCGGCCTTGGCAGTCCCCTCCTTGGGCGAAGCGGCCGTGGCCGACTCATCCTTGGGCGAAGCGGCCGTGGCCGACTCATCCTTGGCCGGCGCCGCCTTGGGCCCCTCGCCCTTGAGGGACGCGGCAGGCCCCTCGCCCTTGGGCGACGCGGCGGGCCCCTCGCCCTTGGGCGACGCGGCCTTGGGAGATCCTGATTTCGGGGGCGTGGGCTTGGCGGTGGGAGCCTCGGAGGGCGTGGTAGCGGCAGCCGTGGGCGGTGCCTTGGCTGAGCGGTCAGCCGCGGGCGGCGGCGTGGGATCGGCCGGACGGCTGCCGGAGCGGGACCTGGTCGTGCGCTCCGCCGTCGGCGGGCCGCCGTTGGGCTGCGCGAGGTCGGGATTCGCCGCGTCCGCCGCTGCCGGTGTGCCGGGGCGCGCGGACTCCGCCGCGGCCGCCGATTGCGCGTCCGCGCCGGGCTGTGAGCTGTCGGTCGGCTGCACCGCGCCCTTCACCGGAGGAGCGACGTCGCTGGACACCGGCCTCCTCACACCATCGCCAGGGAACCCGCCGGCCGAAGTCGGCCAGAGGGCTCCTTCACCGCCAGGAAGACCGTTGCTCACCTGGTTGGAAACGTCATCCTACCCGGCACTTCATACCCCGTGGCCGGGCCTGAACTCCGAAAGGGGTCACCTGGCGGGGGTCAAACGGATCAAACGGTCAGGACCGCATGGACCGTACGCGGGGCCAGCCGTTGCCGGCCGTCCAGGAACCCGAGTTCGAGCAGCACGGTGAAGCCCGCGACCGTGCCGCCCGCCTGCTCCACCAGCTCCAGGGCCGCCGTGGCGGTGCCACCCGTGGCCAGTACGTCGTCGACCACGAGGACCCGCTGCCCGGCGATGAACGCGTCCTCGTGCACTTCGAGGGTGGCCTCGCCGTACTCCAGCGCGTATGTGGCGGACAGGGCGCGGCGGGGCAGCTTGCCGGCCTTGCGCACCGGCACCACGCCGGTGCCCGTCGCGTAGGCGATGGCCGCCGCCACCACGAACCCGCGCGCCTCCACGCCCGCGACCACGTCGAACGCGCTCGCGCCGTGGTGCTCGACGATCTGGTCGATGACCTGCCGGAACACCGGCCCGTCGGCGAACAGCGGCATGAGGTCCTTGAACATGATGCCGGGCTTCGGGAAGTCGGGCACGTCGAGCACCCGGCTGGCGACCAGCTCGGCGGCCAGCCGCCCGCTGTCCCCGCGTACCGCTGCGGTCTCAGTCACCCGCTCAGCCTATCGACGGCCGAACGGCCCACCACCGGTGCGGGTGGCGGGCCGTTCGGGACGTGCGGGCGGCGCTGGGTCGGTCAGCGGCGCTTGCCGCCACCGCCGGGCCGGTTGCCCGTCGCGCCGGGACGGCCGCCGCGCGAGGTGCGCTTGGCGGCCGGGCGGGCCCCCGGACGGGGCGACGAACCGGCCAGCGCCGGCGCGTTCTCGGCGGAGGTGGCCTCCGCCCGCTTGGCCGTGCCCTCCGGGCGGCCGCTGGCGCGGCGGCTCAGCACCCGGGCGGTGTGCGCCTTGATCCGCGGGTCCTGGTCCTTCAGCCAGGACAGCAGCGGCGCCGCGAACAGGATCGAGGCGGCCACGCCGATGCCCATGCCGACGAACAGCACCAGGCCGAGGTCCTTGAGGGTGCCCGCGCCCAGCAGGCCGGCGCCGATGAACAGCAGACCGCCGACCGGCAGCAGCGCCACCAGGCCGGTGTTGATCGAGCGCATCAGCGTCTGGTTGACCGCCAGGTTGGTGGCCTCGCCGTAGGTCTGCGAGCTGCCCGCCGTGATACCGCGGGTGTTCTCCTGCACCTTGTCGAACACGACGACGACGTCGTACAGGGAGAAGCCGAGGATGGTGAGGAAGCCGATCACCGTGGACGGGGTGACCTCGAAGCCGATCAGGGAGTAGACGCCCGCGGTGAGGACCAGGTCGAGCAGCAGCGACGAGACCGCGGCCACGGCCATCCGCCACTCGAAGCGGATGACGAGATAGCCCATCACCAGGACGAGGAAGACGGCCAGACCGATGAGTGCCTGCCGGGTGACCGCGCCACCCCAGGCCGCGGAGACCTGGCTGTCACTGACGTGGCTGGCGTCGACCTTGAGATCGGACACGATGGTGGCCTTGACGGCCGCCGCCTGCTGCGTGGTCATCACGGGCGCGCGGACGGTGTAGCTCTGGTCCTTGCCGCCGTTACGGCCGACCTTCTGCGCCGCGCCGGTGGTGGCTCCGGGGACGACGGACTGGACCGCCTTCGACACCGCGTCCTGGACCTCGGTCTGGGTCAGCTCGTGTCCCTGGGCGGTGGCCGGAACGTTGAACGCCGTGCCGCCCTCGAACTCGATGCCCAGCTCGAAGCCGCGGAAGATGAAGCTGCCGATCGCGACGAGCGTGAGCAGGGCCGCGGTCAGGAACCAGGTCTTACGGCGCCCGATGATGTTGAGGTTTGCCTCGCCCCGGTACAGGCGATAGGCGAAGCCGCCGGTCTTGGCCATCTCATGCCTCCTTCGCGCGCGACGTGCGGGGCGCCGACTCGTCGGACTTCGTCCGGGCCGGAAGGACCCGGCCGAGGCCGCTGACGCGAGGCGACAGGAACGCCTTGGTGTTGGCGAACATCGTCATGATCGGGTGGCGGAACAGGAACACCACCATCAGGTCGATGATCGTGGCGAGGCCGAGTGCGGCTGCGAAGCCCTTCACCGCGCCGATCGACACGACGTACAGCACCACTGCCGCCATGATCGTGATCGTGTTGGCGCTGATGATGGTACGCCGCGCACGCACCCAGGCACGCGGGACCGCGCTGCGCGGACTGCGACCCTCGTGAATCTCGTCCTTGAGGCGCTCGAAGTAGATGACGAACGAGTCCGCCGCCACACCGAGTGACACGATGAAGCCCGCGATGCCCGCGAGGGTCAGCGTGAATCCGGTCGCCCGGCCCAGGAACACCAGGGCACCGTAGGTCAGGACGCCGGAGAGGATCAGGCTCAGGAAGATCACCGTGCCGAGCAGGCGGTAGTAGAAGAACGCGTAGATCGCCACCAGTGCCATGCCGATCGCGGCGGCCAGCAGACCGGCCTTGAGCTGCGCGGTGCCCAGCGTCGGGGAGACCGTCATGGCCTCACCCGCGGTGAACGTGACAGGCAGGGCGCCGTACTGGATCTGGTCGGCCAGCTGGCGGGCCGACTTCGCGGTGAAGTCGCCGGTGATCTGGGACTGGCCGGTGAGCACGCCCTGGATCTCCGGTGCCGAGATGACGGTCTTGTCCAGCACCACCGCGACGTGGCAGTGCTGACCGTCCCCGCCGAGCCCCTGGGCCGCGGTCTCACACCCGTCGTTGGCGGTCTTGTTGAACGCCTCGCGCGTCAGGTCGGCCCACTTCTGCTGGCCCGCCGTGGTGAAGTCCAGGGAGACGACCCACTGGCCCTGCTGCTGGTCGTACTGCGGGCTGGCCGTGTCGATGTCGGTGCCGAGCACCTTGGCGACGTCCAGGAACATCTTCCGACCGTTGAGGTCGCAGGCGGTGACCTTGATCGCCGGGTCGTCGATCGCCCCGTTCGGCCGTCCCTGCAGCTGCTTGCAGCTGATCGTCGGCACGTTGTACTGCATCTCCGGGGTCAGCGCGTTGATCTCGGCGCCGTCGAGCGTCGCGAACGGGGCGAGCTGCTTCGCCAGCCGCGGGTTCGCCGACAGGTCCGGCGGTTCGGTCAGCTTGCTGGCGGCCGCCCATGCCTGGGGGCCGACCTTCTTCTCCACGTCCGCACGCGTGGGGGCCGGTGCGCCGACCGTGGCGGGCGAGGACGCCGTCGGCACCGGGGTGGCCGCGACGGTCGCGGCGGTCGCGGTCGGGGCCGGTGCGCTCGGGCTCGCGCTCGGCGCCTGCTCGCCGCCGCCCTGGCCACCGCTCGGGTTGGCGGTCGGCTGGCCGGTGCCGGTGACCTTCGGCGCCTTGGAGTTGCCCGGCGCGGACGGCTTCGCGCTGCCGCTGGGTGCGGCGCTGGGGGCGGCCGACGGCGGGTTCAACGCCGCCGCGCTCACGTCGTTCGTGGCCTTGAGGACCTTGCGGAAGCGCATCTGCGCGGCCTGGCCGATGTCCTTGAGCTGGTCGGCTTCCTTGCCCGCGACGGAGACCACGATGTTGCGGTCACCCTCGATGACGACCTCGGCCTCGGAGACGCCGAGCGCGTTGACCCGGCTCTCCATGATCTCCTTGGCCTGCTCCATGCTCTGCCGCGACGGCACCTGGCCGTTTGCCAGCAGCGAGGCCTGGTACGTCACCTGCGTACCGCCGACGAGGTCGAGGCCGAGCTTCGGCTGCAACCGGTCGTGGACGCTGCCCTTCGCACCCGCGCCGAAGAAGACGAGCAGGTACAGGACGACGAAGACCAGGCCGAGCACGGCGAGTTGCCGCCCGGGATGCATCTGTCCCTGTGGTGGTCGGGCCACGGCGTTCGGTCTCCTCGTACGGTACGGCCGCCGCAGGCTCGCGGCGACGACGGATGTGGTGCAGGGGCAGCCGCGTCAAACCGGACGATCCACCCGGCGACGATTATTCACAACGGCGGGCTGCCCGGTCTCCCCGACCCGGACATCCCGCCATCGAAGTTGAGCGATCAGTCCTTGTTCTTGCGGGTCTCGACGACCGGGCTCTGGATCGGTTCCTCGGTCACCGGCGCGTCGTCGGCCGGCTCGGCGGTCGCGGAGTCGGTCTCGTCGGACCCGGTTTCGGCCGCCGCCTCGGGCTTGACCACCCGCGCGATGGCCGGGCGTGCGAACCGCAGCTCCACGCCGGGAGACGCCTCGATCGTCACCACCTCGTCGTCCGCAGCGGTCACGGTGCCGTGTAGCCCACCGATCGTCACGACCTGGTCGCCCGGGCCGAGCGCGGACTGCATCTCCTGTGCCTCCCGGCGCCGCTTCTGCTGCGGGCGGATCATCATGAAATACATGACGCCGAAGAGCAGGGCGATCAGCAGCAGCGGCATGAAGCTGCCGCCACCCTTGGGGTCAGCTGCGAGTATCACGAAGTGAGCCTTCCAATTAGCCTCCGGCGCGGCACATTGGTGCGCGACGGGGCGAGACAGACATCCCGTAAGAACCGCGGCGAGTTTAGTCCCTCTTCCTGGGAAGACTGCGCGCGGCACACGTCACGTTCACATTACGAGGGCACCGGGGCTCAGGCATCGCGAGCGAACAACTCCGGCTGGCCCGCCACGAGGCCGCGCCCGTCCGCGGGCGGAGTCCTGCCCAGATGCCGCCAGCCCGCGTCGGTGGCCACCCGCCCCCTCGGCGTACGCGCCAGCAACCCGGCCCGGACCAGGAACGGCTCGCACACCTCCTCGACGGTGTCCGCCTGCTCCCCGACCGCCACGGCCAGCGTCGACAACCCCACGGGCCCGCCCCGGAACGACTCGATGAGCGCCCGCAGCACGGCCCGGTCCAGCCGGTCCAGGCCCAGTTCGTCGACGTCGTACACGGCCAGCGCGGCCCGGGCCGTCTCCTCGTTGACCACGCCGTCCGCGCGGACCTCCGCGTAGTCGCGGACCCGGCGCAGCAGCCGGTTCGCGATCCGCGGGGTGCCCCGCGAGCGCCCGGCGATCTCCGCTGCGCCCTCCGGGGTGATCGGCACCCCCAGGATCCGCGCGGAGCGGTGCAACAGCGCGTCCAGGTCGGCGGGCGAATAGAAGTCGAGGTGCGCCACGAAGCCGAACCGGTCCCGCATCGGCCCGGACAGCAGGCCGGCCCGGGTGGTCGCGCCCACCAGCGTGAACGGCTCCACGTCCAGCGGGATCGCGGTCGCGCCGGGCCCCTTGCCGACCACCACGTCGACCCGGAAGTCCTCCATCGCGCTGTACAGCAGTTCCTCGGCGGGCTTGGCGATGCGGTGGATCTCGTCGATGAACAGCACATCGCCGGGGCCGAGGCTGGTGAGGATCGCGGCGAGGTCACCGGACCGTTCGATCACCGGGCCGCTGGTGGTGCGGATGCCCGTACCCAGCTCGGCGGCGACGATGTTGGCCAGGGTCGTCTTCCCGAGGCCGGGCGGGCCGGACAGCAGGATGTGGTCGGGTGGGGTGCCGCGCCCCATCGCGCCCTTGAGCAGCAGCTCCAGCTGGTCGCGGACGCGATGCTGGGCGATGAACTCGGCCAGCCGGCGCGGGCGGACGCTGGCCTCGGCGTCCAGCTCCTCATCCCCCACGTACGGCGAGACCACGCCGTCGCCGGTCATCTGGTCCGCCCGAGCAGCCGGATCGCCTGGCGCAGCAGCACCGGCACCGGCGGGACCTCGCCGTCGACGGTCTCACCGATCGCGGCGACGGCCTGGTCGGCCTGGGCGGCGGACCAGCCGAGCGCGACGACGCCCTGGCGTACCTGCTCCTGCCAATCGCCGCGCAGCACCCCGCCCGCCGCGCCGTCCGCCTGCGGCACGACACCGATCTTGTCGCGCAGCTCCAGCACGAGGCGTTCCGCGCCCTTCTTGCCGATGCCGGGCACCCGGGTCAGCGCGGCGATGTCACCACCGGACACCGCCCGGCGCACCGCGTCGGGCGCGTGCACGGCCAGCACGGCCTGCGCCAGCCGCGGGCCCACCCCGCTGGCGGTCTGCAGCAGCTCGAACAGGTGCTTCTCGTCGTCGTCGGCGAAGCCGTACAGGGTCAGCGAGTCCTCGCGGACGACGAGGCTGGTGGCCAGCCGCGCCTCCGCGCCGGCCCGGAGACCGGCGAGCGTGCCGGGGGCGCACTGGACCGCCAGGCCCACCCCGCCGACCTCGATGACGGCGCTGTCGGGGGCGATCGTGGCCACCACACCGCGGACGCTGGCGATCATCGTCGGGCTCCTGTCCGGCGGGCGGCGGCCAGGGCCGCCGCGGCGATGCGGGCGCGGGTGCCGCCGCGCCAGATGTGGCAGATGGCCAGGGCGAGCGCGTCGGCGGCGTCGGCGGGCCGGGGCGGCTTGTCCAGGCCGAGCAGCCGGGTGACCATGCTGGTCACCTGCGCCTTCCCGGCCGTACCGGAGCCGGTGATGGCCGCCTTGACCTCGCTCGGGGTGTACGTCTCGACCGGCAGGCGGGCGCGGGCCCCGGCCAGGATGGCGACCGCGCTCGCCTGCGCGGTGCCCATGACCGTACGGACATTGTGCTGGCTGAACACGCGCTCGACCGCGACGCTCTCCGGCTGGTGTTCCGCGACCAGCTTCGCCAGTGACTCGTCGAGGTGCCGCAGGCGCAGCGCGATGTCCTCGTCGGGCTCGGTGTAGACCACGTAGTAGGCGACCAGCTTGCACGGCCGGCCCGGCACACCCTCGACGACGCCGACGCCGCACCGGGTCAGTCCCGGGTCGATGCCGAGCACCCGCACTACGCGACCTCCCCATGTCTGGCGTACGTGTGTTCGACACCCTAGTACGACTCCCTCTTGTGCCAGGAAGCGACACGCCTCGACGATGGGGTGGGAGGCGTCATGGCGTACCTGTTCCCGCCGATGGCGGAGGAGCCGCCGAGCGACTACGTGGACTTCGTGGCCGGTCATCTCGCCGCGCTGCGCCGGGACGCGGCGCGCCTGGTGGACGGCGACCCGTACGCGAATCAGATCCCCGGTGACGTGCTGGCCGACGTGGCGGGGCACTGGCGGCGGCTGCGGTGGTGGTCCCGGCTGCGCCGGGGCGACGCGGCGGCGGACTTCGTGTCGCGCCGGCTCGCGTCCCGGGCGAAACAGTGGCGCGAGGACCGGCCATATCCCGTCGATGTGCGCCCGGTGGCTTCGCCCGCGACGGCGATGCCGATGGCGAGCGTGCCGTCGGTTGCGACGGCCAGGCGCCCGGCGGCCCGGCCGTCCAGCGTGGCGCAGGGGCTGGCACCGCTGCTGGGACCGACGGCCCGGGTGAGCGCACGGCCGGTGGCGGAGGCCGGGATCGCGTGGGTGCACGCGTACCAGCGGTACTGCTGGCGGCGGGTGGGGCGGGTGGCCGCGGCGGTGGTGCTGATCGTGGGCACCATCGTCCAGATCATGTCGCACCTGTCCACCACGGCCCCCTGACGGCCCCATGGATCACTCCGGGCGGACGCTGATGCGGTGTTGTTGGAGTGCCGGTACGTACCGCTCCACGGTCTCGAAATCCCGGTCCTCGTGGAGGAGGGTGAGCCGCATCCGGATGGCGGTCGCCGCGACGACCAGATCGGCCACGGACAGCCCTTGATGGGCGCTGTGCTGCGCCAACTCCCGGCGAATCGTGGCGGTGAGAGCCCAGACGTCGTCCGGGATCGGAACGGCGAGGTACAGGTCGGTGATGGAGCGTTCGGTCTCGGCGTATCTCTTGCTGTCGGCGATGAGCAGCGTCTCGGCGATGGTGGGCTCGCACACCGCCAGCCGAACCTGGTCTTCGAGGCGGTGCCACGCCGGGTCGACCTGACGGCGCAGGAGACGGACGAGAGCGCTCGTGTCGGCCAGGTACTTCACTCGTCCGCCGCGTCCAGCTTGCTGAAGTCGAGCGCCCCCTCGTCGACCAGATGCTGAAGGCGCTCGCGAGCGGCGCGGCGCTTCTCGCGCTCCTCGTCCACCATCCGCTGCAGCGCCTCGTTCAGCGTGGCATTGCGGGAATTGCCGGCGATCTGACGCTGCGCCTCGGCCAGTAACTCCTCATCGAGTCCCGGTTCGGCGACGGGTCGGGCGGCCAGGTCTGTCATGGGTGCCTCCTCCGGTGAATCACTCACGGCTGCACCTCCCGACTCTACTAGTCACGGGGACACATGTCACTGGTCACTCTTGTGACACCGCAACTGGGCAGGAGACAAGACCCGTGGGCCGCCCGCCACCGTCACGAATTCTCACTCTTCGCTTTGTACTCCAGCTCGAGCTCGGACAACCGGACGGTGCGCTCGCGAACGTAGGCGGGCGCGGCGGCACCCGAGAGCGCCAGGCGGTGAAGGTGCACCAAGGCGTCGTCGCGCGCACGGTCGGGCGTCCGATCGACGATCCAGTACTCAGGGATGCCGCGCTCGGCGTACCACTGGGCCTTGTCGGTGTACTCACCGTTCATGGAGTTTTCCGAGACGACCTCGGCGATCAGGCGGAAGGCCGAGCCGGGAAGATTCGCGTACTCAGCGACCTCGGCGAGGTCACCGCTCAGCACACCGACGTCGGGAATGCGGTTGTCGCGCGGCCGATCCCCACGGACGCCGGTGTCCTGGAGGGCCTCGAGGCCGGAGGCACAGAGCATGTCCACGAGCCGCCGGGCCATCCACTTATGCCAGTAGATGGACGGCGTCATGATGACGAGGTTTCCGTTGTGCAGCTCGTAGCGGTATCCCTCGGGCAGAGAAGCGAGGTCATCGACGTCAAGTTCCTCGATGGGCGGCAGGATGATGCTCGGCATGCTGGCCAACACCCCCTCACTCTAGTGGTCACCAGACCAGCTGTCACGGGTCAACCACCTGCGTGCTCACCTCTGCGCGAAGCGCTCGCCGTGATGGCACAAGTATCACCTCGGCGGCAACCCGGTGCCCGCACCGTGACCCCGGAATACGCGAACGGGGCCGGTGCCCAGAAGCACCAGCCCCGCCAGACACTCACGGTGTCACCCGTCGATGGCCGCCATGACCTCGTCCGACACGTCGAAGTTGGCGAAGATGTTCTGCACGTCGTCGCAGTCCTCCAGGACGTCGATGAGCTTGAACACCTTGCGCGCCGCCTCCTCGTCGACCTCCACGGTCATCGTGGGCACCAGCGACGACTCGGCCGAGTCGTACTCGATGCCGGCGCCCTGCAGGGCGGTGCGGACCGCGACCAGCTCGCCCGCCTCGCTGATCACCTCGAACGAGTCGCCGAGGTCGTTGATCTCCTCGGCCCCGGCGTCGAGGACCGCCAGCATGACGTCGTCCTCGCTCAGGCCCGCCTTCGGGACGATGACCACGCCCTTGCGGTTGAACAGGTACGACACGCTGCCCGCGTCGGCGAAGGTGCCGCCGTTGCGGGTGAGCGCGGTGCGCACCTCGGTGGCGGCGCGGTTGCGGTTGTCCGTGAGGCACTCGATGAGGATGGCGACGCCGTTCGGGCCGTACCCCTCGTACATGATCGTCTGCCAGTCGGCGCCGCCGGCCTCCAGGCCGGAGCCGCGCTTGACCGCGCGGTCGATGTTGTCGTTGGGTACGGAGCTCTTCTTCGCCTTCTGGATGGCGTCGTAGAGGGTCGGGTTACCGGCCGGGTCGCCGCCCCCGGTGCGCGCCGCGACCTCGATGTTCTTGATCAGCTTGGCGAACATCTTGCCGCGCTTGGCGTCGATGACGGCCTTCTTGTGCTTGGTCGTCGCCCACTTGGAGTGGCCGGACATGGGGAACCTCCGTCTTCACCGGTCGTCTGCGGCGCTGTTCACCATCTCCACGAAGTGCCGGTGGACACGCAGGTCACCGGTCAACTCGGGATGGAAGGCCGTGGCGAGCAGGTTTCCCTGCTGAACCGCGACAATCCTACCGGCGGCCGGTCCCGCCGTGACGCGGCCCAGCGCCCGCGCCTCCGTGCCGATGTTCTCCACCCACGGCGCGCGGATGAAGACGGCGTGGAAGTCGCCGCCCGCGATGCCGTCGATGGCGACCGGCGCCTCGAACGAGTCGACCTGTCGGCCGAACGCGTTGCGCCGCACGGTCATGTCGATGCCCGCGAACGATTCCTGGTCGGCCCGGCCGTCCAGCACGGTCGTGGCCAGCATGATCATGCCGGCGCAGGAGCCGTACACGGGCATCCCGTCGGCGATCCGCTTGCGGATCGGGTCGAGCAGGCCGAACGAGATCGCCAGGTTGCTCATCGTGGTGGATTCCCCGCCGGGGATGACCAGGGCGGCGACCGCGTCCAGTTCCTCGACCCGGCGCACCGGCCGGGCCTCGGCGCCGCACTCGGTCAGCGCGCGCACATGTTCGCGTACGTCGCCCTGCAGGGCCAGCACCCCGATGGTCACGTCGTCCTCCAACTCGTCAAAAGCGGTCCCCGGGCCCGTGAAGGGGGCCCGGAGACCGCGTGGGTGCCCGGGGATTACCAGCCGCGCTCGGCGAGGCGGTGCGGGACGGGGATGTCGTCGACGTTGATGCCGACCATGGCCTCGCCCAGACCGCGGGACACCTTGGCGACCACGTCCGGGTCGTCGTGGAACGTGGTCGCCTTGACGATGGCGGCGGCCCGCTCGGCCGGGTTGCCGGACTTGAAGATGCCGGAGCCGACGAACACGCCCTCGGCGCCGAGCTGCATCATCATGGCCGCATCGGCCGGGGTGGCGATGCCGCCCGCGGTGAACAGCACCACCGGCAGCTTGCCCGCCTCGGCGACCTCCTTGACCAGCTCGTACGGGGCCTGGAGCTCCTTGGCGGCGACGTACAGCTCGTCGGCGGGCAGCGACTGCAGGCGGCGGATCTCCGCGCGGATGGTGCGCATGTGGGTGACCGCGTTGGAGACGTCGCCGGTGCCGGCCTCGCCCTTCGAGCGGATCATGGCAGCGCCCTCGGTGATCCGGCGCAGGGCCTCGCCGAGGTTGGTGGCGCCGCAGACGAACGGCACGGTGAACGCCCACTTGTCGATGTGGTTGGCGTAGTCGGCGGGGGTCAGCACCTCGGACTCGTCGATGTAGTCGACGCCGAGCGCCTGCAGCACCCGGGCCTCGACGAAGTGGCCGATGCGGGCCTTGGCCATGACGGGGATCGAGACCGCGCTGATGATGCCGTCGATCATGTCGGGGTCGCTCATCCGGGACACGCCGCCCTGGGCGCGGATGTCGGCGGGGACCCGTTCGAGCGCCATCACGGCGACGGCACCGGCGTCTTCGGCGATCTTGGCCTGCTCGGGGGTGACCACGTCCATGATCACGCCGCCCTTGAGCATCTCGGCCATGCCGCGCTTGACGCGGGCGGTACCGGTGACGGGCGTCGGCTGCTGGCTGTCGGACACGGGAGATCGGCTCCTTACGGCGGGGTTTGTCGGTCCGAGTCTAGAGCTGCCACCTGAGGCCACCGATGGCCAATCGACACCCCGGTGGCCTGCTTCGCAGAGCCAATTCGCGGTCAGCCGGCCTCGATGGCGACGGCCGGCGGGGCGAGACGCGACATCGTCGTGTACGGGTCGACGATGTCGAAGTACTGCGGCCGGGGGTAGCGCCGGGCCATCCGCAGCACTCGTACGAGCGGGCGACGGCGGGCGGTCAGCGCGTCCCGGACCTGGTCGGTGTGCACCTGACGGGCCAGTACGACCCGGCGGCTGTGCACGATCAGGGCGTGGGTGGCCGGGTCGGTGCCGGTCAGGTCGATCGACTCCAGTTGCCGGGTCAGGTCGTTCTCGGCGGCTTCCCGCTCCCCCGGCGCGGCGTCCAGGGCCAGCCGGGCGGCCAGGTACAGCTCCGTGTTCTCGGCGGCCTCCGCGACCACCGCGGCGGCCGCCGCACGGCGCAGCAGATGGGCGTCGAGGGCGCGCTGGGCGGAACGGGCGCGGACGTGTACGCGTTCGACGCGGTGCGCCGTCCAGGTCAGGTAGCCCGAGAGCAGGGCAGCCGCCATGACGATGCCCATGACCCACCACATGCCGGGCATCGTAGTGCCGGAACGCTCGCCGTACTCAGCGCGCGGGGGGTGGTTCCGCCCACTCGGCGTCGAAAACCCGCCCGTCGGTCGCCTCGATGGCGGTCGCGTAGACCTCCAGGACCCGTTGCGCCACGGTCGACCAGTCGTAGGCCTGCACCACTTCGCGGGCACAGGCGGCGAGGTCCGCCCGGCGGGCGGGGTCGTCCAGCAGCCCGCCGAGGACCTCGGCGAGCGCGGCAGCATCCCCGGTGGGGAACAGCGCCCCGGCGCGGCCGCCGTCCAGGACGCGGCGGAAGGCGTCGAGGTCGCTGGCCGCGACGGCCGCCCCGGCCGCCATGGCCTCGGTGAGGATCATGCCGAACGACTCGCCGCCGGTGTTCGGTGCCACGTACACGTCGACGCTGCGCAGCATCCGCGCCTTGTCGGCCTCGGAGACCAGCCCGAGGAACGTGACCCGGTCGTGCAGGTCGGCGGGCAGGTCGTCGTACAGGTCGTCGCGGTCGCCGGGGCCCGCGACCAGCAGCCGCAGGCCGGGGCGCTGCCGGGCCAGGGTGACGAACGCCGTACGCAGGATCCCGAAGCCCTTGCGCGGCTCGGTGAACCGGCCCAGGAAACCCAGGGCACCGCCGTCGCCCGGCCAGCCGGGCAGCGGTTCTGCGTGGGCGAATTTGGCCACCGCGACCCCGTTGGGGATCTCCACGGCCCCGCCGCCCAGGTGCTCGACCTGCACCTTGCGGGCCAGTTCGCTCACCGCGATCCGGGCGGTGATCTTCTCGACGACGAGCTGGAGCAGGCCCTGGGCCACCGACAGCGCGCGGGACCGGGTCATCGCGGTGTGGAACGTCGCGACCACCGGACCACGGGCGGACAGGACGGCCAGCATCGACAGGCTCAGCGCCATCGGCTCGTGCACGTGCAGCACGTCGAACTCGCCGCGGGACAGCCAGCGCCGCACCCGGGCGGTGGAGACCGGCCCGAACGCGATCCGCGCCACCGACCCGTTGTACGGCAGCGGCACCGCCCGGCCCGCGGGCACCACGTACGGCGGCAGGTCGGCGTCCTCGTCGGCGGGCGCCAGCACGCTGACGGAGTGGCCCAGCTCGATCAGCGCCTCGGCCAGGTCGATGATGTGGTTCTGCACCCCACCGGGCACGTCGAACGAGTACGGGGAGACGATCCCGATCCGCACGCCGCCCGCCTCAGGCCGAGCCCGTGCGCGCGGGCGTGTCCAGCCACAGCTTCTGCAGCATGTGCCAGTCCTGCGGATGCGCGGCGATCCCCTCGGCGAACGCGTCGGCGAGCCGCTGGGTGGCCACCTTCACCCGCGCGTCCAGCGGACCCTCGTCCGGACCGGGCAGCGGGATGCGGCGCATGCGGGCCTCTGTGCGCTCCGGGCTGAACCACATGTCCACGGCGTACAGTGGCGCGCCGGTCCGCAGCGCCACCAGGGCCGGGCCGGCGGGCATCCGGGTGCGGCCGCCGAAGAAGTCCACCTCGACGCCGCGCGCGGACAGGTCGCGGTCGGCCAGCAGGGCCACCGCGTACCCCTGGGTGGCGCGTTCGGCGAGCACGTCCAGCGGGGGGCGCTGGCCGCCGGTCAGCGCCAGCACCTCCATGCCGAGCTTCTCCCGGTACTCGACGAAGCGCTGGAACACGCCCTCGGGTTTGAGTCGCTCCGCGACGGTGACCAGCTTCCAGCCGTTCGCGGACACCCAGGCGGCCGCGGCGTCCCAGTTGGCGACGTGCGGCAGCGCGAGGACCGCCCCGCGGCCCTGGTTCAGCAGCCCGGCCAGTTCGTCGACCTCGGCCAGCCGGAAGCCGTCGAGATGCTGGGCGGGGGTGCGCGACGGCAGCCGGAACGCCTCCATCCAGTACCGGGCGTACGAGCGCAGCCCGGCCCGGACGAGGTCGTCCAGCTCCGTATCGGGCAGCTGCGGCCCGACGACACGGCGCAGGTTGTGGCGCAGCCGCTGGGTGCCGCGCCCGTTGCCGCGGTACGCCCGGTCGGCGCCGGCGCGGAACAGCGCCGCGGCGGCGCGCTGCGGCAGGGCACGCACGAGTCGCCAGCCCGCCGCGTACCCCAACTCGGCGAGCCGGTCCCCGGTCTTGCTCACGGGGCCGGGATCCGCGCCGAGCGGGCGGCGTGGGTGAGCCGCTGGAACACCGTGATGACGGACAGCACCGCCAGCACCCACAGCGCGGCGGGCAGGCCCCAGATCAGGCCGGCGCTGGTGAGCAGGCCGCCGACGCCGACGATGAGCAGCCGCTCCAGGCGTTCGGCGATGCCGACGTCGGCATCCAGGCCGAGGCTCTGCGCGCGGGCTTTCACGTACGAGACGATCTGGCCGGCGGCGAGGCACAGCAGGGCGGCCACCATCCCGCCGTACGGGTTGCCGCGCTCGGCGAGATAGAAGGCGACCGCGCCGAACACGGCCGCGTCGGCGATGCGGTCCATGGACGAGTCGAGCAGCGCCCCGAACTTGCTGGCGCCACCACGCATCCGGGCCATCGTGCCGTCGAGCACGTCGGTCAGCGCGCAGGCGGTGACGATCCAGACGCCCCAGAAGATGTGTCCGAAGGCGGCGACGGTCGAGCCGACGAGCACGCCGACGGTGCCGGCCACGGTGACCGCGTTGGGGGTGACGCCGAGGCGCAGCAGGAACCGGGCGGTCGGGTCGACGACGTGCGACACGACCGCACGCGCGGTTCCACCGAAGATCTTTGCCATGGCCGTCTCACCATAACGGCGTGCCGTCGGCCGACGGTACGGCCCAGGTCACCCGTTGGCCGTATCGTCATGGTGGCGTCGCCGGTGACTACTGGGGGTTGCGGTCACGACTGCGCAGGGTGTGGGATCCAAGAACAGCGTCGTAACTCTTCTGAAACGGAGGTGCGCTGCCATGGCGCAGAAGACTTCGGAGAGGGGGCTCGCCGGCGCTGCCGCGCCGGTGGTTACCGAGCCCGGCAGAGTGCGCAACGTGGTGCTGGTGGGCCACTCCGGTTCCGGGAAGACGACGCTGGCGGAGGCGCTCCTTGCCGCGTCCGGCACGATTCCCCGGCCGGGGTCGGTGACCGAAGGCACCACGGTGTGCGATCACGATCCGGCGGCCGTACGCCAACAGCGGTCCGTCTCCCTCGCGTGTGCCCCGCTGGTGCACGACGACGTCAAGATCAACCTGCTGGACACCCCAGGATTCGCCGACTTCGTCGGGGAGCTGCGCGCCGGCCTGCGGGCCGCGGACGCCGCGCTCTTCGTCGTCTCCGCGGTGGACGGCGTGGACGACGCCACCACCGCGCTCTGGGAGGAATGCGCAGCGGTGGGCATGCCCCGGGCCGTGGCGATCACCCGGCTCGACCATCCGCGCGCCGACTACGACGGCACCCTGGACCGCTGCCAGGAGGCGTTCGGCGACAACGTCATGCCGCTCTACCAGCCGATGCTGGGCGACGACGGCCAGTCGGTCGCCGGTCTGCTGGGCCTGGTGACGCTGCGGGTGCTGGACTACTCGGCGGGCCACCCGCCGCAGGTGCGCGACGCCGAACCCGAGCACCTCGCCCCGGTCGAGGAGGAACGCAACGCGCTCATCGAGGGGATCATCGCCGAGAGCGAGGACGAGACCCTGATGGACCGTTACCTCGGCGGCGAGACGGTCGGCCAGGACGTCCTGATCCCGGACCTGGAGAAGGCGGTGGCCCGCGGCCACTTCTACCCGGTCATCCCGGTGTGCGCGCAGACCGGCGTCGGTCTCGACGCGCTGCTGGACACGCTGGTCTCCAGCGCGCCGACCCCGCTGGAACACGACCTGCCCGCGGTGACCGGCGTGGACGGTTCGCCGCGGACGCCGCTGGTCTGCGACCCGGACGGCCCGCTGGTCGCCGAGGTGGTCAAGACGACCATCGACCGGCACGTCGGGCGTGTCTCGCTGGTCCGCGTCTTCTCCGGCACGCTGCGTCCCGAGCAGACCGTGCACGTCTCCGGGCACGGCATGGCCGAACGCGGCCACCCCGACCACGACGCCGACGAGCGCATCGCGCACATCTACTCGCCGCTCGGCGCCCAGCTGCGCGAGGTCTCCTCGTGCGTCGCCGGTGACCTGTGCGCGATCACCAAGTCGGGCAGCGCCGAGACCGGCGACACCCTGTCCGGCAAGGACGAGCCGCTGCTCATGGCGCCGTGGCGGATGCCGGAGCCGCTGCTGCCGATCGCCGTCGTGGCCAAATCCCGCTCGGACGAGGACGCCCTGGCCAAGAACCTGGCCCGGCTGGTCGCCGGCGACCCGACCCTGCGCCTGGAACGCAACGCCGACACCCACCAGCTCGTGCTGTGGTGCATGGGCGAGTCACACGCCGACGTGGTGCTGGAGCGGTTGCGCGCGGGCGGCGTCGAGCTGGACACCGAGCCGGTCAAGGTCTCGCTGCGGGAGACGTTCGGCGCGGCCGCCAAGGGCCACGGCCGCCACGTCAAGCAGTCCGGTGGTCATGGCCAGTACGCGGTCTGCGACATCGAGGTCGAGCCGCTGCCGCGCGGCGGGGGCTTCGAGTTCGTCGACAAGGTGGTGGGCGGCGCCGTGCCGCACAACTACATCCCGTCGGTGGAGAAGGGGGTACGCGCGCAGCTGGAACGCGGCCTCGTCGCCGGCTATCCCGTGGTCGACCTGCGGGTCACCCTGTTCGACGGCAAGGCGCACAGCGTCGACTCGTCCGACGCGGCGTTCCAGACGGCGGGCTCGATGGCACTGAAGGAGGCCGCGGAGGCCGGCCAGATGACCCTGCTCGAACCGGTCGACGAGATCGTGGTGCGGGTGCCGGAGGCGTACGTCGGGGCGGTGATGAGCGACCTGTCCGGCCGCCGGGGCCGCCCGATGGGCACAGAGAACGAGGACGAGACCGGCTACAGCCTGGTCCGGGCCGAGGTGCCCGCGACCGAGCTGATCCGGTACGCGGTGGAGCTGCGCGCCATCACGTCCGGGGCGGGCACCTTCAGCCGGACGTACGTGCGGCATGAGCCGATGCCGTCGCACCTGGCCGACGCGGTCCGCAAGGAGGCCGTGGCCGCCCGCTGACCGGGCAGGACGACCGGCCCGGGGTCGTCAGGCGACCTCGGGCCAGACCTTCGCCAGCATCTCGCGGGTGTCGGCCAGCAGTTGCGGCAGCACCTTGGTGCGGCCGATCACCGGCATGAAGTTGGCGTCGCCGCCCCAGCGCGGCACCACGTGCTGGTGCAGGTGCGCGGCGATGCCCGCGCCCGCGACCGCCCCCTGGTTCATGCCCAGGTTGAAGCCGTGCGGGCGGCTGGCGCTGCGGATCACCCGCATCGCCCGCTGGGTGAACTCGGCCAGCTCGACCGTCTCGGCCGCGTCCAGCTCCGTGTAGTCGGCGACGTGCCGGTACGGGCACACCATCAGGTGCCCGGGGTTGTACGGGTACAGGTTGAGCACCGCGAACACCGTCTCGCCGCGGGCCACCACGAGGCCCTCGGGCTCCGGGCGGCCCGGCGCCAGACAGAACGGGCAGCCCGACGGCTGCTCGTAGCCGCCTTCCGGCCGGTCCTCCCCCGAGATGTAGGTCATCCGGTGCGGCGTCCAGAGCCGCTCCAGCCCGTCGGGGTCCGTTCCGCGCTGCTCGTCCACCACGCCCCGATCCTAGGCGTAGTGGACGAGCGGGCGTGGCCCGGCTCAGGCCGCGGACGGCCCGGTGTTGACCCGGGAGCGCACCACCTCGGCGACGTGCGCGACCGCCTCGTCGAGCGGCACGCCGTTGCGCTGCGAGCCGTCGCGGTAGCGGAACGACACGGTGCCGCCGCTGACGTCGTCGTCACCCGCGATCGCCATGAACGGGATCTTCTGCTGCTGCGCGGTACGGATCTTCTTCTGCATCCGGTCGGTGGAGTGGTCCACCTCGGCCCGGATGCCCTCGGCCCGCAGCCTGGCCGCGAACTGCTCCAGGTACTCGGCGTGGTCGTCGCGGATCGGGATGCCGACCACCTGCACCGGTGCCAGCCAGGCCGGGAACGCGCCCGCGTAGTGCTCCACGAGCACGCCGATGAAGCGTTCGATCGACCCGAACTTGGCGCAGTGGATCATCACCGGCTGCTTCCGGGTGCCGTCCCCGGCCTGGTACTCCAGCTCGAAGCCGCGCGGCTGGTTGAAGTCGTACTGGATGGTCGACAGCTGCCAGGTACGGCCGATCGCGTCCTTGGCCTGCACCGAGATCTTCGGGCCGTAGAACGCGGCGCCGCCCGGATCGGCCACCAGGTCCAGGCCGGACTCCTTGGCGCACTGCTCCAGCACCGCGGTCGCCGTCTCCCAGTCCTCGTCAGAGCCGACGAACTTGTCCGGCTTGCTGTCGTCGCGGGTCGACAGCTCCAGGTAGAAGTCGGTGATCCCGAAGTCCTTCAGCAGGCCCAGCACGAAGTCGAGCAGGTGCTTGATCTCGCCGGGCGCCTGCTCCGGGGTGCAGTACGAGTGGGAGTCGTCCTGGGTCAGTCCGCGCACCCGGGTCAGGCCGTGCACCACGCCCGACTTCTCGTACCGGTACACCGACCCGAACTCGAAGAACCGCAGCGGCAGCTCCCGGTACGACCGCCCACGCGAGCGGAAGATCAGGTTGTGCATCGGGCAGTTCATGGCCTTGAGGTAGTAGTCCGCGCCCTCGAACGGGATCGGCGGGAACATCGTGTCCGCGTAGTACGGCAGGTGCCCGGAGGTGTGGAACAGCCCCTCCTTGCTGATGTGCGGGGTGCCGACGTACTGGAAGCCCTCCTCGATGTGGCGGGCCCGGACGTAGTCCTCCATCTCCCGCTTGATCACCCCGCCCTTGGGGTGGAACACCGCGAGACCGCTGCCGATCTCGTCGGGGAACGAGAACAGGTCCAGCTCGGCACCGAGGCGCCGGTGGTCGCGGCGCTCCGCCTCGGCCAGCCGGTTCAGGTACGCCTTCAGCTCGTCGCGGCTCGGCCAGGCGGTGCCGTACACCCGCTGCAGTTGCGGGTTCTTCTCGCTGCCGCGCCAGTACGCGGCGGCCGAGCGCATCAGCTTGACCGCCGGGATCAGCCGGGTCGAGGGCAGGTGCGGGCCGCGGCACAGGTCGCCCCAGACGCGCTCGCCGGATTTCGGGTCGATGTTGTCGTAGACGGTCAGCTCACCACCGCCGACCTCCATCACCTCGTCGGCGTCGACGTCACCTTTGATATCGACCAGTTCCAGCTTGAACGGCTCGTTCGCCAGTTCCGCCCGGGCCGCATCCAAGGAGTCGTAGCGGCGGCGGCGGAACAGCTGACCGGCCTTGACGATCTCCTGCATCCGCTTTTCCAGCTTCGCCAGGTCGTCGGGCTGGAACGGCTTCGCCACGTCGAAGTCGTAGTAGAAGCCGTCGTGGATGGGCGGGCCGATGCCGAGCTTGGCCTCCGGGAAGATGTCCTGCACGGCCTGGGCCAGCACGTGCGCGGCCGAGTGGCGCAGCACGTTCAGCCCGTCGGGTGAATCCATCGACACCGGCTCCACCCGGGCGTCCGCCTCGGGGGCCCAGTCGAGGTCACGCAGCCGGCCCTCGGCGTCGCGGACCACCACGATCGCCCTGGGCCCGGAGGTGGGCAGGCCCGCGGCCGCGACCGCGTCGCCCGCCGTCGTCCCGGCCGGGACGACGACGGGGTCGGCCACGGCATGGGTACGGGGTGCAGACACGGTCTTTCTCCTTTTCGCCGGTGGTGTACCGGCCCGCCGATTGCGGGCCGTTCCCGATGCTAGTGGTTCCATTTGCGCACCCCGGAACCGACGCGGCCACCGGTTTTCTCCCGCACCCGGCCGATGCCGGAAAAGCGCGTCCCAGGGCATCGGCGCCCCGTTCCTACCCCCCGATTTCGTGACTCTGCGTCATCGTGATATTCCCCTGCATCACCATTTAGGAGTTACGTGCCGCTGGCAGTACGGTGCTCGGCATGGCCACGGTGTTGCTCGTCGAGGACGACCACGTCGTGCGCGGCGCGATGCTGCGGTCGCTGGCCGACCGTGGCCATGCCGTGCACGCTGTGGGAACGGCCCTGGACGCCCTGCGCCGCGTCGCCGCCGAGACTCCCGACCTGGTCGTGCTCGACCTGGGCTTACCCGACCTGGACGGCTCGGACGCGCTGCGGATGCTGCGCGGCATCACCGACGTACCCATCATCATCGCGACCGCCCGCGACGACGAGCAGACCGTGGTGCGGCTGCTGCGCGCCGGCGCGGACGACTACATGGTCAAGCCGTTCACCGGGGCCCACCTCGACGCGCGCATCACCACGGTGCTGCGCCGGGTGGGCCGGGCCAGCCGGACAGCGCAGCCCGCCGTGCACGAGGTCGGCGAGCTGCGCGTCGACATCGGTGAGCGCAGCGCCACGCTCGGTGACACCCCGCTGGCGCTGACCCGCAAGGAGTTCGACCTGTTGGCGTACCTCGCCGCCCGCCCGGGCCGGGTGGTCTCGCGTCGTGAGCTGTTGGAGGAGGTATGGCGACAGCCATCCGTCGGCGAGGACCAGACGATCGACGTGCATCTGTACTGGCTACGCCGGAAGCTGGGCGAGTCCGCGGCGAAACCGCGCTACCTGCGCACCGTGCGGGGGGTCGGATTCCGGTTGGTGGCCCCGGACTGAGGCCGCGGCTGGCGTACGTCAGCGCCGCCACCACCGCCGTCGCCGCCCTCGCGTTCCTCATCCCGCTCGGCTGGGAGCTGCGCGACGACCACCGGGTCCAAGCCATGTCCGCGGCCGACCAGCGCAGCGCGACCGTGGCGGGCGCGCTCGTGGCCGGGGCCAGCCGCAGGGAGCTGCAGGCCGCGATCGACGCGGCGGGCGGCAACCCCGTCGTGCACGGGCCCGGCAGCGTCACCGGGGGCCGCGCCGATCCGGACGACGTCCGCGCCGCCGCGACCGGCCGGCGCAGCCTCACCGAGGACGTCGACGGTGGCGTCGTGCGCCTCCAGCCGGTCACGGTCGGTGACAAGACCTCCGTGGTCGAGGTGTTCGTCCCGAACGCCGAGCTGCGGGAGCACACCGCCCGGGACTGGTGGATCCTGCTCGGCATCGCGCTCGGCCTCGTGCTCGGTTCGGTGATCGTGGTCGACCGGCTGGCCCGCGGCGCCGTGGCGTCGGTCCGCAACCTGGTGCAGGCCGCGATGGCGGTCGGCGGCGGTGACCTGGGCGTACGGATCCAGCCCAGCGGGCCGCGCGAGCTGGCCGAGGCCGGGTACGCCTTCAACCGGATGGCGGACCGGCTGGTCACCTCCCGCACCATGGAGCGGGAACTCGTGGCGGACCTGTCGCACCGGCTGCGCACCCCGCTGACCGTGCTGCGGCTCGACGCGGAGGCGCTCGACCCGGACGACACCCACATCGGCGAATACTCCGCTGCCGAGCTGGACCGCCGCCGGGGCATCCGGCGCATCCGGCAGGCCATCGTCACCCTCGAGGGCGAGGTCGACCAGCTCATCAACACCACCCGCAAGGCGGTCGCCGCGCAGGTCGCCGCGCCCGAGGACGGCCTCTGCGACGCCAGCGAGGTGGTCCGGGACCGGATGCGGTTCTGGTCCGCGCTCGCCGGCGACCAGGACCGGCAGTACCGGGTGCTCGGGGCCAGCACCCGCATCCCGGTGCCGGTGGACCGCGCCGAGCTGTCCGCCGCGCTCGACGCGGTGCTGGGCAACGTGTTCCGGTACACCCCGCAGGGCACCGCGTTCGAGGTCGGCATCTCGCGCCGCGACGGCTGGGTGGCACTGCGGGTGGACGACGCGGGGCCGGGCATCGGCGACCCGGAGAAGGCGCTGCGCCGCGGCGAGAGCGAGCAGGGGTCCACCGGCCTCGGCCTGGACATCGCCCGGCGCGCGGCCACGGCCACCGGCGGGTCGGTGAGCATCGACCGGGCCGTGCTGGGCGGCGCCAGCGTGGTGATGCTGCTGGCCGACGCCGAGGCCGCCCCGAAGCAGGCCAGCCGGTTCGGGCTGGTGGGCCGACTGGCCAGGGAACGAGATCCGGTGCGGCGCAAACGGCCGCAGCAAGGCACCGAGCAAACCTGAGGACCTGCCCGATCCGCCCGACCCGGGCGATTCACTCCGGACGGACCAACTCTTGCTTAGATCTCTATTAAGGGCGTTCCCCTGGCCCGGCAGGCCTGGCACGATCCCATCCGATCCCATCCGGCTTGCCGGTTCGAGGGGCGCACGTCGTCCTCGCAGCGCGGACCGGTCGAGCCCCAGCGCGGTGGGAGGTGGTCACCCCATAACCCCCTCCCACCGCGCACCGGCTGCACGAGGAGGGTTCTTGTCCGCGCACCGACGGCCCGCGCTGCGCGAGGCGGCGCGACGCCGCCTGGCCGCCGTGCGCCCGCGACGCCGGGCTGACTCGCGTACGCACCGGCTGCTGCCGGTCGCGCTCGGCCTCGGCCTGCTGGGCATCGCGGCGGTGGCCGGTCCCGGAGTGGTCGGCGGCGGCTGGAGCGGCGGGGACGGGCAGAACCGGGAACGGATCACCTTCGCCGCCCTGCCGGACGTGCCGGATCAGGGGCTCATCTACGACGGCCTGAAGCTCGCCTCGGCGGACTCCCTGTGCGCGGGGTCGTACCAGCTGGACGATCTGACCTGCACCCACGGGCCCGACCCGGCCCCGGCCGGGCTGCGGGTCCGCCGCAGCGTGCCGCCGGTGACCCAGAAGGCACCCGAGCCGGTCGGCCCGCGCCGCGAGGCCGCCCTGGTGCCCGCCGACGCGGAGATCGTCCGCGACGAGGGCGGCAGCGCGCTCACCCCCACGGCCCCCGCGCTGGTCCCTGACGCGGCGCCCGGTGACGCCGACTTCGTCATGGGACGGCACGACGTCGCCTGCGAGGGCGACGGCCGCAACGGCAAGCGGGTGCAGGTGCTCTACCTGCACGAGTTCGGCACGCCGAGCCGGTACACCGACTACCTCGGCTCGATGCGGGTCTGGGCGGCCGGGGTGGACGCCATCTTCGACGCCAGCGCGGCGGAGACCGGCGGGTCACGGCACGTGCGCTTCGTGACCACCCCGCAGTGCCGGGTGGACGTCGCGGAGGTGCAGCTGCCCGAGGGCGCGCTCGCCTCGTTCACCGCGAACATCGACGCGCTGCAGACGCTCGGCTACAACCGCACAGACCGCAAGTACCTGATCTTCGCGGACGCGAACGTGTACTGCGGCATCGGCACGTACATCGCGGACCGGCGGCCGGGGCTGGGCAACCGCAACAACGGCGGCCCCTCGTACGGGCGGGTGGACTCCGGCTGCTGGAGCTCCGCGATGGCGGCCCGGGAGGTGACGTACACGCTCGGCGCGGTGCTGCAGGACTCCCCCAACGCCAGCGGCGCGGGCGGGTGCACCGACGACTACGACCTGCTGTGCGGGCGGGACCGCTCGGGCAAGCCGGTCCGTACGGTCTGCCCGAAGAAGCACGAGAACCGCCTCGACTGCGGCCACGACGACTACTTCAGCACCAGCCCGAAGCCGGACAGCTACCTGGCCCGCAACTGGAATGTCGCGCAGAGCGAGTTCCTGCTGCGCACCGATGGCGGCGACGACCTGCCCGAGGGGGCGGTACCGGCGCCGGCCACCACCGCGCCGACCGTCACGCCCACCTCGGCGGCCACCACGGCGCCGCCGGCCGACCCCGAGTCGGGCGGTGCGGTACCCGCGCCGGGCTCGGCGGCACCGAGCAGCACGCCGCCCGACGCGCAGCCGTCGGCCGGGAACCCGCCGTCCGCGCCCGCGTCCGGAGCGCCGGGCACCGAGCCGGTGCCGGCCGACCAGGTCGCCCAGCAGGTGCAGGCCGTACTGGAGATCCGCGACCCCACGAGCACGGCGGTCCGGCTCACCTGGAGCGCCGCCGCCCCCGACGCCCGCTACGAGGTGGCCGTCGACGGGGTCCCGGTGGCCACCACGGTGGCGACCCGCGCGCAGCTCATCGGGCTCAAGCCGGACACCTCGTACCAGGTGAGCATCCGCAGCGAGAAGCACGGGTATCTCGCCCGGAGCACTGCGCGCACCGTGCCCGCGGCGCGGCCCGCGCAGAACACCTGGTTCGTGCTGACGAACTCGCTGACCGGCGGCGCCGCCGACCTGTACGCGGCCCGTACGGCCAGCGGCACGCCGATCACGCTCGGCGGCACCGACGGCGACGCCCAGCAGCAGTGGAAGTTCATCCCGGCCTCGGGTGGCACGTTCTCGCTGCAGTCGCGGGCCACCGGCAAGTGCGTGGTGCCCCTGGACGGCAACCTCGTGGCGGGCACGCCGCTGGTGCAGGGTGACTGCACGGCGGACGCGGGTCGCTGGTCGCTGCAGGCCTCCGACTACGGCTTCACGCTGCGCACGACGGCCGGGGATCTCGCGGTGGGCGTGGGTGAGCAGCGGTTCGGGCCGCACCGGCTACTGGTGCTGCAGCAGGGCAACGGAGCTCGGCACCAGAGCTGGACGGCGGTGCCGGGCTGAGCAGGCGGACGCGGAACCGATAGCGGGTGTGGTGGTGCCGCACCCACCCGCCCAGGGAAGGGGAACGACCATGCTGGACACGGACGTGACCGTGGAGCCGGGGCTGGAGCCGGACGAGGGCCCGGCGCGCTTCAACCGCCGCCGCCTGGTGCGCTGGGTGGCCATCCTGACCATCGGCATCCTGGTGGTGCTGGCGATCTGGCAGGACCCGCTGTACGCGGGCCACGCCTGACCCCCCGGCCCTGCCTTGCGGGCCCGCCCCCTGGAGGGCGCGGGCCCGGCAGGGGTCGGTCAGTGCCCGGCCGCGTACGCGTCGATCTCGGCCCGCAGGGCGGTCTTGCCCTCCGCGGGCAGGAACGACGCGTCGACCGCGGCGCGGGCCAGGTCGGCCACCCCTGACTCGTCGAGGCCGAGCAGGCGGGCGGCGACCGCGTACTCCTGTTCCAGGGTGGTGCCGAACATCGGCGGGTCGTCGGAGTTGATCGTGACCGGCACCCCGGCCGCGACGAGGGTCGGCAGTGGATGGTCGTCGAGGTCGGCGACCGCCCGGGTCCGTACGTTCGAGGTGGGGCACACCTCCAGGGTGATCCCATGCTCCGCGAGGTGGGCCATCAGCGCCGGGTCCCGGGCGCTGGCGATGCCGTGGCCGATCCGCTCGGCGCCGAGCTCGCGCAGCGCGTCCCAGACGGTCTGCGGCCCCGTGGTCTCCCCCGCGTGCGGGACGCTGTGCAGCCCGGCCGCCCGCGCCTTGTCGAAGTACGGCTTGAACTGCGGCCGGGGCACACCCACCTCGGGACCGCCGAGACCGAAGCTGACCAGCCCGTCCGGGCGCTCCTCCAGCGCGATGCGCAGGGTCTCCTCCGCGGCGGCCAGCCCGGCCTCGCCGGGAATGTCGAAGCACCACTGCAACTGCACCCCGAAGTCGGTGGCCGCGCTGCGGCGCGCGTCCTCGATGGCGCCGCAGAACTCGGCGGCGGGGATGCCACGACTGGTGGACGAGTACGGGGTGACCGTCAGCTCGGCGTACCGGACCTGCTGGCGGCCCAGCTCGCGGGCCACCTCGTAGGTGAGGGTGCGGACGTCCTCGGCGTCGCGGATCAGGTCGACGACGCTGAGGTAGACCTCGATGAAGTGGGCGAAGTCGCGGAACGCGAAGTAGTCGGCCAGCGCGGCGGGGTCGGCGGGCACCGGTGTGGCGCCCTCGTGCCGGGCGGCCAGCTCGGCCACGGCGCGGGGGGATGCCGAGCCCACGTGGTGCACGTGCAGCTCGGCCTTGGGCAGGCCGGCGATGAATGAGGCCAGCTCGGTCACTGTGGGCTCTCCTTGGGTGTGGTCGCCACGACGAAGATCCGGCGGAACGGGAAGGCCACGAGGCCGTCGCGGGCGGGGTACGCGGCGGCCAGCCGCTCGCCGAGGGCCGCGCGGAACCCCTGCCACGCCGCATCGTCCAGGGCCGCCCGGACCGGCCGCAGGGCGGTGCCCTCCATCCAGCGCAGCACCGGGTGCGCCGTAGCGGGATCGGCGGGCAGCAGATGCACGTACGTAGTCTCCCAGGCGTCGACCGTGGCTCCGGCGTCGGTCAGCACCCGCGCATAGCCGGGCGCGTCGTCGACCGGTGCCTCCCGGAGCAGGCCGTCGAGCCGGGCGGCCCACGGCTCGGTTCGGGCCACCTCGCGCAGCGCGCGGTGTGACGGCGCGTCGAAGTTGCCGGGGACCTGCACCGCCAGCCACGCCCCCGCGGGCAGCTCGCGGACCCAGCGGCGCAGCAGGTCGTGGTGGCCGGGCACCCATTGCAGGACGGCGTTGCTGAGCACGACGTCGTCGTCCGGGCCGGGCTGCCAGGTCCGTACGTCGGCGACCCGGAAGTCGGCCCGGGCACCCAGCGCCACCGCCTTCTCGATCATCTCGGGCGAGGAGTCGAGACCGGTGACCCGGGCGGCGGGCCAGCGCCCGGCGAGGGAGGCGGTCAGCTCGCCCGGGCCGCAGCCGAGGTCGACGACGGCGCGGGGCGCCTCGGCGCCCACCCGGGCCAGCAGGTCGGCGAAGGGCCGGGAGCGTTCGCTGCCGAACCGGCGGTAGACGGTGGGATCCCACATGCACGCCTCCAGAGTTCTCGGCCCCGCTGACGCGGGCCGCTAGCAAACCGTACGTACGTTTTGTATGACGGTAACACCCCGCGGGTACTCTCACCACGTGGAAACCCGGACCTTTGCCCGGATGGGGCGAGAAGTCGGCGTGGTCGGGCTCGGCGCCTGGCAACTCGGTGCCGACTGGGGCAGCGTGACCGAGCAGGACGCGCACGCCACCCTGCAGGCGGCCGCGGACGCGGGGGTGACCTTCTTCGACACCGCCGACGTGTACGGCGACGGCCGCAGCGAGCAGATCATCGGCAGTTTCCTGAAGGGCCACCCCGGCATCACGGTCGCCACCAAGATGGGCCGCCGCGTGCCCCAGGAACCCTCGGCGTACACGGTGGACAACTTCCGGGCGTGGACGGACCGCTCCCGCGCCAACCTCGGCGTGGACACGCTGGACCTCGTCCAGCTGCACTGCCCGCCCACCCCCGTGTTCGCCATGGACGAGGTCTTCGACGGGCTCGACACGCTGGTGCAGGAGAAGCGCATCGCGGCGTACGGCGTCAGCGTGGAGCGGGTCGACGAGGCCCTCACCGCGATCGCGCGGCCCGGCGTCGCCAGCGTCCAGATCATCGTCAACGCGTTCCGGCTCAAGCCCCTCGAACAGGTGCTGCCCGCCGCCGCGGCGGCCGGTGTGGGCATCATCGCCCGGGTGCCGCTGGCCAGTGGGCTGCTCTCCGGCCGCTACGACGAGCACACCACGTTCGCGCCGGACGACCACCGCAACTTCAACCGGCACGGGGAGGCGTTCGACGTCGGCGAAACCTTCTCCGGCGTGGACTTCGCCACCGGCCTGGAGGCGGTACGCCGGCTGCGCCCGCTGGTGCCCGCGGGCGCGACGATGGCCCAGTTCGCGCTGCGCTGGATCATCGACCATCCGGCGGTGACGGTGGTCATCCCGGGCGCCCGCGACGCCGGGCAGGCGCGCGCCAACGCGTCCGCCGCCGGCCTGGCTCCCCTGCCGAAAAGCACCCACGACGCCGTACGGGACGTCTACGACGAACTCGTCCGGCCGCAGGTCCACGATCGGTGGTGACGGGATGCGCGGATGGCTGGCGATGAGCCTGGGACTGCTGGCGGTCGTGCTCGGTGCGGTGTGGACACTGCAGGGCCTGAACGTGCTGACCGACAGCGCGATGAGCGGCGTGACCGTGTGGGCCATCGTGGGCCCTGTCGTCGCGGTCGGCGGCCTGATCCTCATCGTGGTCGGACTCCGGCAGCGCAGCCGCGGGAAGGCCTGACACCGGGCCGGACGGCGGGCGCAGCGGGAACGGGAAACGCGGCCGGACAACCAAGAAGCGACAACCGAGGAGCGACAACCAAGAAGCCCCGCATCCCGATGAAAGGATGCGGGGCTGACTCGGACCGACCTCCGCCAGGTGGCCGGCCGCCGGTGTCACCACCGGCGGATTGGTCTCAGAGCGGGCGGACCTGCTCCGCCTGCGGGCCCTTCTGGCCCTGGGCGATCTCGAACTCGACCCGCTGGTTCTCTTCCAGACTGCGGTAGCCGCTCATCTGAATGGCCGAGAAGTGGACGAACACGTCAGCACCCCCGCCGTCGACGGTGATGAAGCCGAAGCCCTTGTCTGCGTTGAACCACTTCACGGTTCCCTGCGCCATGCTGACTCTCCTTCTGACAATGCCGGCCCCCGTGATGCGGGGCCGATGGCCGTTTTCGAGCAGCGGCGCCTCGGGCGGCCCTTGAAGGACAGTCCCACCCGCTCGCCACGCGACACCTGGCGGCGGAGCGCGGCGGGCGGAATCAGCAAACCACGTACGCAAAAACTGGCCATACTGTACCGAAGAACGGCGCGCAAAGTCTGCCCCCCGACTGCACCGAAAACCCTTGACGGGACAGGGAAATGGGCCTCCACAACGCGATTGCGTGTGGAGGCCCGCGATCAGGGTCGATCAATGTCCGTACACTCAGGCCGGCCACTCTCCGGTGAGCTTGCGTACGCCGGTCGCGCCGCCGCGATCCACCAGCGCCTTCACCACCGCGAAGACGGCGCCCTGCAGCGCGGCAGCCGCGATGATCTCGCCCCAGCCCTTGTCCTCGTCGGTCGCGTCAGGGGTGTCGTCCTCACCGGACGCCACCTGCCAGATCTTCCGGGTCACCAGGCCCGCGACGGCGCCCGCCATCACACCGAGCAACAACCCGACCGGCTTGTACGCGATCTTCTGCACCCGGCCGCTCATCGGCGCCTCCGCCGCATCACCACGATGATGCCGACCAGCACCGCCGCGCCGGCCAGCAGCGCGCCCACCGGAATCGGGTTGCGGCGCATCCGGTCGCCCGCATCGGCGGCCGCATCCAGCGCGCCCGACTCGCGGACCCGGTCCGTGGCCGACTGCGTGGCGTCGCGGACCGCTTCCGTGGCGGACTGCGCCGCGTCCCGGACCGCGCCGGTCGCCTCGGCGGCCTGCGTCTTCACCCGTTGCTTGGTCTGCTCGACCTGGTCCTTGGCACGCGCCTTGACGTCCGTCTTGGCGGCCAGGGCCCGTACGGTGTCACCGAGCTCGGCCCGCGTCTCGGCGACCTCCTCGCGCAGTGCGGCGACATCCGGCTTGGCCTGTGGGGAACCGCTTCTCTCACTCATGCCTGGCTGCGCTCCTTGATCGCGTGCTTGACCTCGTCGACGTCCGCCTTTGCGCTGCGGATGGCGGTCTCCGGTTCCAGCGGGGTCGCCCGGCGCAGTTCGTTCCTGCCGAGCAGCGCCATCACCCCGGCCGTGGCGAACAGCACCACGGTCATGATCAGTGCCGACAGCCAGAGCGGGAGGAACAGGTCCAGCACCACGATGCAGGTGGTGATCAGCGCGCCGACGCCGTACAGGGCCAGCACGCCTCCCCCGCCGAACAGGCCCGCGCCGAGGCCGGCATGCCGGCCCTTCTCCATCAGCTCCGCCTTCGCCAGCGCGATCTCGCTGCGCACCAGGGAGCTGATCTGGTCGCTCGCCTGCTGAATCAGCGCGGCGGTCGACTGGTCGGTGGCCGGGGCGGCCGGTCCACCGCTCAGGACGTCAGCCATTGCGTCCTCCCTTCCTCTGTCAAGGCTTTATGCCCTGACCAGTCGAAGGTCAATCCTCACCCGCGGAAATCCCCCCGCAGGTGCAACCGGACGGCGGCCCCTCAGGTCACGGCTGCGCACCCGGCGCCGGTGGGCCCACGAACGTCGCGCCGCGGCTCGCGCCGTCCCACCCGCCGCTGAAGACCCGCGCGTCGTCGTCCGCCTCGCTGGTGGGTGCGGACGGCGGGCCGCCGACGTGGGGCGGCGCCGGGGTGCGGGGCTGGGTCTCGGCGCGGAACCGGGGCAGCGACTCGCGCTGGTGCTCCCAGACCCAGGCGACCAGCCGTTCCCGGACCAGGCAGCGCAGGTCCCACAGCGACGGCGCGTCGTGCGCGCTCACCAGCGCCCGCAGCCGGACCATGCCGCGCACCGCGTCGGTCACCTGCAGCACGCACACCCGGCCGTCCCACAGCTCTGTGCTCTCGCACACCGCGCGCAGCTCCGCGCGCAGCGGCTCGACCCGGGTGGCGAAGTCGACGTCGATCTCGGCGGTGCCCAGCACCGCGGACCCGGTCCGGGTCCAGTTCTGGAACGGCTTGGTGGTGAAGTACGAGGTGGGCAGGATCAGCCGCCGGTCGTCCCAGACCTGCAGGGCCACGTACGTGAGGGTGATCTCCTCGATGCGGCCCCACTCCTGCTCGACCACGACCACGTCGTCGATGCGGATGGCGTCGCTGAAGGCCAGCTGGATGCCCGCGAAGACGTTGGCCAGCGTGCTCTGCGCGGCCACCGCCGCGACCACGCTGATGATGCCCGCGGAGGCCAGCAGGCTGGCCCCCAGCGCCCGGACCGCGGGGAAGGTCATCAGCGCCACCCCGAACGCCACCACGACGATCCCGGCGACCGTGACCCGGCGCAACATCACCACCTGGGTGCGGACCTTGCGGGCCTTGCGGTTGTCGGGCACGTCGGTACGCCACCGTGACAGCGCCGCGTCCTCGAGCACGAGCAGCAGGGCGCCGACCAGCCAGGCACCGGACACGATCACCAGGATGACCAGGAGGTGCAGGACCTCGTGGCGGCCCGGGAAGTCGCCGGTGGCGCTGCGCAGTGCCTGCTGCACCGCGAACAGCGTGACGGTGGTGAGGAACGGTTTGTGCGCGGTGCGTTCGAGCCTGCTGAGCAGCGCCGAGTGGCGTGCGTACCGGGTCAGCAGCCAGTGCACGGCCTCGACGAACACGATGGCGGAGCCCGCCGCGAGCACCACGGCCAGCAGGGCGTTCAGGAAGTCGGACACGGTCTCTCCTCCGCGAGATCGCGGACGCCCGAAAATTCCGTTTCACACCGTACACGACAGGGCCCGGCGCGGGGCCCACACGACGGCGCCGAATGACCGGGCGCCCCTGGGGCTCAGCGCGAGATCTGCACCCGCACGGCGTCCCGGGTGACGCTGTCGAGGCTCACCTGCAGGCCGGCCACCTGGACGGCGGGCTGGCCCGTGGTGAGCTGGATCTGCTCGCCGGCCACCTCCAGGGTCACGGTGCCCGCGTCGGCCCGGACGAAACGCGCGTCGACCCCCAGGACACTGGCGCTCGCCTCGGTGCTGCGCTCCAGGGTCACCGTGCAGGAGTTGACACCGCAGTCCACATTGTCGCCGCCGCAGCCGGACAGCACGGCGACGGCGAGGACGGCGCAGGTCAGCAGGGCGGCGCCACGGCGCGCAGGGCGGATCCACATCCCGACCAGGGTACGCGGGCCACGCCACCGCCCCACCGGGGCGGCGCTGCCCGGGTGGTGCGGTGGCGCGCGTCAGGCCGCCACGGGCTCCGGCGTGGGTACGGTCGATCCGGCGATGACCTCCGCGGCGGCCAGCCCGCACGCGCGGGTGGCGCCGTACGTGGCGACGTGCACCCCGCCGCTGACCGCGATCGGGACGCCCATCTCCACCACGATCGCGTCCGGCCGGATGGCGAGGGTGTGCGCGAGCGCCTCCGCGACCCACGGGTGCCGGTGCGCGTCCCGGACCACGAGCACCAGCGGGCGGCCGGCCGCGCCCGCCAGCACCGGGGCGGCGGGGTCGGGCACCCCGGCGAGATCCTCGGCGTCGAGCCGGACCGAGGTCGTCCCGGGCATCCGCTCGGCCAGGGGCCCGCCGACGCCCCACGGGGTCTCCGAACCGACCGCGATGTTGCGGGGCGGGGCGAACTCGACGACGTGCGGCGCCGCGGTCAGCGGCAGCGCGGGGGCCGCCGCCCCGACGGTGATCTTGACAGCGCGCCGGGCGGCCGCGATCCCCACCGCCGATCCGGCGTGCCCGGCGCCGTGGGGCCCGGCGCCGTTCGACCCAGCGCCGTTCTGGTCGGGCGGGACGGCGCCATGCGGGACGGGACGGGCGGTGGCGGCCTGCGTCGAGGTGACGATGGCGCTCCGGTCGGCGATGGCGCGGGCGCCGGTGGCGATCTGGCTCGCCTCGGTCCAGGCGGCCAGCCGGCGGACCCGCTCGGCGGCGTCGCGCAGGCGTTCCTCGGCGAGCTCACCGGAGCGCACCGCCGCGACGAGGGCATCGCGCAGCAGCACCGCCGTGCGCTCGTCGGCGTGGTCGCCGCCCACGCAGATGGCGTCGGCGCCCGCGGCCAGCGCCCGCACGGCGGCACCGGCCAGCCCGTACCGGCGGCGCACGCCCTCCATCTCGATGCCGTCGGTGACGATGAGCCCGGTGAAGCCGAGTTCCTCGCGCAACAGGCCGGTGAGGATGCGCCGGCTCAGGGTGGCGGGCAGCTCCGGGTCCAGCGCGGGCACCAGCAGGTGCCCGGTCATCACGGCCTGCGCCCCGGCGGCGATCGCCGCGCGGAACGGCCGCAGCTCACAGTCGTCCAGCTCGGCGCGACTGCGGTCGATCACGGGTACGGCGTGGTGGGAGTCCACACTGGTGTCCCCGTGGCCCGGGAAGTGCTTGGCGCAGGCGGCCACCCCGGCCCGCTGCAGCCCGGCGACGAACGCGGCGCCGTGCCGGGCGACGAGGTGGGCGTCGGCGCCGAACGCCCGTACGCCGATGACGGGGTTGTCCGGATTGGAATTGACGTCGGTGTCCGGGGCGTAGTTCAGGGTGACGCCCGCATGGGCCAGGTCGAGCCCGAGGTCGTGGGCGACGGCCTCGGTGACCGTGACGTCGTCGATCGCGCCGAGCGCCAGGTTGCCGGGGCGCGAGCTGCCGTGCCGGGATTCGAGCCGGGTGACGTCGCCGGCCTCCTCGTCGATCGCCACGATGACGTCCGGCCGCTCCGCGCGCAGTTGTGCCGTGAGCGCGGCGACCTGGGCCGGGGACTCCACGTTGCGGGCGAACAGCGCGACCCCGCCGAGGCCCTCGGCGAGGTGGCGGCGCACCCAGTCCGGTGCGGTGGTGCCCACGAAGCCCGGCTGAAGCACGGTGGCGGCGAGTTCCGGCAAGTCCCCTTGTCGCGGCATGAGCCCCGAACCTCCGGTGACGATCGACACGCGCCGGTCAGCGCGTCCTGTGACAACCGACAACCGTCATGGGCGCGGCGGACGGACCAATGGTCACACCCGGCCCGCGTTCAGTCAACAAACCTTTCTATTAGCGTACGGCCGTCCGCCCGTTAGAGTTCACGGCGTGCAGACCTCCGTTGCGGCGACGTCCGGCGTGGACTGGTCCCAGGTGCATGCCGTACGGCTGCTCGGCATCGCCCTCGGGGCGCTCATCCTGATCTGGGCGATCCGCCGCATGTTCGGCGGCAAACGCTGACGTCACGCCGCATCGGGCGATCCACCCACGGGGGCCCGCGGTGCACACCGACCTGCACCCACGAACGCCGAAGGCCGCCCCGGGGAACCGGGACGGCCTTCGCCACAAACATCCGCCGGGGTGGCCCGGCTCAGCTGCCGAGGCGGCCGTACCTGACCCGTCCGGGTTCGAAGATGGCGGCCAGCTTCACCCGGCTGCCGGGCTTCGGTGCGTGCCACACCTTCCCGTGACCGGCGTACACGGCCACGTGGTAGGCGTGCCCGCCCCGCACCCAGAACACCAGGTCACCCGGGCGCCGCTGGGACTTGGCGAGGCGGCGTACCTGGTGGAACTGGGCGTTCGCGGTGTTGCCCAGTTTCAGCTTCGCCTGCCGGTAGACGTATCCGGCCAGGCCGGAGCAGTCGAAGGCCTTCGGGCCGCGGGCTCCGTACCGGTAGGGCTTGCCCTTCTGCGCCTTGGCGAACGCGACGATCCTGAGGCCCCTGGCCTTCGCCGCCGCGACGGCGCGGGCCTGGACCGCGCGCGCCTTGGCGGCGCGCTGGGCGGCGGTCGAGTGGGCACCCGACCCGGCGGCCGCCGCGGGCGACGGCGCCGCGGTGGCCAGGCTGACGGTGGTCACCAGCGCTGCGGCCATCCCGAACAGGGCGAGACGGCGCATAACCGGCTGATTGCGGTGAGACATGCAGGCATCCTGATCCTTCAACCCGCGTGCGAGGTTAGCTGTCGGGTTAGGCCTTGAAGTGGCCCGTCACGCCACGCGTGACCACACCCCCAGCCGGTGTCCGGCACCGGCACACTGGGTCCCCCGTTCCTGCCCATCGAAGTCACTGATAGGAGTCAGTCTTCGTTCGCACTCCCGGCGGGCAGGACTCCGCGGCCGGGAGCGGCGACCCCGGGTGTCGGGGTGCGTCCTTACCGTCGGCACGACGCCGGGCCTGCCCACCGCCACTGCGGTTGCATCAACCTCGCCACTCCCGAACCCGACGCCCGGTCGGCTTTCCGGCGGGACACGGCCCGCCCAACACCCCCGGAAGCGGACGAGCCGGGCAGGGTTGTGTGCCGCAGGTCACAGCACGGCCGGAGTTTCCGCGTCGCCCGGAATCGGGACCCGCGTGGCAGACCGTGCGGGCCCGGCCGGTCGGCGACATTCGCCGCGGTACCGGATGACGATTCGGTTCGGCACACCGCGGGTACGGATCCCGTCCGATCCGGTAGGCGAGGAGAATGCACTCTCGGTCGCCGACAACCGTGGAAAGGACCATCCGAGTGACGGACCAACCGATGTACGCCAGCCTGGGCTACACCGACGCCGAGTGGGGACTGCTGACCGGACTGCCGCAGTCGGTGCTGACCGCCGCCAGCGCCGCCAGCCCGGACGGGGCCCGCAAGACCCGCGCCGAGAACGCCGCCGGGCTCGACGAGATCGCGGACGCCCGTACCAGCACCAGCCCGCTGGTCGCGGCCGTGGCCGCCGCCGTGGTGGACCGGGTCGGCGACCCCGAACTCGGCGAGGAGCTGCCGGTCATCGCCCCGGCGGATCCCGCCGGGTACGCCGAGGACGTGCTGGACCGGGTCGGGCAGGCGGTCACGTTGCTGGCCGCGAAGGCCCCGGACGAGGACGCCCGGACGTACCGGCACTGGCTCGTGGAGATCGCGGAGTCGGTGGTCGGCGCCGCCTCCACCGGCGGTGTACTCGGCATCGGCGCCGAAACCGTGACCGACAGCGAACGCCGGTTCCGCGACGACCTGTCCGCCGCCCTGGCCGACTGAGCGCGGGACTAGGCAACCGCCTCGGCGTCGGCGCGGCGGCCCTCGACCGCCGCGTACACGGCACTGACCCGGGCCGCCGCGCGCTGCCACGAGTACGCCTGGCGGGCCCGGTCCACCGCGGCCGTCGCGTACGCGAAACGGCGCACCGGGTCGATGATCAGCCGGCGCAGCGCGCCGCCCAGCGCGCCGGGGTCGGCCGGTGGCACGAGATCACCGGTCAGGCCGTCCACCACGGTCTCGGTCAGCGCGCCGGAGGCGACACCCACCACCGGCACGCCGCACGCCATCGCCTCCAGCGGAGCCTCCTCGAACCGGTCGTGGCCGGGCGCGGCCACGAACACGTCCGCCGAGCGGTACCAGCCCGGCAGGTCCGCCGGGCCGACCGCGCCGACCAGGTGAACCCGGTCGGCGACCCCGCAGCGCACGGCCAGCTCGCGCAGCTGCCCGGCGTGCGGGTCGTCGGGCAGGCCGGCGGCGGGCGGGCCACCGATCAGCAGGAACTCCGCCGCCGGGACGCCGCGCATGGCCCGGACGACGTCGCCGAAGCCGGACTCCCCGGCCGGCTGGCCGACGGCGAGGATCCGGGGACGGTGCGGGTCCCGCTCGGCTGCGGGCCCGTCCGGGGTGAACCGCCGGCTGTCCACGCCGGCCGGGACGAAGGTGACCCGTGAGCGGGGCACCCCGCCGTCCACCAGCTCGTGAACCTCCTGCTGGCTCCGGGCCACCACCCGGTCGACGGCGCGGCCGAGCGCCCGCTCGTATCCGGCCCGCGACGGGCCGTTGCCGCCCGGATCGGCGTCGTCCGGCCCGGGGCCCGGCCCCGGCTCGTGGAACGACTGCACCACGGGCACGCCGATCTCGCGGGCCGCGGTGACCCCGGTGAGGCCGCTCGTCCAGAAGTGCGCGTGCACCACGGCCGGCGCCCAGTCCCCGTCCCGCCAGGACCCGCCGAGCCACCGCGCGAACTCGGCCAGATACGGCAGCCGGTCCCGTACGGGAATGGGCCGCGCCGGACCGGCCGGAACGCGCAGCACCGGAACGCCGCCGGAGGCGTGCACCACGTCGGGTGGGCCGGAATCGTCGCGCCGGGTGTAGATCCGGACGTCGTGCCCGCACTCGCCGAGCGCCGTGGCCAGCTCGATGACGTAGCGGCCGCCGGCGCCCGGGGACACGGCGGGCTCTGCGATCATCGCGACGCGCATGGGTCCTCCTCCAGCAGAACAGCCTCCGAGAGGACGACCGGAGGGAAGCCGTGACACTCGGTGCGTTGTGCCCCTGCCCGGCCGGGATAAACCCGACCCGACCGATCAGAACGTGACGAGCTTGACGGTGGTCGCGGAGGCGCGCAGGTCCAGGGCGTAGCGGTCGGCGGCCGTCGACCAGGCGGCCGGCGCCAGCACCGAACCGGCGGGCACCGCGGTGCGCGCCGCCCACGGGGCCCGCACCGACCCGGCGCCGTCACGCAGCCGCATCCGGACCGGACCGGCGGCGGGTGCCCGTACGGTGATCATCGCGACCGGGCCGGTGACCGCGACCGGCACCGTGCCGCGCGGGGGTGGCAGCCGCAGTTCGAGCAGGCCGGACGATCCGACGTCCAGCCGCCGGATCCGCCCGCGGCTCAGGTCGAGGTGCTGCTCCCCCGCGCCCGCGGGCAGCCGGACGTCCCAGCTGACCGTACGGTTCAGCGCGATCCGGACCGTGTCCGTGCCGTCGCCGCCGGTGGATCGCAGGGCCAGGGCCACCCTGCCGTGCGCACCCGCGACCCGCGGGGCCAGGCCCGACCCGGCCGGGGTGCTGATCCGGTAGAGCAGGCCGGGCAGGTCCACCAGGCGCAGGTCGAGCTGCGACGCCGCGTCCCCGACGACGAGCGTCACCGGGCCGCGCCCGCGCAGCGGGGCCTCGACGACGTGACCGGGCCCGGGCGGCGCGGTCGAGGCCGTCGGCGATGCGGCGGCCGGTGCGGCGGCCGGTGCGGCGGCCGGTGCGGCGGCCGGTGCGGCGGATCCGGCCGGGCCGGTGCACGCGGCCGCCGGCAGCAGGGCCAGCAGAGCGAACGACAGCGCGGCCGGGTGGCGACGGCTCAGTTCCCGGAACACGATCGGACAACGCGGAATCGGCCGAACGGGTGACGGCGCTTCGCGCGGGTCACGCCACACTTGCCGGGTGAAGTCCGCAGGGTTCCTTTCCGACCGTCAGCGCCGGTTCGCCTGGCTCGGCTTCGTGCTGGCCGCATTCCAGGCCCCGCTGGCCGCGAAATTCACCGACGACGCGTCCTGGCTGTTCGCGCTGGTCGTGGCGCTCGTCGTGGCGACCGTGATCATCGCCGACGACGTCGAACGGCGGCGCCCGGAACCAGCCGAATAGTCATTGCGGTTCAACCGATCTGCACCGGTCGGGAGAACCTTTGGCTACCCGTGGCTTCCTACCGTCTCTTTTCATGACTGGCCTGTTCGGCGGCGCTGCCGCCCGCGCTGCATTGCGCTCCGCCCATGCCTGCCTCGACGCGCTGACCGCCTCGGTCGGCGAGTCCGGTTTCGCCGCGGCCGGGGACTCCCCCGGCCTGCTGGCGGCCGTCGACCAGCACTCCGCCGGGATCCGGGAGAGCCTGTCCGCGGACACCCGCCCGTTGACGGCGGTGGTCCTCGCCGCGTACGCGGAGGGGGTCCGCGAGGCGGCGTACAAGCACGGCTGGTGCCCGCCGGCCGACGCGATCGACTGGGGGGTGCAGGACTGGGTGCTGGTGCGGCTGCTGGCCGTGTGCAGCCTCGCCCGAAGCCTGCCCCCGCGCCGCTGACCCGGCGCGAGGCGAAAACACCGATCAGGCCGTACCGATCCAGGGCCGGTGCCGGAATTCCGGCACCGGCCCTCGTCTGTCCCGCTCAGGTGCGCTTGCGGGGACGGTTGCGGCGGGGGGTGCCGGGCGGGCGCTCCGGGGCGTCTGCCGGGGCGGCGGGGAGGACCTGGGTGTCGTCCGCCGCGTCGGGTTCACCGACCGGCACCGGCTCCGTCACGTCGGATTCCGTGGCGGTCCCGGCCGGGACGGGAATCGGCTGCGTGTCGTCCGCCGGAGGGGTGCCACCCGCGACGGGGATCGGCTGCGTGTCTCCCGCCGGCGGCCCCGGGTCCGCGCCGCCCGGCGGTGCCAGCCCGCCCTGGCCGGCGCCCCGGACCGCGGCGATGTCGGTGGTCGTCTCGTCGTCGTCGCGGCCGAAGCCCGGCACGAAGTCCGGCCTGTCGTCCTCGGCGTCGGCCCGGCCGCCGGAGCGGCGCCCCGTACCGGACCGGGTCTGTCCGGCGGCGGCCGCGCGGCGTTCCCGCTGCCGGGCCGCCTCGGCCTCCGCCTCCGCCCGGACCGCGGCGGCCGCCGCCAGCCGCGCCTGCTCCGCGCGCCGTGCCTCGTCGGCCGCGCGTTCCCGCTGCTCCGCGCGCGCCTGCTCCGTCTGCCGGGTCTCCTCCGCCTTCCGGGCCTCCTCGACCTGGCGCACCTCTTCCGCCTTCCGGGCCTCCTCCGCCCGGCGGGCCCGCTCCGCGGCCTGCTGCACCTCCTGCGCGCGTCGCGCGTGTTCCGCCTCGCGCGCCTCCTGCGCCTTGCGGGCCTCCTCGGCCCGGCGCGCCTCCTCGGCTTTGCGCGCCTCCTCGGCCTGACGGGCCTCCTCAGCCTTGCGGGCCTCCTCGGCCCGGCGGGCCTCCTCGGCTTTGCGGGCCTCCTCGGCCTGGCGGGCCTCCTCCTCACGGCGGGCCTGCTCGGCCGCTTCCCGTGCCCGCTCATCGGCGTACGAGCGGGCGTGCTCCCGGATCGCCGCGGACTCCGCGCCCGCACGTTCGAGCCACTCCTCCCAGCGCCTCTGCATCGGACGCACCAGGCCACCGCCCACGCCGACGACGAGAATGCCCGCGACCGTGGCGAGGACCGCGATCAGCAGCGGCTGGGTCACCGACGTAGCGATGTGGACCTGATCCAGTGCCGCGATGACACCCAGCGTGATGATCAGCACGGAGGCGATCCGCGCCAGCAGCCGCCCGTAGCTCAGGCCGCCGAGCGCGCTCGCGATCAGGTCGTGCGCGGCTCCGGCGATCGCGGAGGCCACCACGACGATCACGATCGCCACGAACGCCCGCGGCAGCCACGCGATCAGCACAGTGAGCAGATCACTGACCGGATTCGGGCCCCACAGTCCGAACGCGAGCTGCAGGGCGAACAGCAGCACGGCGTAGAAAGCGATCTTGGCGCACAGATCGCTCGCGTCGATGTTGCTGCCGCGCAGCGCCCGGCGCACCGCGCCACGCTCCACGGCCCGGTCGAAGCCCATCCGCTGCAGGGCCTTGGCCACGACCGTGCGGGCGAGCCTGGCGACGACGTACCCGATGGCCAGGATCGCGATGAACGCCAGCGCCGTCGGCACGAACAACAGCACCGAGCGCCACATGTCGCTCAACCCCCGGCTCAGGTCGTCGCCACTCATCCGCGCCCCCTAGCTGCCGTTCCCGGCCGGCGACCTGCCGGCCCACTGACGACATTAGGTCGGTGGTGCGGCGCCCGCCGAGCACAGTGCGACTAGTTCGCCCGTCCGGTCAGGCGCAGCCCGCGCCGTTGATCGCGCAGTTCGACGGCTCGGCGGCCAGCACACCCTGCACCGTGAAGGTGAAGGTGACCGATCCGCCCGCGGGGATGGTCGCGTCACCCGCCGGTGCGAAGGTGACTTTCTCACCGTCCTGGGTGACGGTGACGGCCGAGTCGCCGTCGACCGCGTTGCCGCCGGGGACCTTCAGGGTGACCCGCCACTGACCGGCGGCGCGGTCCCGCGGGTTGGCGACACGCACCGTGCCCACGTAGTTGGTGAGGCCGTCCGGGCCCGTGTCCGCGTTGTGGGAGAACGTCGCGGTGAGCGGTGCGAGCGTCGTCGGCGAGGGGCTGGCGCTCGCCGAGGACGACGCGCTCCCGGTCGGCTTCGCGCTGGGGGTGCCGCTGCCCGGCGTGGCGGCGCCGGGCAGGGCCGTACCCGGGGTGGTGCGGGTGGGCGAGCTGGTACGGCGGGACGGGGTCGGCGTGGGGCTCGCGGTGGTGGGCTTCGGGGATTCGGTGGGCTGGGCCGGGACGGCGTCCGGGCCGGAGTCCGCCGGGTCCAGCAGCGCGTCGTCCGACGGCAGGGCGGAGGCGGTCGCGGCTGGCGCGGCGGCTGCGCGCGGCGGGGTGGCGGGGCTGCGCAGCGCCGCGTAGCAGAGACCGGCGCCGAGCAGGACCGCGGTGGCGGCCGCGCCGAGCACGATCCGGCGTCGCCGTTCGTGCCGCGGAACCACCGGCTCGGGCAGGCGGTGCCCGGCCGCCGCGCCGTGGCGTTCGGCCGGGGGGCCACCGGTGCGGTTGTCGGCGGTGACCGTGAGATCCCGGTCGTCAGAGCCCCGGGCGGAGTCCGGCGCCGGCCATCCGTCGACGTCCGGAGCGGCGGGCGCCGCCCATCCGTCGTTCCCGGCGTCCCACCCGGCGGCCGGCGGCACCGCGGCGGCGGCCTGCCAGTGCTCGGCCGGGGCCCAGCCGGTCGCGGGGTGCGCCGAGGCCCACCCACCCTGCTGTTCCTGCGCGGCCCAGCCACCCTGCTGTTCCTGCACGGCCCAGCCAGCCTGCTGTTCCTGCGCGGCCCACTCGGCCTGCTGATCCTGCGCGCCCCGGGAGGTCGCCTGTTCCTCGGCGGCCCAGCCGGTCGGCTGTTCCTCCCGGTGCCAGCCGGACGCCTGTTCCTGCGCGCCCCAGCCGGTCGACTGTTCTCCGGCGTCCCCGGCGTTCGCCTGCTCCTCGGCGGCCCAGCCGGTCGGCTGTTCCTCCTGGTGCCAGCCGCTCGCCTGCTCCTCCCGGTGCCAGCCGGTCTGCTGGCCACGGGGCCAGCCGGCCTGCTGCTCCTGGCGCCAATCCGTCGACCGTTCTTCCGGGAACCAGACGGGGGCGTCGTCCGCCGGCGCCCAGCCGGCCGCCCCGGGGGCCTCGGCGTGTGCGCCCGGCTGGCCGGGCCGCCACGCGAAACCGCCGGTCCCGCCGCTGAGCAGGGATCCCCCGGCCCGCCGGTTGCCGTCCGCGTGCCGCGCTTGGGGCTCCGCCACGGCGAAGCGGCCGCGCGGCTGTTCCGGCTCCGCGCCCGGCTCCGGCAGCGCCCAGGCGTCGCGGATGCGGGCCGCCTGTCCGGAGACCGGCCGCCCCGTCCCGTCCGGCGACGAGAAGTCCCGCTGGGCCGGCACGTGCCCGTACGGCGGCGCGTCGGCGGACCGGCCCGGCGGCTGCTCATCGCGCGGGGCGAGGTCGGCGAGGGCCGCGTACGGGTCGGTCGGCTCGGGGTCGGGCTCGGCCGCGGGCTGAGTGTCGAACTGCTGCAGCTCGGCGACGTACCCCATCACACCGCGGCTCGGCCGGGGCTGCCTGGGAAAAGTCACGCCGGGACTATAGGACCTGGTAATTGGGGAACACCAAGGTCAATTCGGGTACGGGGAGACTACCCAGCGTCAGGTCGCGGGCGATACCGTCACATGTGACCCAGGGCACTCCGGGCGGCACTCGCAATTTCGGACGGTCGGATGGTGCCCACATCGTCCAAAAGGTTGAGTGGGGATAGGCTTTCTCCATGACTGGCTCGGGAGGCGGGGACCCTTCCACGATCACCACGCTGCCGACCCAGGCAGGCGTGGCGGCCCAGAGTGACCCGGATTGTGCCCGGCTGGTTCGCGAGTTCCCGTGGGAGACGACCCCGCTGGGGCCGATGGCGCAGTGGGATCCGCAGGTCCGGGCCGCCGTCGACGTGGTGCTCGCCGCCACCGTGCCGATGGCGCTGGCGCTGGGCGAGGACTTCCGGCTGATCTACAACGACGCCCACGCGGGCGCGCTCGGTGAGCGGCATCCCGGCGCGCTCGGCCGCCCCGCCGCCGAGGTCTCCGGCGAGCTGTGGCAGGTGACGGCGGCCGAGACCACCCGGGTGACCCGCCGGCTGCAGAGCCTGAGCGAGCTGACGGCTCAGCTGGCCGGAGCCCTGACCATCGACGAGGTGGCCCGGGTCGTGCTCGCGTTCGCGATGGCCTCGTTCGACGTGGATCACTGCGCCTTCGCGGTGGACGACGGCCCGGCCTGGCGATCCGTGCGCCGCGTCCGCGGCGAGATGCTCGACGAGGCCGACGAGCGGCTGCCCCCGCTGTGGAAGCGGATCGGCGCCGATGCCGGATCCCCGCTGGTGTCGGCGGCGCAGAGCGGGGCCGGCGTGTTCATCGCCGACGGCGCGCCACTGCGCGAGGTCGCGACGGACCGGCACGAGCAACGCGTCAGATCGCTGGCCGTGCTGCCGTTGCGGGCGATGTCCGTGCGCGGGGCGCTGTCGCTGGGATATCGGCGCGCGCACGCCTGGCCCCCCGCGGACCAGGCGCTGCTCGCGGCGGCGGCGGAGCTGGTCGCACAGGCCGCCGAGCGGGCCCGCCGGTTCGAGGCCCAGCACGGCACGGCCCAGTTGCTGCAGCGCAGCATGCTGCCCGAGCACCTGCCCGAACTCGACCGGTTCCGCATCGCGGCCCGCTACGACGTCGGGGTCGACGGCAACGCGGCGGGCGGCGACTTCTACGACGCGTTCGAGCTGGCCGGGGGGCGGCTGGCCATGGTGCTGGGCGACGTGGCCGGTCACGACGTGCGGGCCGCCGCGGTGATGGGCCAGGTCCGGGCCGCGCTGCGGGCGCTGGCGCTGACCGATCCGGCCCCGCAGACCGTGCTGGCGGGGCTGGACCGGCTGATCGGCTCGCTGGGCGCGGAGCAGCGCAACGAGGAGATCTTCGTGACCGTGGTCTACGGCGTACTCGATCCGGTCGACGGCACGATCACCCTGGCCAGCGCCGGGCACCCGCCCCCCGTGCTGCGCCGCGCGGCCGCCGACGGCGGCCCGGCGACGGCCGAGCTCGTCGCGCTTCCGCCGGGCGCGCCCCTGGGCCTGGGCGGCCGGTGGAATGTCGGAAAGGTACGCCTGGAGCCCGGCGACACGATCCTCATGTTCAGCGACGGCGTGGTGGAGCGCCGCCAGCAGGCCCTCAGCGTGGGCCTCGACGCCCTGGTCGACGTGGTGGCCGCGGCTCCCAGCGGCGATCCGCGCAACCTCTGCGTGCTGGCCAACGCCGCGGTGCCCGGACGCACCGACGACGACGTGGCGGTCCTGGCGGTCGAGCACGCGATCACGTTGAGCCGGTCCGCCACCATGCAGGTCCCGGCGGAGCCGACCGGACCGAGCCGGGTACGGCACTGGATGACCAGCCGCCTGCGCGAGTGGTCCGTGCCCGAGCCGGTGATCGGCGCGGCGATCCTGTGCACCAGCGAGCTGACCACCAACGCCCTGCTGCACGCGGGCACCCCGGCGCAGGTGCACATCGACCTCAGCGCGGAGCGGCTCCTGGTGTCGGTGGCGGACACCGGCACCCGTGGCAGCGTGGCCCGTGCGCAGACCGACACGATGAGCAGCCGGGGCCGGGGCCTCGGGCTCATCGAGGAGCTGAGCGACGCCTGGGGTACGGACCCGAGCGTGCGCGGCGCCACAGTCTGGTTCGAGATCCTCATCCCGCGCCGCTGACGGCCGACGTGGTCCGAGGTGGACCCGCGCCAGTACGTGATCACACCAGCGCAACGCGTCAACCATTCACGTTCCGTACTTGCAACATGCGCAACGCTGAGTGATGAACGGACCGTGAAACGTAGTTCTTTCGGACATTGAACCTCTGTGTGATGGCAGAGCGTATTCATTGTCGTAAGGTGTTCGGCACCCCTCCCCCATCAGTCGGGCATCCACGATGGAGCTACCGGAGAGAAAGAGGTGCGGCCGATGCGCATCCGAGGATTCGCGCCGTCGACCCCGTGCTGGGTCGAGCTGGCCAGTGCCGACCCCGCCCGGGCGGCGGATTTCTATGCGGCCATGTTCGGCTGGGAACCGGCCGGTCACCGCTTCCGCCTCGACGGGCGCGTCGTGGCCGGGCTGACCAGGGCCAATGCGGACCGACCGGCCGGCTGGCTGACATATTTGTACGAACCCGATCTGGGCGACGCGATCGACCGGGTACTGCAGGCGGGCGGGCGCTGTGTCGGCATCCCCGCCGAGGCACACGGCGGGCGGGCCGCGATCGTCGCCGACGCGGAGGGGGCGACGCTGGGGCTGTGGCAGGCCGACGAGTTCGCGGGCATCGAGGTGGGCGGCGAGGCGGGCGCGATGACCTGGCCCGAGCTGCTGACCCACGACGCGCGTACCGCCCTCGACTTCTACGGCCGGGCCTTCGGCTGGCTGTTGCGCGACGAGCCGGGCAGCGCCCGGACGCGGGGCGAATGGCTGACCCGGGGCCACGACGCGATCGCCGGGCTGGCCCCCGGCGACGGCTGGACCCGCTGGCGCTCGGCCTTCCAGGTGGCCGACTGCGCGCGGGCCGTGGATCGCTGCCGGGCTCTCGGCGGCGGGCTGGTCGCCGGGCCCGTGCAGATGGGCGTGGGCCGCTACGCCGAACTGGTGGACCCGTGGGGTACCCGGTTCGCCGTCGCCGCACCGGTGGGCCTGCCGGTGGAACTGGGCGTGTCGTACGGGTCTCCGACGGGGGTGGAGCTGACCTTCCCTGGTTAGCACACGCGAGCCGCCGGACGACGCGACGACCGGGGCCGGTCCCTTCCGGGGGGCCGGCCCCGTTTGTGTGTCAACAACGGTTGACAGGTTGGCTCGTGTCAACGTACGTTGACAGCATGACCGAAGCAACCGACCTGGCCGCCGCCGCCGGCAGCGCCGACCCCCGGGTGGGCCTGCGGGCGGTCGTGGCGCTGCGCCGCCTGCTCGAAGGGCTGGAGCACCTGCAGGTGGCCAACGCCCGCCACCAGGGCTGGTCCTGGCAGGAAATCGCCGACGCCCTCGAGGTGACCCGCCAAGGCGTACACAAGAAGCACGCGGCCCGCATGCCGATGCGCGACCCACGGGAGGCCTGACCGATGTTCGAACGCTTCACGCGCTCCGCCCGGGAGGCGGTCGTCCGCGCCACGACCGAGGCGAAGGAGCTGCACCAGTCCCCGGTCGGCACCGAGCACGTCCTGCTCGCGCTACTGGCCGACCCGCAGTGGGCACCGGCCGCGACCCTGCGGGCGGACGGCGTCGACGCCGCGTACGTGCGGGCCGAGATCCTGCGCCGCGCCGGGGGCGGCACCGGGCCGGGCGACGAGCCCGCGGCCGACCCGGAGGCCGAGGACGCCGCCGCGCTCAAGGCCATCGGCATCGACCTCGACGCCGTACGCCGCACTATCGAGGAGACGTTCGGGCCGGGGGCGCTGCGGCTGCCGCGCGAGACAGAGCCCAAACGCCGCGGGTTCATGAGCCGGTTCTACGGCAGCGGCCACACCCCGTTCTCCGACCATGCCAAGAAGGTGCTGGAGCTGTCCCTGCGGGAGGCGATCCGGCTCAAGCACAACTTCATCGCGCGCGAGCACATCATGCTCGGCCTGCTGCGCGAGAATCACGGGCTGGCCGCGCGGATCCTCGCCGACGCGCACGTCGACGTCGCCAAGCTGCGCGCCGGGCTGACCGAGTCGCTCAACCACCGGGCCGCCTGAGCGCGGCGATGACGTTCCCGACCGGCACCGTCGTGGCTCACGAGCCGGGCACGGCTGGGGTTCGCCGGCGTTGAGCCACGGGTCGGGCCGAAAGGCCCGACCTGTGGGGCACTGGTTCTGTATCGCACGAAAAAACTCGCGACGGGCCTGTCCGGTCGGCCAGGCTGGCGGTAGTGCGCGCCCAGGCGCGCGAGCGGATGGCACCTGGACCCGGGGGCTCCATGCGATACGAGGACTGGCGGCGCGATTCCGGCTCGCACAGTGGCACCTGGTGGCGGGCGGGGCTGCTGTCGTTCGCCGTCGTGATCATCATCGTGATCAGCGTTGTGGATCTTGCGACATCCCGCGGGCTCACCGCGTTCGGCCTGATCATCGTGGTCGGACCAGCCCTCGCCGTCGCCTCGAACCGCCCGTGGGCGGTGGCCGCCGTCGGCGCCTTCGCCGGGGTCATGGCCTGGGCCACCTCGTCCTGGCAGGGGCTGCGTGGCACTCCCTACCAGCAGGTCCGCCTGTGGGCGATCGCCGGGATGACCCTGGTCGGCGTCGCGGTCGCCTACAGCCACCGCGTGTTGGAGCGCCGCGCCGACCAGTTGGCTGAGGACGAGGCGATGCTCGCCGCGATCGTGGAGTCCGCCGACGACGCGATCATCGCCACGGATCCGAACGGGATCGTCCTGTCCTGGAATCGCAGCGCGGAGCGGCTGTACTGCTACACCGCCGACGAGATGATCGGCGAGAGCATCCTCAGGGTGGTTCCCCCGGATGCCCCCCAACTGGCCGAGGTCGTGGCGAGAGTCGATCGGGCCGAGGCGTTCTCGCTCATCCGGGCACAACGACGGCACAAGGATGGGCACCTGTTCGACGTGTCCACCCGTGCGTCACCCGTGCGCGACAGGGACGGCAGGTTGATCGCCCTCGCCGGCATCACCCGCGACGTCAGCGCCGAAGAGCGGGCCGAGCAGGAGCATCAGCAGATCCTGGACCGCTCCGCCCGCGCCGAACGCCTGGAAAGCCTCGGCCAACTCGCCGGCGGCATCGCCCACGACTTCAACAACCTCCTCGCCATCAACCTCAACTACCTCGAATTCGCCCTCGAACAAACCACCGACCCCGACACCCGCGACGACCTCACCCGCGCCAAAGCCAGCGCCGAACGCGCCCGCGACCTCACCCGCCAACTCCTCGTCTTCGCCGGCAAACAACCCACCACCGCCGAAACCATCGACCTCAACACCGTCATCACCGAAACCCGCACCCTGCTCGACCGCACCATCGGCGGCAACATCGAACTCGTCACCCACCTCCACCCCCACGCCCTGCCGATCCGCGCCGACCGCGCCCGCCTCGAACAGGCCCTGTGCAATCTCGTCATCAACGCCCGCGACGCGATGCCCGACGGCGGAATGATCGTCGTGGAGGACGGCGTCGCCGACGTCCGGGACGAACCTCGCCACCAGCCGGCCCCGTTGCCCGGCCGCTACGCGTGCCTCACCGTCACCGACACCGGCACCGGGATGTCGCCCGACATCGCCGCGCACGTCTTCGAACCCCTGTTCACCACCAGGTCCCCCCACCACATGGGCCTGGGTCTCGCCACCGCCTACGGGATCGTCACCGATGCCGGCGGGACCATCACCCTCACCACCCGGCCCGGGGTCGGCACCACCTTCCGCATCCTGCTGCCGCTGTGCACCGTCGGGGCCGACAACCCGGCAACCACCGCCACGAAGACGTAGAGTCGGCCGACACGTCGGGAGGGTTTGACATGCCTGCGATCACTGTTGACGACGTCCTGGTCCTGCCCCGTCTGCCCCGGCTCGACCCCACGGCCGTCATCCGGCCGGTCCACCGGCTCACCACCGCGCCCAGCGGCTTCGAGGGCGAGGGCTTCCCGGTCCGCCGCGCCTTCGCCGGTGTGCCGCTCACCGAGCTGGACCCGTTCGTCCACCTCGACCAGATGGGCGAGGTCGACTACGCACCCGGTGAGCCGAAGGGCACCCCGTGGCATCCGCACCGCGGCTTCGAGACCGTCACGTACATGATCGACGGCATCATGGATCACCAGGACTCCAACGGTGGCGGCGGCACGATCACCAACGGCGACACCCAGTGGATGACCGCCGGGCAGGGGATCCTGCACATCGAGGCGCCACCCGAGACCCTGGTCGCCAGTGGCGGGCTCTTCCACGGCCTGCAGCTGTGGGTCAACCTGCCGAAGGCGGCCAAGATGATCCCGCCGCGCTACCAGGACATCCGCGGGCCCGCGGCCGCCCTGCTCACCACGCCCGACGGCGGTGCACTCATCCGTGTCATCGCGGGCGAGATCGCCGGGCATGCCGGACCGGGCTCCACCCACACCCCGATCAACCTCGCGCACATCACCCTGCAACCCGGCGCCCAGCTCGATCTGCCCTGGCAGCGGGAGTACAACGCGCTCGTGTACGCCCTCGCCGGGCGCGGCACGGTCGGCGCCGACCAGCAGCCGCTGCAACTCGGCCAGCTCGCGGTGCACGGGCCGGGTGACGCGGTCCGGGTCACCGCCGACCGCACGCCGGACGCCGGGGCCTTGGATCTGTTCGTCATGGGTGGGCGGCCGATCCGCGAGCCGGTGGCGCACTACGGGCCGTTCGTCATGAACACCCGCGCCGAACTGATCCAGGCCTTCGAGGACTACCAGCAGGGCCGCCTCGGCGTCATCCCGGCGGAACGGCTACCACACACCGGGTGAACCTCGACCTCCCGTGGTCGCCGGGTCGAACGGCCCGTGTTCCGGCGGATCGTGGCGTGGCAGGGTGGAGCCGACGGGGATCCATCGCCACACCGCCCAGGTGCCGCAGAGCCGGGGAGTCGTCATGTCGGACCAGGACGCCCGTCCACACCCGGCCGTCGCGCCCGGCGAGCAGGAACGCACGGTGTCCGGCATCGCGGACACCCCGCGCCCGGACCGGCACCGAATCGAGTTCGCCACCACCGACCCCGACCGCGCCCGCGCCTACGCGACAGGCGCCTACGACGCGACCATGTGCGTCCACAGCGACCGGGACATGTACCGCTTCCGGCACGTGCGGTTCGACCCCGGACCGTTCTACCTCGACACCCTGGAGCACGGGGCGACCATCGAGTTCCGCTGCGACCCCCAGACCTCGATCACTGTCGCGCAGGTCCATCACGGAGTGCGCACCGATCTCGACCTCGATGACCGGTACGGCCCGGGCGACCTGGCACTGAACGCCGACGCCGACAGGCCGTACCACGTGCGGCAGGAGTTCCTGGTGAGTTCGCTGGTCGGCATCGGGCCGCAGGCCATCGCCGAGGTGGCCGGCAACCGCCCGGACGACCCCGGCCCGCCGATTCGCTTCACCGCCCTGCGCCCCACCCACCAGGCCGCGGCCCGCCGCTGGTTACGGGTCGTCGACTACGTCACCGATGGTCTGCAGACCGCCCCGGAGTTCATCACCCATCCGCTGCTGCTCGGCCCCATGACCCGGCTTCTGGCCGCGTCCGTGCTCACGACGTTCCCCCACACCGGTGCCGGCATGGCGCACCCGCACGACCGCACCGACGCCACTCCCGCGGCCCTCTCCCGCGCGATCGCCTACATCGACGCCAATGTCGACCTCGACATCAGCCTGCGCGACATCGCCCGCGCCGCCCGCGTCACCGTCCGCGCCGTCAAGCGCGCGTTCCGGATCCATCTGGACACCACCCCCACGGCCTACCTGCGCCGCGCTCGGCTCGACCGGGCCCACCAGCAGCTGGGCGGAGCCGCGCCCAGCGACGGCACCACGGTGACCCGCGTCGCCGCCCGCTGGGGCTTCGCCGACCCCGGCCGGTTCGCGGCCGACTACCACCGCGCCTACCGGCAACCACCCCGCTGGACCCTGGATCACTAGCGGCCGGCGGGCGCGCGGTTGACGGACGCCGTCCGGCCGGGATATCGAGGACCATGGCACCCACAGCGGCGTACGACGAGATCGCGGACTGGTACGAGACCGAGTTCCTCCCCCGGCATGCCGACGACCCCCTGGGCATCCGGCACGCCCTCGACACCCTGCTCGGCCCCGGCACCGGCGGCACCTGCCTGGAGATCGGCTGCGGCACCGGCGTCCACGCCGCGCAGGTACGCGCGCTGGGCTGGCACCCGGTCGGCGTGGACCTCTCCGCCGGAATGCTGCGCCACGCGCGGGGCCGCCTGCCGGTGACCCGCGGCGACGCGACCCGGCTGCCGCTGCGCGACGCATGCGTCGACGCCGTCATCGCGGTGATGGTGCACACCGACATGCCCGACTACCCGGCCGTGCTGCGCGAGGCGGTCCGCGTGTTGCGGCCCGGTGGTGCGTTCGTCCACATCGGCGTGCACCCGGCGTTCTGCGGGGGCTTCGCCGACCGCAGCGACCCGGCAGCCGTCGTGATCCGCCCCGGCTACCTCGACGGGCACTGGACGAGACAGTCGTGGACCACCGAGGGCGTACGGGACAAGGTCGGTGCCGGTCACCTGCCGCTACCCGCCCTGCTGCACGCGTTCCTCGACGCCGGGCTGGAGTTCGTCCGGTTCCGCGAGGGTGGCGCGCCCGTACCCATCGTGCTGGCCACCCGGGCCGTCGAGCGGGCCGGGCTCAGCCGAGCGCCTGCGAGTTGAGGGTCAGATCGAAGTCCTGCGCCGCGCCCGCGGTCTTCTTCGCGCACGCCTCGAACATCAGGTTGCCCGACGGCGGGACCACCCGGCTGACCGAACGTGCCGTGGTCTGGAACACCACGGTCGGTGCGCTCTGCGACGACACCGTGAGCACCTGCCACGTCAGGCTCGGCGTGGCGTTGGTGAACCCGAAGATCTGCACGCCGTTCGCGTCGGACGGCGAGAGCGGGCCCACGCACACCGTGGCGCCGTTGGTCACCGTGCCGAATGCACGCTTCTGGTCGATCGTCGTGGCCTGCGCGGAAGCACCGGCCGTGCTGCCCGTCAGGGCGAGGGCACCGGCGGCGGAGACGGCGATGAGGGAACCTGCAACCAGTCGATTCATGATGGCCTCCAGGGACGTCGGGCGGTGCCGACGGCCGGGAGGTGACCGGGCTGGAGTCCGCCGACACCTCTCGCGTCGGCAACCGGAAACCCTATCAGTCCACTGTGCTTGATCGGCAGGGCCGGTCAGCGCCCGGCCGCGGCCACCGCAGCGCCGAGCCGTTCGGGCACGTCGGCCGCATGGTACGGCCGTTCCGTCGGCTCAATGGCGACGAGGAAGTCCGCGTACACCAGGGCTGCGCGCAGCGCCGCGACCGGCCGCATGAGCCGGACCGCCCGCATCGGGTCGCTGCCGGGGACGTCGCGCCGCCAGCGCAACGCCCACGCGGCCACCAGCGCCTCGGCGTCGTCCTCGGGCAGGTCGCCGGTGAGCCGCAGGATGTCGTACGCCGGGTGGCCGATCGTCGCGTCACCCCAGTCCATGAGGACCGGCCGCCCGGCACCCACGCGGGCGTTGCCGGGGTGCAGGTCGCCGTGCACCAGCGTCGGCGGAAGCCCGCAGGCGGCCACCTCGGCCAGCCGGCGCGGCAGGTCGTCGATCAGCTCCCGCAGCCCCGCGATCTCGTCCAGGTACGGCGCCGCGACCCGGGCGAACGGCTCCACCGCCGGACGCCGGTCGGGCAGGCCCGCGGCCAGCAGGTCGTCGACCCGGCCCGCGAAGTGCGCCTGCACCGGGTGGAACGCCCGCGCGATCCGGGCGCACACGTCGGCGCCCGCGCCGTACCCGTCCGCGCCGGGGACGTGGGCCAGCAGCATCCGGCCGTGGGCGCCCGAGGCCAGCAGCGGCGGTACCAGGCCCGGGGCGACGCTGCCGACCAGCCGCAGCACCGCGGGCTCGTGGGCGAAGAACGCGGGCACCTGCTTGAGCCACGCGACGGGTGTGCCCGCGGCGTCCAGCCGCCAGATCGCGGACAGGTTCCAGGTGCGCTGCTGGCGCGCGGTGGCGCCGGGGGTGCCGAGCGCGGCGAGGGCGGCCAGCGCCCAGCGCACCGAGTCGGCGGGGCCGCCCGGCTGCGCGTACGGGGCGCGGTGCGGCTGCGGGGACAGGTCGACCTCGGCGGGGGCCAGGGCGATCGGCGGGTTGCCGGTCAGCTGCGCCAGGTAGGTCACCTCGCCGCCCACCGTGCCGCGGCCCGAGCCGTGCAGCAGCCGCAGGATCTGCACCTCGACGCCGTCGCGGGCCTGCACGGCCGCCACCACGTCCGACACCTCCTGCCACCAGGGCAGCGGCACGGCGACGGGCGGCAGCACCCCCAGCGGCTGGCCGGCACGGTCGACCAGCACGAGGGTGACGGTCCGCCCCACGATCACATCCACGCCGAGACCGTAGCGCCCGCCCGCCATACCGGGGCGGGCGCGCGCCGCTCACTCGCGGGGCGGCAGCCGGGTCTCGTCGAAGCGGGCCTGCAGGGCCTCGACGCCGCCCGGGTCGGGGCGCCCGAGCAGGCGCAGCCGGGCCATCCCGCCGTCGGGGTAGATGTCCAGGCGGACGTGGGTGGCCGCGGGCACCACGGTCACCGGGAACCGGTGCGGCGTGTCCGGCATCAGCCGTACGGGCGGCAGCAGCTCGAACCAGTCCGCGGCGTCGTCGAGCGCGCCGGTGCGGACGTCCACCGCATGCAGGGCGGCCCGGCCGGGCGCGTTGCCCTTGAACCAGGTGGTGTCCAGCTCGGCCAGCTCGATCACGGCGGGTACGGCCAGCTCGACGAGCGCCCAGTCGTTGCCGTCGTCGCGGCGCCGCGCGGTCTCCCAGCCGTCGCCCATGCTGGCGGCCAGGCCGGGGGCCAGCATGCTCTCCGGGTGGCCGAAGAAGCGGTCGCTGCACCCGGCGATCCGCCCGCCGTGCAGGGCGGCGGCGACGTCGAACACTCCCGGCAGCAGGCGCGGGTCGGGCACCACCTCGCCGTGCACCCGCAGCCGGGCCACCCCGCCGTCGGGGTAGATGGTCAGCCGCACGTGGGTGAACCGGTACGGCTCGTCCACCGCGAACAGGTTGTGCCCGTCGCCCTTGACCGGCGACAGCGGAACCAGCGCCACCCAGTCGGCCGCGGCCAGGTCATCGGCGTCCGGGTAGCCGTCCACCGCGCATGCCTCGACCGAGACGTGCGGCGGGTAGTTGCCCACGAAGAACGTCGTGTCGACGTCCACGCCGTACACCACGCCGGGGGCGCCGAGCCGGACGATGACGCGATCGGTGCCGTCCTGGCGCCGGCGGCGGGTCTCCCAGCCGTCGTACACCTGGCCGCGCAGGTCGAAGGTGCGCGGTTCGAACACCGGCGGCGCCGGATCCAGCAGGTGGTCGGCGGCGGCGAAGAACTCGTCGTTCGCGTACACGATGCTGGCACCCAGGGTGCGCGACGCGAGGTCGGGCAGCGCGGTGAAATCGTCGGTCACGGATCCTCCCTTTCCAGCAGGCGGCCGTGGGGCTCGTCGCCCGTCACGCTCCGGCCGCGCAACCAGGTCGTGTGCACCACACCCGACAGGGTCCGGCCCGCGTACGGCGTGACCGGGTTGCGGTGGTGCAGCCGCAACGGGTCCACGGTGAACGTGGCGTCGGGGTCGAGGGCCACCAGGTCGGCGTCGGCGCCGATCGCGAGGCGCCCCTTGCGAGTGAGCCCGACCAGGTCGGCGGGGCGGCGCGCCATCCAGTCGACGACCTCGGCGAGGCTGTGCCCGCGCGCGCGGGCGGCGGTCCACACCACCGGCAGGCCCAGCTGGACGGAGGCGATGCCACCCCACGCCGCGGCGAAGTCGCCCGTGTCGCGGTGCTTCAGCTCCGGCGTACACGGGGAGTGGTCGCTGACGACGCAGGTGATGAGGCCGTCCGCGAGGGCCGCCCACAGGCGGTCGGCGTTGGCCGCGTCGCGGATCGGCGGGCAGCACTTGAACTCGGTGGCCCCGGCGGGGATGTCCGCCGCGTCGAGGGTCAGGTAGTGCGGGCAGGTCTCGGCGGTGACCCGGACCCCGTCGGCGCGGGCCGCCGCGATCAGCGGCAGCGCGTCCGCCGCGGACAGATGCAGGATGTGTACGCGGGCGCGGGCCGCACGGGCGGCGGCGATCGCCGTGGCGACCGCGGCGTGCTCCGCGTCGGGCGGGCGGGAGGCGAGGAAGTCCGCGTACGCCGGGGAGGACGCGGCCGCGTGCAGGTGGTGCGGATCCTCTGCGTGCAGCACGAACCGGGCGTCGACCTCGGCCAGCGCGCCGGCCAGCTCCCCGGGGTCGAGCGGCGGGAACTCGGGCACGCCGGAGTCGGCGAGGAACGCCTTGAAGCCGAAGACGCCGGCGTCGTGCAGCGCGGGCAGGTCGGCGGCGTTGCCGGGCACGGCGCCGCCCCAGAAGCCGACGTCGACGTGGCACTGGCCGTCCGCAGCCGCGCGTTTGATCTTCAGGGCGTCGACGTTCACCGTGGGCGGGATGCTGTTGAGCGGCATGTCGATGATGGTGGTGACCCCGCCGGCGGCCGCGGCACGGGTGGCGGTGGCGAAGCCCTCCCACTCGGTGCGGCCGGGCTCGTTGACGTGCACGTGGGTGTCGACCAGGCCGGGCAGCAGGGCGAGGTCGCCCAGGTCGACGTCGCGGTCGGCGGGAATGCGGGCGGCATGCTCGTGGACGCCCACGATGCGCCCACCGGCGATCTCGACAGCGGCCGGCCGTTGCCCGGCGGGCGTCACCGCGCGGGAGGAACGGACGACGAGATCGGCCATGGGCCGAGCGTAGCGGCCCGGCCGGGTGCCGCGGGTCGCGTTGCGCTCGGGCCGGGTCACCGGGCGGTGTTCAGAGTGAACTCGCGGGAGGGCAGGCGGCGTCGACGAGGGTACGGGCAGCGACCCTGGCCGCCGCCGGCGCGGCGGGGTCGGCGTCGAGGACGCCGGCGGCGAGGCCGCCGTCGAGCAGCAGGGTGAGCTGGCGGGCGAGCAACTCGGGTTCGGCAGCGTGGGCACGGCGGGCGAGGTCGGCGACCCAGGCCCGCACCACTGTCTTGTGCTCGACGGTACGGGCGTGCACGTCCGTACCCGCGGCACTCTCGGCGGCGGTGTTGATGAACGCGCAGCCGTGATAGCCGTCCCGTCGGCATGCGGAGTCCAGGGCGTCGAACATGGCGACGAGCTGGTCGCGCGGGTCGGCGCCGGCAGCCCGCGCGGCGGCGCGCAACTGCCCGAACCAGGTCTGGTCGACCGTGTCCAGGTAGGCGAGCACGAGGTCGTCCTTGCGGGGGAAGTGCTTGTACAGGGTCGCCTTGGCGACGCCCGACTCCGCGATCACGGTGTCGACACCGACCCCGCGCGGACCGTGGGCGTAGAACAACCGGAACGCCGTGTCCAGGATCCGCTGGCGTGCGGGCTGCGCTGCCTGGCCCATCGGTCACCTCCCGCAATGTACGCGCGCCATCATACAGACAAGTCTGTTTCGCCGGGCCACCTTCTCCGTCATCTGCGCCACACGTCGGGGCTGTTGAGGTAGACAGACCTGTCTGTTAGCTTGGACTCCGCCCGGCGGGATGGACCGCCGCGGACCGATCGAGACTCGCAGGGAGCGCAGCTATGAAGATCGCAGTTCTGGGCACCGGAATGGTCGGCCAGGCCCTCGCCGGCCGTCTGTCCGAGCTCGGCCACGAGGTGACGGTCGGTACCCGCGACGTCGCCGCCACCACGGCCAAGACCGCCCCCGACGAGATGGGCAACCCGCCCTATCCGGCCTGGGCCGCCACCCACCCGCAGGTGCGGCTGGCCACCTTCGCGGATGCGGCCGCGGATGCGGAGCTGCTGGTCAACGCCACCTCCGGCGCGGTGTCGATCGGCGTACTGAACTCGGTGGGGGCCGACCACCTGGTCGGGAAGATCCTGCTGGACATCGCCAACCCGCTCGACTTCTCCGCCGGTTTCCCGCCCGGCCTGTTCGTCAAGGACACCGACTCGCTGGGCGAGCAGATCCAAGCCGCGTTCCCGCAGCTCAGGGTGGTCAAGGCGCTCAACACGCTGGCCGCGACGCTGATGGTCGACCCGCGCCAACTGGCCGACGGCGACCATTCGGTGTTCGTGTCCGGCAACGACGGTGACGCCAAGAAGACCGTCGTTGCGCTGCTGGAGTCGTTCGGGCACACCGATGTCGTCGATCTCGGCGACATCAGCACCGCCCGGGGCACCGAGATGCTGCTGCCGTTGTGGCTGCGCCTCATGGGCGCGCTGAACACCCTGACCTTCAACGTCAAGGTCGTGCGCTGACCGATCCGATGGTGGCACGGACCACCCGGGAACCGGCTCAGCTCTGCACGAGGGCCGTCAGCTCGGCGCGCGGGAATCCGGCATCGTCCAAGGCGCCGCAGTCCAGTCCGCGCAGCAGGTAGCCCGCCAGGGCCCGTGCGGTGGCGGGTTCGTCGGCGATGCCGCTGTCCTGCCGGTCCAGGTAGCGGCGCAGGCGCGTCACCGCGGCGTCGCGGCCGTCGGCGAAGAACGCGTACGTGGCCGCGTACCGGGTGGGCAGCTGCGCCGGGTGCAGGTCCCAGCCCTGGTAGAAGCCGCGTTCCAGGGAGCGGCGGACGAGCCGGTGGTGCAGCTCCCACGCGGCATGCACCTCGGCGGGGGTGCCCACGGGCAGCACGTTGGTGGAGCCGTCGGACAGGCGGATCCCGGTCTGGGCGGCGGCGGCCTGCATCACCGCCTTGGCGTGGTCGGCCGCCGGGTGCTCCATCGACTGGTACGCCGCCGCCACCCCCGCCGCCGCGCTGTAGTCGTACGTGCCGTAGTGCAGGCCGACGCAGCGCCCGGCCGCCGCCGTGATGAGCCGGGCGACAGTGGCCGTGCCGTCCGCGCCCAGCACGGCCGAGGGCAGCTCGATCTGGATCTCGAACCGCAGCGTCCGCGCGGCCGGGCCGTACGCCGCTTCCAGGCGCTCGCACAGCCAGACCATGGCGGCGACCTGATCGACCCCGCTGACCTTCGGCAGGGTGATGACGAACGGGTCCGGATAGGACTCCAGGAACAGTTCCATGGTGCGCAGGGCCCGGTGCCGCGTGGCGGCCTCCAGCGACTTGATCCGGATGCCGACGAACGGCGGCACCGGTCCCGCGCGCAGCACGGACACGGCGGCGCGGACCGCCGCGTCCTCCTGCGTGTCGGTGCGGACGCCGTACCCGTCCTCGAAGTCGACGCGCAGGTCCTCGATCGGTTCGGTGGCGAGCTTCGACCGCACCGCGTCGGCGCCCGGGAACGGGAAGCCGTACCGGTCCATCGCGGCGACCGCCTGCGCGCCCCAGTCGCGGAAGTCCGCGAGCCGGTCGGCGGGCACGTAGACGGTGTGCACCGGCTGGCGCCCGGCCCGCTCGCCCGGATAGCGCTCCGCGAGGAACGCATCGTGGGCGGCGAGCCGGGCATCCAGCGCGGCGTAGTCGGAGTCGCCGAGGTGCATCAGTCGATGGCGTCGTACGCCACGGTCGTGAGGAAGTCCGCGAAGTCGTCGGCGAGCGCCACCCGCTCGAACAGCTTGCGGGCGTCGTCGAACCGGCCCGCGGTCCACGCCTCGTCGCCGATCGCCTGCCGGATCGTGACGAGTTCCTCGTCCTCGATGCGGCCGACCAGGTCGGCGGTGATCGGGGTGCCGTCCTCCAGGCGGACCCCGTTGTGGATCCACTGCCAGATCTGCGAACGAGAGATCTCGGCGGTGGCCGCGTCCTCCATCAGGTTGTGGATGGCGACCGCACCGTTGCCGCGCAGCCACGCCTCCAGGTACTGCAGCGCCACGTCGACGTTGTTGCGCAGCCCGGTCTCGGTGACCGCGCCCGGAGTGGCGGACACGTCGAGCAGCTGCTCCGCGGTGACCAGGACGTCGTCGCGGCGGCGGCCGAGCTGGTTGGGCTTGTCGCCCAGCACCCGGTCGAAGACCTCCTGGCAGACCGGCACCAGGTCGGGGTGGGCCACCCAGGAGCCGTCGAAGCCGTCGCCTGCCTCGCGCTCCTTGTCCTCACGGACCTTGGCGAGGGCCACCTCGTTGACCGCCGGGTCGCGGCGGCTGGGGATGAAGGCGGCCATGCCGCCCATCGCGAACGCGCCCCGCTTGTGGCACGTCGACACCAGCAGTTCCGTGTACGCCCGCATGAACGGCGCGGTCATCGTCACGGCGGCCCGGTCCGGCAGCACCATGTCCGGGTTGTCGCGGAAGTACTTGATGATGCTGAACAGGTAGTCCCACCGGCCCGCGTTGAGCCCGGCCAGATGCGGGCGCAGCGCGTGGATGATCTCGTCCATCTCGAACGCGGCAGGGATCGTCTCGATCAGCACGGTGGCGCGGATCGTGCCGCGCGGGATGCCGAGGGTGTCCTGGGCGTGGTCGAAGACGTCGTTCCAGAGGGCCGCCTCCAGGTGCGACTCCATCTTCGGCAGGTAGAAGTACGGCCCGCTGCCGCGCTCCAGCAGCTCCTTGGCGTTGTGGAAGAAGTACAGGCCGAAGTCGACCAGAGCGCCGACGGCGGGCTCGCCGTCGACCAGCAGGTGCCGCTCGTCGAGGTGCCAGCCGCGCGGGCGCATGACAATCGTCGGGTACGGCCCGGCGCCCAGCTCGTACGTCTTGGCGGGGGTCTCCAGGCGGATGGTGCGCCGGATCGCGTCGTACAGGTTCTGCTGGCCGTCGACGACGTTGGCCCAGTGCGGGGTGTTGGCGTCCTCCAGGTCGGCCAGCCACACCTTGGCGCCCGAGTTGAGCGCGTTGATGGTCATCTTCCGCTCGGTCGGACCGGTGATCTCGACGCGGCGGTCGGTGAGGTCGGCCGGGGCGGGCGGCACGGTCCAGTCCCCCGCGCGGATGTCGGCGGTCTCGGGCAGGAAGCCCAGCGTGCCGCCCGCGGCGATCTCGGCGCGCCGCTGCGCGCGGCGGGCCAGCAGCTCGTTTCGGCGGGGCCGGAACCGGCGGTTCAGGTCTTCGACGAACGCCACGGCCTCGGCGGAGAGGATCTCGGTCACGTGCGGGGCTCCCTTCGCAGCACTGCGGATGCCCGTAGGTTACTGGCCGGTAGGGTGTACGGCACAGCGGGCGTCCCACTGGATGAAGATCACAGATACCAGTCCGCGGCGGCCGCGGGTGCGTCGTCGCGGCTCACCGTCCCCTCGATCAGCCCGTACGGGCGGTCGCCCGCCTGGAAGACCTCGCCCGGATTGTCCAGCCCGAACGGCGCCAGGTCGACCAGGTAGTGGTGCTTGTTGGGCAGCGCCAGCCGCACCTCGGCCACCTCCGGGCGCCGGGTCAGGACCACGCTGCCCATCGACAGCAGCGTCTGCTGCAACGAGTGGCTGTACGTGTTCACGAACGCGGACACCAGCGCGTCCCGCACGCCCTCGAACGAGTCCGCCCAGTTGGTGTCCTCGCCCAGGTGCCGCCAGCGGGCGTTCACCGCCGTGGCCAGGATCCGGTCGGAGGTCTCCGGCAGAGTGGTGTACCGGTCCCTGATGAAGCCGTGGAACTCCGAGGCGGTCGTGTTCAGCAGCACCAGATCGGAGAGGCCGGACACCACCTGGGTGCCCGCCGGGTGCACGGTCACCGTGGCGGTCCGGGTCAGGTCGCCGGTGCGCTGGAACGAGTGCGGGCCCAGCCGCCGCCACCCGTACGACTCGACGGCCACGGTCGCCGTGTCCACGTGCCCGAGGGTCTTCACGAAGTGGCGGGCCAGCAGCAGCCCGAACGCCTCCGGCTCGCCGACGCCGTGTTCGCGGGCGAAGGCGTACACGGTGTTCTTCATCGTGTCGGTCGGCAGCACGGCACTGTTGTCGCCGGTCACGTGGGTGGCGGTCAGGTCACCGGCCAGGGACACGCTGACGTTGAGGTCGGTCAGCGCGTGCGTGTCGCCCTCGCGGACCACGCGTACCAGGCGGACCTCCGCCTTGCCGTACCGGTTCGGTCCGAGCACGATCGCCACGCGGTCAGCTCCCTCGGTAGGTGGTGTAGCCGTACCGGCTCAGCAGCAGCGGGACGTGGTAGTGCCGGTCCGGGTCGTGCACGTGGAAGGCCACCGTGATCTCGGGGAAGAACGCCTTCCCGCCGAGATAGGGCTCCACATAGAACAGCAGGCGGTACCCGCCCGCCTGCCACTCGTGCAGCCCCACCTGGTAGCGCAGGCGGCCGTCGTCGTCGGTGCGACCCTCGGCGACCGTACGCCAGCCGTCGGTGTCGTGGCGTTCCAGCCGCACGTACACGTCCCGGGCGGGCTCGCCGGCGACGGTGTCCAGGATGTGCGTGGAGATCCGGGCGTGCACCTCGGGTTCGGTGCCGTCAGCCGAGCTCATCGAGCAGCCTCCACAGCCGCAACAGGGCGATCTTGCGCAGCTCGTCCGCCACGATCGCGCGTTCCGTCGTCTCGTCGTTGCCCAGCCGTTCCCGTGCGGCCGCGAGGATCTCCTCGGGTGTCTTCCCGCTCGCGGAGATGAGGAAGACGTGGCCGAACCGGTCCTCGTAGGCCCGGTTGGCGTCGATCAGCGCCGCGCGGGTCGCCTGGTCCTCGGTCGCCGCCGCGGCCTGCTCCCGCCGCGACCACTGCGCTTCCGTGGAGTCACCCGCGGCGCGCTCACCGATCCGGGGGTGCGCGGACAGACCCTTGAGGACGTCCTCCCAGGTCAGCGCGGCGGATGCCGCGTCGGCCGCGGCCAACAGGCGGACCCGATCCGGGTACGGGCGGCCCGCCGCGAGCGCGACGCCCCACTCGGGAGCCGCGCAGCAGGCGGCCAGCCGGGCCTCCAGCTCGTAGGCGGGCAGGGCGTTGAACACCTCGACGCCGGCCAAGCTCACCCCCTTCTGCGCTGAGGACTGTGCGCTGAGGCCTGTGCGCTGAGGCCTGTGCGCTGACGGCTCGTGCGCTGAGGCCTGTGCGCTGACGGCTCGTGCGCTGACGGACAGTCAAGCAGGCCGCCACGGATCGCGCACCGGTTTGCGCAGGAAATTACACCGGTCGATCGCCCGGCCCCGCCCGTCGCCGGCGCCGGACCCGCCCGGCACCCGCTCCGATCACGGCAGACGCCCCACCCGTCGCCGACGTCGCCCGGCGGCCACGGCGCCGACAGGCCTGCGAGGATGGGCCGGTGCTGATCGCCGCCGAGGCCCTCCCGGATCTGCCCGTGCGGGCGGTCCTGCCGGAGCTGACCGACGCACTGCACCGGGCCGGGGCGGCCGTGCTCGTGGCGCCGCCGGGCACCGGCAAGACCACCCTGGTGCCCCTCGCCCTGGCCACCGCCGGTGGCCGGGTGGTGGTGGCCGAACCGCGCCGGGTCGCGGCCCGCGCCGCCGCCCGGCGGATGGCCGCGCTGCTCGGCGAGCAGGTCGGCGGCCGGGTCGGGTACACCGTGCGCGGCGACCGTCGGGTCGGGCGGGACACGCTGGTCGAGGTGGTCACCACCGGTGTGCTCCTGCGCCGCCTGCAACGCGACCCCGAGCTGCCCGGTACGGCGCTGGTCGTGCTCGACGAGTGCCACGAGCGGCACCTGGACGCCGACCTCGCGCTCGCGTTCCTGGTGGAGGTGCGTGCCGCGCTGCGCCCCGACCTCGGGCTGCTGGCCACCTCGGCGACCGCCGAGTCGCACCGGCTGGCACAGGTGCTGGGCGGCGCCCCGGTGGTCACGGCGGCGGCCCGGCAGTTCCCGGTGGACGTGCACTGGTGCCCGCCCCGGCAGCCGGTCGACGCGCCGCACGGGCTGCGCGTCGACCCGCGCCTGCTCGACCACGTCGCCGCGACGGTCCGGCGTGCGCTGGCCGACGGGCCCGGCGACGTGCTGGTGTTCCTGCCCGGTGCGCGCGAGATCGAGCTGGTGGCGGACCGGCTTCGCGGCGTCGATGCGCGGGTCCTGGCGCTGCACGGCCGCCTGCCCGCCGCCGCCCAGGACGCCGTGCTGAGCCCCGCCGCCGACACCGCCACGGGACCGCCCCGCCCGGACGCCGCAAGCCGCACCGCGCGGGACGCCGTCGCCGGGCGGCGGGTCGTGCTGGCCACCGCGGTCGCGGAGAGCAGCCTGACCGTGCCCGGCGTGCGTGCCGTGGTCGACGCCGGGCTGAGCCGGGTGCCGCGGATGGATCACGCGCGGGGCCTCGGCGCCCTGGTGACGGTGCCGGTCTCCAGGGCGGCGGCGCGGCAACGCGCGGGCCGGGCGGGCCGCGAGGCACCCGGGCGGGTCTACCGCTGCTGGTCGCAGGGCCACCACGACCGGCTGCCCGCCCAGCCGGAGCCGGAGATCGCCGCCGCCGACCTGACCGGCTTCGCGCTGGACCTGGCGTTGTGGGGGCACCCGGACGGCACCGGCCTGAGCCTGCCCGACCCGCCGCCACCCGGAGCGCTGCGGACCGCTGTCGGCACCCTGCGCGACCTCGGCGCGCTGGATGAGGACGACCGCGTGACCGACCGCGGCCGGGCCCTGGCCGGGGCGGGTTTGCACCCGCGCCTGGCTCGGGCGCTGCTGGACGGCGCGACCGCGGTCGGCGCCCGCCGGGCCGCCGAGGTGGTGGCGCTGCTCGACGAGGTCCGCGCCGAGGGCGACGACCTCGTGGCCGCCTGGCGGCGCGCCCGCCGCGACGGCGGCGCCGCGTGGCGGACGGAGGTCCGGCGGCTCACCTCGGCGCTACCCGAGCACGGAACACGGGGCACGGGCGCCGGACAGGGCGGCCGCGCCGGAACGCCGGGCGGCCGACCGGCGGAGACGGGACTGCCGGACGACCTCGCGGCGGGACTGCCGGACGACCTCGCGGCGGGACTGCCGGACGATCTCGCGGCGGGGCTGGTGGTCGCGCTCGCGTACCCGGAGCGGGTGGCCAGGGCCCGGCAGCCGGGCGGGCGCGCGTACCTGATGGCGGGTGGGACCGCGGCGGAGCTGGCGGCCGGCAGCGGCCTGGCCGGGACGCCGTGGCTGGCCGTCGCGGACGCGGACCGGGCGCCCGGAGCACGGACCGCGCGGATCCGCGCCGCCGCCCCGCTGGACGAGGCCACCGCGCGGGAGGCCGCGACGGCGCTGCTCACCGACGAGACCGAGATCGGCTGGGTGGACGGCGACGTCGTGGCCCGCGTGGTGCGGCGCCTCGGCGCGATCACGCTGACCGAGCGGCGCCTGGACGCCCCCGACCCGCAGCGGCTGCGCGCGGCGGTGCTGGACGGGCTGCGCCGCGAGGGGCTCGGGCTGTTGACGTGGACGGACGCGGCGGCGCGGCTGCGGCAGCGGCTGGCGTTCGCGCACGCGGCGCTCGGCGAACCGTGGCCGGCGGTCGACGACGCGGCGCTGCTGGCCGCCGCCGACGACTGGCTGGACCTCGCCGCTGTACGCCGCCGCGCCGACCTGGCCCGGATCGACGTGGCGGCCGCGCTGCGGCGGCTGCTGCCCTGGCAGGTCGCGGCCCGCCTGGACGAGGTGGCGCCGGAACGCCTGCCGGTGCCCAGCGGGTCGGCGATCCGGGTCGACTACGCGGACCCGGCGGCGCCGGTGCTGGCGGTGAAGGTGCAGGAGACGTTCGGCTGGCGGGAGGCGCCGCGACTGGCCGAGGGCCGGGTGGCGGTGCTGCTGCACCTGCTGTCCCCCGCGGGCCGCCCGGTCGCGGTGACCCGGGACCTGGCGTCGTTCTGGGTCACCGGGTATCCGCAGGTGCGTGCCGAGCTGCGGGGGCGCTACCCGCGGCATCCGTGGCCCGAGGATCCGGCGAGCGCGGAACCGACCCGCCGCACCAACCGCCGCGGGTGAGGCGTCAGGGGGCGACGGTCAGGTCCGCGAGGATGACGGTGACGTTGTCGGGGCCGCCGCCGTCCAGGGCGAGTTGCACCAGTCGCTCGGCGCACTGCTGGGGGTCGGCGACCTGGAGCATCTCGGCCTCGATCTGCTCCGGCGCGACCACCCCGGTGAGCCCGTCGCTGCACAGCAGCCAGCGGTCGCCGGTGACCGGCTCCACGATGACGTACGCGGGACTGACCGGTTCGCCCTGCAGCGCCTGGGTGACCACGGCCCGGCGCGGGTGGCTGCCCGCCTCCTCGGGGCGGATCAGCCCCTGGTCGACCAGCATCTGCACGTACGTGTCGTCCTTGGTGAGCTGGTTGAGCCGGCCGTCGCGCAGCAGGTAGGCGCGGGAGTCGCCCACGTGGGCCAGCGCCGCCCGGTCGCCGGAGAAGATGACCGCCGTCAACGTGGTGCCCATGCCGACCAGCGCGCCGTCGGCGGCGACCGTCTCGGCGATCCTGCCGTTGGCCACCTCCAGCGCCTTGTGCAGGGCGTCCATCTGCTGTTCGTTCTCGATCGGGACGTCGAGCGAGGTCATCGCATCGATGGCGATGCGGCTCGCCACGTCGCCCGCGGCCATGCCACCCATTCCGTCGGCGACGACCAGCAAACGGTCACCGGCGTAGAAACAGTCCTGGTTGGTGCTGCGGACTCGTCCTTGGTCGGTGACGGCGGCCCACCGAAGGTGCAAGGTCATGGCGTGCAGCCTGCCAGGTCGGGTCGAGCCTGTCTGCACGCGGTCACCGCCTTTGGCTCCCGGAGGCGGGTGGGTCTGCCCTCCGGCGCACGCTGGACAGCGCGGGGCGCCGCTCAGCCCGGGTCGAGGGGCCTGCCCAGACATCGCGGGTCGAGGGCGGCAAGGCGTCGGGCAGGTGCCACCCATTCGAGTACGGACGCCTCGACGGGCCAGCCGCGCACCTCCACGGCACTCGCGGGGACCTGCGCCGTTTCGGGGCAGATCGTCCGAGTACGCAGGTCCACGTTCCGGACGAAGTGGACCTGGCCGTCCCGGTCGATGATCGTGGTGGCCACGTCGTCGACCGTGATCACCTGCCCGCGCAGCACCTCGATCCCGTTGCCGGTGGCGACCTCGACCGCCGAGGTGGGCAGGATCGGCGCCCGCAGAAACACCACACCGACGACGAACGGGGCGATCAGCGCCGCCAGCACCGCCGGCCAGTGCGTGGCCAGCCGGGCGAACCGGACCGGCACCGGACCGGCCAGCATCGTGCCGAGCAGCGGCGGCGCCAGCAGCAGCAGGGCCGTGGCCGCCTCCCCGCGCCGGACGGCGTCCACGATGCCGGGCATTACCCAGACGAACACCACGGCGGCCGCGGCGACCGGCACCCCGATCGAGACCACCCGCAACACGAGCCGGTCGTCCGGGTGCCGCTGCCAGGCGGTCAGGCCCATGATGACGACCAGCAGCATGACCAGGGCGGGCAGGAACCGCAGCTGCCAGGTGAACGCGGCCAGCAACGCGGCGATGACGACGATCCAGTCGGGCATCCGCTGCGCGGTCACCGCCAGCAGCGATCGGGTGGCCCGCTCCTGGTCGCGCGCGCTGACCAGCAGCAGCCCGCCGAGTGCCCGCAGCACGAGCACCACCGCGGGCACGGACCACAGCAGCGTGATGAACAGCGCGCTGATCATGCCGAGCGGGTTCACGTACTGGACGAGCAGCAGCATGGTGGGCAGGTCCTGGCGGCTCAGGTACCACAGCCGCAGGACGAGCAGGAGCAGCGGGAACGCGGGCAGGACGGCGAACAGCCAGTTCTGCTGCGAACGGCGCGGCGGCGTCGGGACCGGCTCCGTCAAGTCAGACCCGTTCCCATGGCCACTGCCGGACGTTGGGTTCCTCGACGGCGGGTTGCTGGTCCACCGCGATCGGGGCGGGCTCGTTGACCGACTCCTCGGCCCGGAAGTTGCGGTCGAACGCCTCCTCCCACCGGTTGTCCTTGGGGTCGTTGCGGGACCGGTACAGGGCGAGATTCACCAGATCGCGCAGGGCCGGGTTCTCGCCGACGTTGACACCCCACGCCTCGGTGGTGTCGAGGCCGATGTCCCAGTGGTCGTACTTCGCCGGGAATTTCGCCTTGTATCCGGCGAGGATCGCGGCGTCCGTGGTGATCGCGTCGAAGTCGCCCCGGTCCATGGCCTGGAAGCATTCGCTGATCTTCTTGCGGCTGCTCAGCAGCACACCGGCCTGCGTCGCCGGGGACTCGCTGGTGGAGGCGGCCAGGCTGCACACCTTGCGGCCCTTCAGATCCTCCAGGGAGGACACCGGGGCGTGGCCGTGCCGGGTCATCACGGCCTGCTCTGTGTAGAGGTACGGCGCGGAGAACGTCACCCCCGCCATCGCCTCCCGCGCGGGCGTGATGCTGTAGCTGGCGATGACCATGTCGACGGAGACCCGTTCGCCGTTGCGGTCGGTGGCCTGCATGCGGGCCCGGTCCTCGCTCTCGATGGACAGGAACCGGATCTCGCCGCGCCGGAAGCCCAGATCCTCGGCGATCAGGTACGCGATGTCGATGTCGAAGCCGCTCCACTGCCCGTTGGCGAACTGCGCGACACCCGGCTGGTCGTCCTTGACCCCGATCAGCAGTTCCCGCTTGCCGTCGAGCCCGGCCTGCACCCGCAGCTCGTCGACCGACGGCGGCCCGGTGAACACCACCACGACGAACGCCAGGACGATCGCCAGGACCAGCGCCACCGCCAGGGCGACCAGCCGGACGGCCATGGCGCTGCGCCGGGGCAGGATCCGGTCGGCGGCCGGTTCCTCCGCGACCGCCGCCTCCTCCTCCTCGGCCTCGGCCCCGCCGTCGGCGAGATCACCGTCCGGGGTCGCGGGCTCGGCGCTGCGTGCATCCGCCATCGTCAGACACTCCACTCTCGAACTGCGGCGCGCTCATGGTGTCGCAGGTAGGTCACGGAACGGGGTCGAGTGTTCCGAACGCGACTCCGGGACGGCAGCGGCGTACCCGGGCGGCAGTGGTCATCGTCGTCCGGCCCGCTCTCTGTCACGGCGACCATGGTGACCCAGCGGTGCGAGCACCCTGCGGCAGGGTGTGCGGCGGTTCAGCGGTACTCGACCACCACCGCCGACTCGGGCGGCAGCGCGACGGAGTCGTCTCCGGCGAGCACGCCCGGCTCGGTGGCCAGGAGCACCGCACCCACGGGAGCCCGCAGACCGACCGTCCGCGACTCTGCGGACAGGTTCGCGGCGACCGCGCACCGCCCCCGGCGGACCACCAGCACGTCCTCGCCGTGCCACACCTGCACCCGGCTCAGGTCCGGGTCGGTGAGTTCGGCGCGCTCGCGGCGCAGCGCGATCAGCCGCCGGTGCAGGTCCAGCAGCTCGGCATGACCTGGTTTGTCCAGCTCCGACCAGTCCAGGGTGGAACGCGCGAACGTGGCCGGGTCCTGCGGGTCCGGCACGTCGCCCTCGGCCCAGCCGTGCGCGGCGAACTCCCGCCGCCGCCCCCGCCGTACCGCCTCGGCCAGGTCGGCCTCGGGGTGTCCGGTGAAGAACTGCCACGGGGTGTCCGCGGCCCACTCCTCCCCCATGAACAGCATCGGGGTGAACGGGCCGGTCAGCAGCAGCGTCGCGCCCACCTTGAGCAGTCCGGGCGACAGGACGGCGGACAGCCGGTCGCCGACGGCCCGGTTGCCGATCTGGTCGTGGTTCTGCAGGTACGCGACGAACCGGTGCCCCGGCATGGTGCGCCGGTCGACCGGCCGGCCGTGCCGCCGCCCGCGGAAGCTCGACCACGTCCCGGCGTGGAAGAACGCCCCTTCCAGGACGGTACGCAGGCAGTCCAGCGACCCGAAGTCCGCGTAGTAGCCCTGCCGCTCGCCGGTGAGCAGGGCGTGCAGCGCGTGGTGCACGTCGTCGTCCCACTGCGCCTGCAGGCCGTACCCGCCCGCCTCGCGGGGCGTGATCAGGCGCGGGTCGTTGAGGTCCGACTCGGCGATCAGGGTCAGCGGGCGGCGCAGGTGCGCCGACAGGGCCGCCACCTCTGTCGCCAGCTCCTCCAGCAGGTGCGTCGCGGTGTGGTCGACCAGGGCGTGCACGGCGTCGAGGCGCAGCCCGTCGACGTGGTAGTCGCGCAGCCAGGCCAGCGCGCTGTCGAGGATGTACCGGCGGACCCCGTCCGCGCGGGGCCCGTCGAGGTTCACCGCGGCACCCCACGGGTTGCTGCCGGAGGCGGCCAGGTACGGCGCGAACGCGGGCGCGTACGCCCCGCTGGGGCCGAAGTGGTTGTACACCACGTCCAGCACCACGCCCAGGCCGCGGCCGTGGCAGGCGTCGACGAAGCGTTTGAGGCCGTCGGGGCCGCCGTACCCCTCGTGGGGGGCGTACCAGCAGGCGCCGTCGTAGCCCCAGTTGCGGTCGCCGTTGAACGCGTTGACCGGCAGCAACTGCACCAGGTCGACGCCCAGATCCACGAGGTGGTCCAGGCGGTCGATCGCGGCGTCGAACGTGCCCTGCGGCGTGAACGTGCCGACGTGCAGCTCGTACAGGACGCTGCCGGGCAGCTGGCGGCCGGTCCAGCCGCCGTCGGTCCACACGAAGGCGGCGTGGTCGTACACCCGGCTGGGGCCGTGCACCCCGGCGGGCTGCCACCGCGAGCGCGGGTCCGGCAGCGCGGCGTCGTTCCCGTCCAGCACGTACGCGTAGTCGGTGCCCGGCCCGGCCCCCGGCACGTCCAGCCGCCACCAGCCGTCGTCGCCGCGGGTCATGTCCCGGTCCGTGCCACCGATCCGCAGCCGGACCGTCTGCTCCGGCGCCCACACCTCGAACCTCACTGCTTCACCAGCAATGCGACGGGATACGTGGCCAGCAGGTCGGCCACCGGAACGTGACGGCCGCCGACCTCGGTGTCCGTGAGGACGTCGGTGAAGCGGTCGCCGTCCAGGCTCAGCGCGGTGTCGTGCCAGCCGCCGTGGCGGGCCAGGCCGACCGGCAGCCGTGTCGCGACCACGACGACCCCGCCCCGGTCGAACACCAGCGCGTGCTCGCCGACCCGCCCCTGCGCGAACACCGGCCGGTAGGAGCCGAACAGTTCGGGGTGCCGTCGGCGCAGCCGCAGGGCCCGGCTGGTCACCAGCAGCTTCGCGGCGCCGGTCGCGTCGACCGGCGGCTGCCAGCCCTCGTCGAGGCGGGCCAGCAGCGCGCGCCGCTCGCCGAAGTCGACGGGCCGCCGGTTGTCCGGGTCGACCAGGGAGTAGTCCCACAGCTCCGCGCCCTGGTAGGTGTCCGGCACGCCCGGCATGGTGAGCTGGACGAGTTTCTGGCCCAGCGAGTTCGACCAGCCGGGCGGCGTGATCGCGGCCGCGAAGTCGGCCACCTCGCGATGCAGCGCCGGGTCGTCGTAGACGGTGTCGACCATCGCGCGCAGGGCGGCCTCGAACCGCTCGTCGGGCCGCTGCCAGGAGGTCACGCTCCCGGCCTCCCGGGCGGCTTTGAGCGCGTACGCATGCAGTCGCTCCCGCTCGATCGGCCACGCACCGACCGCGGCCTGCCAGATCAGGTGGGCCAGTGACGGATCCGGCAGCGGGGCGATCCGCACCCAGCGGCGGATCACCTCGGTCCAGTCCCCCGGCAGCTCGGCCAGGACGGCCAGGCGCGCCCGGACGTCCTCGCCGCGCTTGGTGTCGTGGGTGGACAGCGTGGTCATGCCGGTCGGCCAGGTCTGCTGGCGTTCCTGCGCGGCGTCGTGGAACTCGTCGACCGTGAGCCCGAACTTCGTCGGGTCGCCACCGACCTCGTTGCGGGCGGTGAACCGGGTCCACCGGTAGAACGCGGTGTCCTCCACCCCCTTGGCGGTCACCGCGCCGGTGAACTGCTGGAACCGCTGCGCCATCTCGTCGGCGGGGTTGCGCAGCCGGTTGGTGAGCTGGTCGAGGGTGGAGATGAGCTGGGGGCGGCGCCGCCCCGCCTCGGCGCGGGCCCGGGCCAGGTGCCGCGAGCCGAACGGCAGGTAGGTGCGGTAGATCGGGAAGCAGGCGGCCAGCTCGGCCAGGCCGGGCGCGGCGTCCACCTCGGGCGCCAACCGGCTCAGCCGGGCCAGCTCGGCGGCCAGCAGCGTCGTGGCGACGTGGTGACGGGTGTCGTGTACGAGGTTGTGCCAGGACGTCTCGCGGCCGGTGAGGTGGTGGTCGAGGGTGTCGAAGAACGCCTCCGTGGTGGTGTCCACGAAGACGCCGTTGACCTCCGCGAGGGCGTCGTAACCGGTGGTGCCCGCGATGGGCCACGGCGGCAGCGGTTCGCCCGGCGCCAGGATCTTCTCCACCACGATCCAGGCGTCCGGGGCGGCGTCGTGCAGCCGTTGCAGGTACTCGCCCGGGTCGCGCAGGCCGTCGGGGTGATCCACCCGGATGCCCTGCACGGCGCCCTCGGCGTACCAGCGCAGCAGCTCGGCGTGGGTGGCGGCGAAGACGTCGGGGTCCTCGACCCGCAGCCCGGCCAGCCCGGCGATCGCGAAGAACCGCCGGTAGTTCAGCTCGGCGTCGCCGCGGGTCCAGACCACCAGCTCGTAGTGCTGCCGGTCGTGGATCTCGCGGGCGGAACCGTCGCCGGTGCCGTCGGCGATCGGGAACCGGTGGTCGTAGTAGTGCAGCTCGTCGCCGGAGACGGTGAGCCGGTCCAGTGGGTCCGGCTCGTCGGCCAGGACCGGCAGCAGCAGCCGCCCGCGGGACCAGTCGATGTCGTACCAGTGGGCGTACCGGGAGTCCGGGCCGTCCTTGAGCACGTCCCACCAGGTCGGGTTGGCCGCGGCGACGGCGACGCCGGCGTGGTTGGGCACGATGTCGACGACCAGGCCCAGCCCGGCGGCGCGCAGCGCGGCGACCAGGCCGAGCCGGCCCTGTTCACCGCCGATCTGCGGGTTCACCTGGCGGTGGTCGACGACGTCGTACCCGTGCTCGGAGCCGGGGGCGGCGGTGAGCAGGGGGGCGGTGTAGAGGTGGCTGACCCCCAGCTCGGCGAGGTAGTCGGCCAGTTCGGCGGTGGCCTTCAGGTCGAAGTCGGGGCGGACCTGGACCCGGTACGTGCCCGTCGGCGGCATCTCACACCGTCCGGTCGAGCACCATCAGGGAACGGTCCGGGACCTCGATGGTGGAGCCGGCCTCCACGATCGGGTGCCGGTGCGGGGACGGTTCGGCGGTGTCGATGACGACCTCCCACTTCTCGCCGTAGTCGATGGGCGGGGTGGAGAACTCGATCGGCGCGTCGTGCGCGTTGAAGAACAGCAGGAACGACGAGTCGACGTGGCGCTGGCCGTACTGGCCGCGTTCGCGGATGCCCTCGCCGTTGACGAACAGCGCCACGGCCCGGCCGAAGTCGTTGCCCCAGTCGTCGCCGGTCATCTCCCGGCCGTCCGGGGTGAACCAGGCGAGATCCTGCAGCGGGTCGCCGCCGCCCCGCGCGGTCACCGGCAGGCCGGTGAAGAACCGGCGGCGGCGGAACACCTGGTGCCGGTGGCGGAACGCGGTCAGCTTGCGGGTGAACTCCAGCAGCTGCTCGTCGGCGTTCTCCCAGTCGACCCAGGCCAGCTCGTCGTCCTGGCAGTACGCGTTGTTGTTGCCCTGCTGGGTGCGGCCCATCTCGTCACCGTGCGAGATCATCGGCACGCCCTGGCTGAGCATCAGCGTGGCCAGGAAGTTGCGCCGCTGCCGGGCGCGCAGCGCCAGCACGGCCCGGTCGTCGGTGGGGCCCTCCACCCCGCAGTTCCAGGACCGGTTGTGGCTCTCCCCGTCGCGGTTCTCCTCGCCGTTGGCCTCGTTGTGCTTGTCGTTGTACGACACCAGGTCGGTCAGCGTGAAGCCGTCGTGGGCGGTGACGAAGTTGATCGAGTGGAAGGGTTTGCGCCCGTCGTCCTGGTACAGGTCGGCCGAGCCGGTGATCCGGCTGGCGAACTCGGCCAGGGTGGCCGGCTCGCCGCGCCAGAAGTCGCGCACGGTGTCGCGGTACTTGCCGTTCCACTCGGTCCAGTTGGGCGGGAAGTTGCCCACCTGGTAGCCGCCGGGGCCCACGTCCCACGGCTCGGCGATGAGCTTCACCTGTCCGACCACGGGATCCTGCTGCACCACCTCGAAGAACGTCGAGAGCCGGTCGACGTCGTAGAACTCGCGGGCCAGGGTGGACGCGAGGTCGAAACGGAAGCCGTCGACGTGCATCTCGGTCACCCAGTACCGCAACGAGTCCATGATCAGTTGCAGGCTCTGCGGGCTGCGTACGTTGAGGCTGTTACCCGTACCCGTGTAGTCCATGTAGAAAACCGGCTGGTCGTCGACCAGCCGGTAGTAGGTGCGATTGTCGATGCCCTTGAGGCTCATCGTCGGCCCGAGGTGATTGCCCTCGGCGGTGTGGTTGTACACGACGTCGAGGATCACCTCCATCCCCGCGGCGTGCAGGGCCTTGACCATGCCCCGGAACTCCTGGGTCTGCTGGCCCAGCGCCCCCATCGCCGAGTACCCGTGGTACGGCGCGAAGAAGCCGAGCGTGTTGTAACCCCAGTAGTTGCGCAGACCCAGGTCGACCAGCCGGTTGTCGTGCACGAACTGGTGCACCGGCATCAGCTCCACCGCGGTGACCCCGAGGCCCTTGAGATGCTCGATGATCGCCGGGTGTCCCAGCGCGGCATACGTGCCGCGCAGCTCCCGCGGCACCTCCGGATGCCGCTGGGTCAGCCCCTTGACGTGGGTCTCGTAGATCACCGAGTGGTGGTACGGGATGTCCGGGCGCCGGTCGTTGCCCCAGTCGAAGTACGGGTTGACCACCACGCCCTTGGCCATGTGCGGCGCCGAGTCCAGATCCGACATCTGGTCCGGGCTGTCGAAGTCGTACGCGTACAGCGACGGGTGCCAGTCGATGTCCGAGTCGATCGCCCGCGCGTACGGGTCCAGCAGCAGCTTGTGCGGGTTGCACCGCAGGCCCCGCGCCGGGTCGTACGGGCCGTACACCCGGTAGCCGTAGCGCTGGCCCGGCTCGATGCCGGGCAGGTAGGCGTGCCAGACGAACGCGTCCTGCTCGTGCAACTGGACCTTGCGCTCGTTGCCCGACGGGTCGAACAGGCACAGCTCGACGGCCTCCGCGACCTCGGAGAAGATCGCGAAATTGGTGCCCGTCCCGTCGTACGTCGCGCCCAGTGGATACCGGTGTCCCGGCCACACCTGCATGTCGTCTCCCACCCTCGACCGTCAGGCCTGCGGCCGCGTCAGCAGCCATTCTGACCGATTCGCCTGATAACGTCTGCGCGACTGTCCGGTTACCCGCACTAACGCCTGCGGGATCCACTTTCGAGCATAAGGGTGACCGTGCCGCTGACCGAGCTACCACCACCGCGCCCGCGCGGCGCCGGGCGCGCCCGGCGATGACCCGGCCCATTCGCTTCGGACCCCAGGTGTGCGGCTCGCCGTCGGACACCGCGGGTGCCGGACGTGAATGGCTGGTGGCCGACGGGCTGGGCGGCTTCGCCACGGGCACGGTCGCGGGGCTGCGAACCCGCCGCGAGCACGCGCTGCTGACGGTCGCGGACCGGGTGGGCCTCGCGGCGCTGGATCTCACGGTCACCCTGCCCTCGGGTACGCCGGTGCCGTTGTTCACCCACGAGTGGGCCTCCGGCGCGCTCTCCCCCGCCGGGCACCGCCACCTGGAGACGTTCACGCTGGCCGACGGGCTGCCGCGGTGGCGGTGGCGGGTCGGTGAGGTGGTCGTCGAACGCGAACTCGCGATGGCCCGCGGGCGGGCCGCCCTGGCGGTCGTGCACCGGGTGGTGGCCGCGCCGGAGCCGGTCAGCCTGGCGGTCGCCGCGATGTGCGCGGGGCACGACGGTGTCGAGCACGTGGCCGACGGCGCCGTCGTGGGTGACGCCTACCGGCTCGCCGGTCCCGGCTGGCAGCCCGGCGGCGCCTGGCACGTGGGCGCCCGCACCCGCGCCGACGGCGCGGTCGAGGACCTGTGGTTCGCGGGCACCTTCCTCGAACGGGTGACCCCCGGCGGGGTCATGGAGATCTCCGCGTGGGCGGGTGAGCTCACCCGGCGGCCGCCACCGGCCTCCGCCGTGGTCGCGGCCGCCCGCGAGCGGGCCCGGCGGCTGGCCGCATACACCACCGACGAGTACGCGGGCGCGCTGGCGCTGGCCGCCGACGCGTTCGTGATCCACCGGCCCGACGGCCCCGACGTGGTCGCCGGATACCCGTCGGCGCTCGGCCACCCGGGCGACACGATGGCCGCGTACGAGGGGCTGTTCCTCACCGGCGGCCGCGCCGACGAGGGCCGCGAGCTGCTCACGGTCCGCACCCGCGCCGCGGTACGGACGGCCCGCGGCACGCAGCCGGGCCAGCCCACCGCCCCGCCGCACACCGCCGCTGCGGACCCCGGCGCCCGGCGCTGGGCCCCGCACGCGGGCGCCGATGCGCCACTGTGGCTGATGCATGCGGTCGACCGGCACGTCAGCCGGACCGCCGACACCGACCTCGCCGCGGAGCTGGCCGCACCGCTGGGCAGGCTGCTCCGCGCCCACCTCGACGGCCGCGGCCCGCTGCACCTCGACCCGGACGACCAGCTGCTGCGCGTCGCCGGGAACACCGCACCGGCGCATCCGGCCACCCCTGACGCCCCCGGCCCCCGCACCGGCAAGACGGTCGACATCAACGCGTTGTGGGTCAACGCGCTGGCCGCCCTCGCCGTCCTCTACGACCTGGCCGGGCGCGACGCCACCGAGTTGCGCGCCCGGCACGCCCGCGCCCACGCGTCGTTCGCCGCCCGGTTCCCGGCCCCCGAGGGCTGGCTGTACGACGTGGTCGACGGCCCCGCCACCGCGTACCCGCTCGGTGGTGGCGCCCGCAACGACGACCCGACGCTGCGCCCGCACCAGCTGCTGGCCTGGTCCCTGCCGTACGCCCCGCTGGCCCGCGCGGGCGGTCCGGGCGCGGCGGCCGTACGGGCGGTCGGCGCCGCCCTGCTGACCCCGCTCGGCCTGCGCACGCTGGCCCCCAGCGAGTACGGCTACCAGGGCAGCGACGGCACCGCCGGCACGGTCCGGCCGTGGCTGATCGGCCCGTACGCGGACGCCTGCGCCGCGACCGGCCGCCCGACCGAGGGTCTGCTGAGCGGACTGGAGGCGCACATGCACGAGCACGGCATCGGTTCGGTGAGCGAGAGCGCCGACGGCGACGCGCCGCACCGGGCCACCGGCTCCCCGTTCTCGGCCCGCGCGGTGGCCGAGGCGCTGCGGGTCCGGGAGCGCTGCCGGTGACCCGCGTCCTGATGCTCAGCTGGGAGTACCCGCCGCTGCTCGTGGGCGGCCTCGGGCGGCACGTGCACGCCCTGGCCACCACGCTGGCCGCCATCGGACACGACGTCACGGTGGTCACCCGGCACACGCCCGGCGCGCTGCGCGAGGAGTACACAGAAGGCGTACGCGTCGTGCGGGCGACCGACGCGCCGCCGGCCGTGGCGGATTCCGGGGACCCGCTCGCCTGGGCGCTCGGGTTCGGCCACGCCCTGACCCGCGCCGCCCTGCGCGCCGCCCGCACCGGCGGCTACGACGTGGTGCATGCCCACGACTGGCTGGCCGCGCACCCCGGCGTGACCCTGCGCGAGCACCTCGACGCGCCGCTGGTCGCGACGATCCACGCCACCGAGTCGGGGCGGCACCAGGGCTGGCTGCCCGCCGCGCACAACCGCACCATCGACGACCTGGAACGCTGGCTGACCCACGAGGCGGTCCGGGTCGTCGTCTGCTCGGAGTACATGCGCCGGGAGGTGGGACGGCTGTTCGCCGCGGCGCCGGAGCGCACGGTCGTGGTGCCCAACGGGGTCGACGCGCTGCGCTGGCACGCCCGCCCCCGCGCGGTCGCGGCGGCCCGCCGCCGGTACGCCGACGGCGACGCCCCGCTGATCAGCTACGCGGGCCGGCTGGTCTACGAGAAGGGGGTGCAGTTCCTGCTGGCAGCGGTGCCGCGGCTGCGCGACAGGCACCCCGGGCTGCGGGTGGTGGTGGCGGGCGACGGCCCGTACCGCGATGACCTGCAGGGGCAGGCGGCCGGGCTGCCGGAGGTCACCTTCACCGGGTTCCTCGGCGGTCACGAGCTGGCCGCCCTGATGGGCGCGTCCGACTGCTACGTGGTGCCCAGCCTGTACGAGCCGTTCGGCATGGTGGCGCTGGAGGCCGCCGCGGCGGGCACCCCGGTCGCGGTGGCCGACACGGGCGGCCTCACCGAGATCGTCGAGCCGGGCGCGACAGGGGTGACGTTCCCGCCGGGCGACCCGGAAGCGCTGGCCGCGGCGGTGGACGCCGTGCTGGCCGACCGCGAGTACGCACGGTCGCTGGCCCGGCACGCCCGCCGCCAGGCCCGCGAGGACTTCGCCTGGCCGCGGATCGCCGCCCGCACCGCCGAGGTGTACGCGGCGGCGCTCGATCAGGTGGGCGATGCGCGCCGGGTCGTCCGGGAGGCCGAGAACGTGCTGGCCGCGGGCGTCGTCATCCCGCCCGCCCGGCAGGCCCGTTCGGCGCGGCCGACGGCGTAGGTCAGCCGAGCAGCTCGTCCTCGAAGCACCACCGCCAGGTCTCCCCCGGCTCGTACGAGCGCATCACCGGATGACCGGACTCGGCGTGGTGGGCGGACATGTGCCGCCGGGGCGAGGAGTCGCAGCAGGCCACCACGCCGCAGCTCAGGCACTCCCGCAGATGCACCCAGTCGTGGAAGCCGCCCGCGACGCACTCGGGGCAGCCGTCCTCGTACTGCGTCCGGGGGGCGGGCTCCCCGGCGTCCTTCAGATGCTGACAGGTCACTCATCACTCCGGGTCAACTGGGACTCTTCCAGGTCGAGCTCGCGCTGGGCGCGGGTCAGCACCTCCTCGGGGATGCGGCCCTCGTTGCGGGCCACCTTGAAGACGTGCCGTTCCGCCGCGATCATCTCGCGCCGCAACCGACCGTACGCCGCCGACGGTGTCTCCTGTGCCTGGTTGCCGAGCCGTTCCCAGGCCACGTTGGCCCGGCTGTCGGTGAGCGCCCGCAAGCGTTCCACCACGGCGGGCGGCGCACCGTCCGCCTTGTCCTCCAGCGCCGCCAGCGCCGCCCGGCTGGCCGCGTGCTGCACCCCGGCCTCGGCCAGGGCGTCCTGCGCGCTGGTGTCCTCCACCACCCCGAGACGCCGGGACAGCCACGGCAGCGTGGTCCCGTGCACGAGCAGGGTCAGCACGATGACCGCGAACGCGACGAAGACGAACAGCTCCCCCGGCAGGCTCGGGTACGCGGTCAGGGTCAGCGCCGCGGCCAGCGTCACCACGCCGCGCATCCCGGCCCACGCCACCACCGCGGGCACCGCGGCCGGGGGACGCTGCTCCCGCGCCCGTACCCGCGGGACCAGCCGGGCCAGGTACGTCGCCGGGTACATCCAGGCGAATCGGACCACCACCACCGTGGCGAACACGGCGCCGGTGACCGCGGCCGTGGTGGCCGGGGAGGTCTCCAGTCCCGCCACCAGCTCCCGCAGTTGCAGCCCCACCAGCAGGAACACGACCCCTTCGAGCAGGAACGTCAGCAGCCGCCACACCGCCTCCATCTGCAGCCGGGAGGTGGCCGACAGCAGGTACGGGATCCGGTGGCCCAGGTACAGCCCGGCCACCACGACCGCGACCACGCTGGAGGTGTGCAACTGCTCGGCCACGATCACCACGACGAACGGGGTCAGCACCGACAGCGCGTCGTCGAGCAGCGGGTCCTCGATGCGGCGGTGCAGCCAGGCCGCACAGAACGCGGCCACCAGGCCGATCAGCAGCCCGCCGCCCCCCTTCAGCACGACCTGCCCGGCGATCTCCCAGACACCGGCCGCCGTGCCGAGCAGCGCACCCACCGAGATCCGCAGCAGCACCAGGGCGCTGGCGTCATTGAGCAGGCTCTCGCCGTCCAGGATGGTGACCACCCGGCGGGGCAGTCCGACCCGGCGGGCGACCGCGGTCGCCGAGACCGCGTCCGGCGGGGCGACCACCGCCCCCAGCGCCAGGCACGCCGCGAACGGCACCTCGGGCAGCAGCAGATGCACCACGGCGCCGACCGCGAACGCGCTCACCACCACGAGGCCCACGGCCAGCAGCAGGATCGGGCGCAGGGCGTCCTTGAACGCGGGCACCGAGGTGCGCAGCGCCGCCACGTACAGCAGGGGCGGCAGGATGCCGAGCAGCACCAGCTCCGGCTCCAGGTGCACCTCGGGGACGCCCGGCACGAAGGACAGACCCAGCCCGGCCACGAGCAGCACCAGCGGCGCGATCATCCCGAACCGCCGGGCCAGCGCCGCGCCGAGGACGCTGATCGTCACGAGCGCGACCGTGTCGACGATGGCCTCCATGCCGGGAAGCTTAGAGACCTCCCCGCGGCCGGGACGCGGGGCTGCGCCGGGTACGGGTACGCAACGAGAATGAGTCGCCGTACTCACCTGCGCGACACCGGTTCCGGGGAGGCTGGCCCGCATGACATCGACCGTGCCCCGGGTGGGGATCACCGCGGCGGCCGCGTACCTGCCGGCCGGGGAGGTGAGCACCGCCGACCTGCAGCAGCGGGTCGCGGCGGCCAGCGGCCTGCCGCTGCCCGCCGGGATGTTCGCGCAGGCCACCGGCATCGACCGGCGCCGGGTCGCCCGCGCCGACGAGTACGCCTCGGACCTGGCGACCGCCGCCGCCCGGCAGGTGCTGGCCGACGCCGACCTGGACGCCCTCGACATCGACCTGCTGCTGTACGCGTCGGCGACCCGCGACATGGTGGAGCCCGCCACCGCCCACGTCGTGCAGTCCGCGCTCGGCGGCCGGGCGCACGCCCTGGACGTCACCAACGCCTGCAACAGCTTCCTCAACGGCATCGACCTGGCCCGTTCGATGATCCTGGCCGGACGGGCCCGGCGGGCGCTCGTGGTCACCGGGGAGACACCGACCCGGGCGATGCGCCCCCGGCTGGCCGACCTGGCGCAGGCCCGCACCGCGCTGGCCGGGTTCACGTTCGGCGACGCCGGGGCGGCCGTGCTGGTGGAGCCGGTCGCCACGGGCGGGATCCTCGACGTGGACGCCGAGACCCACTCCCGGCACTGGGACGTCGGCGGCATCTTCGGCGGCGGGTCGCGGCATCCGCGCGGCGACGAGCACACCTACTTCACCGGCGACGGGCACAAACTGCGCGGGGTGTTCGAGAAGATCGGGCTCGGCCTGCTGGAACGCGTCGCGCACCGCACGGGGCTGGGCTGGGACGACTACGCGGCCGTACTGGTGCACCAGGTGACGTTGCCGTACCTGCGCCGGTTCGTGGAGGTGGCGGGGGTGCCCGAGGACAAGCTCGTGGTCACCGTTCCCGACCTGGGCAACCTGGCCAGCGCCACGCTCGGCGTCCAGCTCGCCCGCGTCCGGCCGCAGCTGCGGCCCGGCGACCGGGTGCTGTTCGTCGGCCTGGGCGGCGGGGTCAGCCTCATGACGATGGTGTGGGAGGTGTCGGGCATGACCGAGTGCACCGAGCGGAGCGAGGGCCGCGAGGACATGCCGAAGGCGGGCACAGCATGAGCATGTGGGTGGTGGTGCCCGCGTACAACGAGGCGGGGCGGATCGCACAGACACTGGACGCGCTGGCCGCGCAGACCGACACCGACTTCACGCTGCTGGTGGTCGACAACGGCTCGGCCGACGGCACCGCCGACATCGCGCGGGGCTTCGCGGCCCGCGCCCCGTTCCCGGTGCACGTGCTGGTGGAGCGGGAGAAGGGGGTGGGCTGCGCGGTGGACACCGGCTTCCGGCACGCCATCGCGCACGGCGCCACGCTGCTGGCCCGTACCGACGCGGACTGCCTGCCCCGGCCGGACTGGCTGGCCGCGGCGCGGGCCGGGCTCACCGGCGGGGCCGGGCTGATGTGCGGGCGGGTCACGGCCCGCCGCGACGAGCACGGGCCGCTGGGCCGGGCCGGGTTCCGGGCCCTGGTCGGGATCGCGGGAGCGTTCGGGCGGTTGCGTCCCGCGCACCGCGGCGCCGGTTACCTCGCGCCGTACCGGATGCATGCGGGCAACAACATGGCGATCACCCCCGAGGTGTACGAGGCGTGCGGCGGGATGCCCCGTCGCCCGTCGCCCACCGACCGGACGTTCCTCAACCGGGTCCGGCGCACCACCGCGGCGATCCGGCACGACCGGCGGATGGTGGTGGAGAACTCGACCCGGCGGCTGAGCGCGTACGGGCTGGTCGGCACCGCGAAGTGGTATCTGGACCGGGGCAGCGGCACGCGTACGCAGGATCCCCGCTGATGCTCGGCGAGCTGCTGGCGAGCCTGCGCGACGACGACGAGCGCCCGGCGATCCTGACATCCGGGCACACCGGCCGCGCGGTGGTCCGGGCCCGCCGGGGCGAGCTGTCCCGGCTGACCCGTGGCTACGCGGCGGCGCTGCACGCGCGCGGACTCGCGCCGGGCGACACCGTCGGCGTGGCGGTGCGGCCGGGGCCCCGGTCCCTGGCGGTGGTGCTGGCCGCGTACCGGCTGGGGTTGCGGGTGGCCGTGCTGGACCCGACCGCGGGCCCGGACGTGCTGCTGGCCCGCCTCGGTGTGGCCGCGCCCCGGCTGGTGCTGGCCGACGCGGCCGCGCAGGCGGTCGCCGGGTGGGCCGCGCCGCTGGCCCGGCGCGCCCAGCTGGCCCTGCCGGATCTGGCCGCGCTGGCCCCGGCCGCCACGATCGGGCCCCGGCTGCCCGGTAGCGCCCCCGCGCTGGCCCCCGCGACCGGCCCGGCGCCGGTGTACGACGGCGACGGCGACGCCGTGGTGATCTTCACGTCGGGCACCACGAGTTCCCCCCGCGCGGTGGTGCACACCCGGGCCGGCCTGGCCGCGGGCATGCGGGCGGTGACCGAACTGGTCCGGCCGGTGCCGGGCGAGGCGGTGCTGGGCGGCACGTTCTTCGTCCTGGTCCCCTCGCTGGCCGCGGGCGCCCCGGTCGCGCTGCCCGCCCGCCGCCCCCGCACGCTGGCCCGGCAGGCGGCCCGGCTGCGCCCGCAGGCCACCTACCTGACCCCGCCGCAGTTGCGTGCCGCGCTGGCCGCGGGCACCCGGTTCACCGGCCGGGTGTACAGCGGCTCCGCGCCGGTCAGCGCGGGCCTGCTGGCCGCGGTCCGCCGCGCCGGAGCCCGCGAGGCGTGGGGGGTGTACGCGCTGACCGAGGTGTTCCCCGCCGCCGCCGTGGAGGCCGCGGACAAGGCCGCGTTCGACGGCACCGGCGATCTGGTCGGCGACCTGCTGCCCGGGGTACGGGCCACCGTGGACCCCGGCGGGCAACTGCTGCTGGCGGGCCCCAACGCGGCCGACCGCTACCTGGGCGAGCCGCCGCTGACCCGGGTATGCACCGGCGACGTCGGCCGCCTCGACGGGCGGCGGGTGGTGCTGGGCGGCCGGTGCAAGGACATGATCCTGCGCGGCGCCGAGAACATCTACCCCGGACTGTACGAGCCCGCCCTGCACGTGCCGGGCGTCGCCCTGGCGGTGCTCGTGGGAGTACCGGCGGGCGACGGCGACGAGCGGGTCGTTGCGCTCGTCCAGCCCGAACCGGGTGTCGCCGAGGCGGCGGTGCGGGCCGCGCTGCGCGACCCGCTGACCCGGATGGGCGCCGCCCGCCCCGACGACGTGCTGCTCACCGACGTCCCGCTGGCGGGCCGGTCCCGCAAGCCGGACCGGGCCGCCGCCGCGCGGCTGGCCACGGCCCACCTCACCGGCGGCCACCGGTGAGGGCCCTGGCTGTGATCGTGCCCGCCTACAACGAGCAGGCGTGGATTCCCGCGACGCTGCGGGCGCTGGCCGACCAGACCGACACCGACTTCACACTGGTCGTGGTGGACAACGCCAGCACCGACGGTACGGCCGGGGTGGTGCACGCGTTCGCCCGCGACAGTGGGCTGGACGTCCGGCTGATCGCCGAGCCGCAGCCCGGTGCGGGCACCGCCGCCGACACCGGATTCCGGTACGCCATCGCGCACGGCGCCATGTGGCTGGCCCGTACCGACGCCGACTGCGTACCGGCGCGGGACTGGGTGGCCACGGCCCGGTCCCTGCTGGCGGGCGGCGCGGAGCTGGCATGCGGGCGCAGCGTCCCGCGCCGCGACGAGCACCCCGGCCCGGTCCACCGGTACGTCTTTCCCGCCGCGGTGCGCCTCGCCGCCCTGTACGGCCGTCACCGCAGGGCCCACCGCGACCCGGCGTTCCGCACCCCGTACGTGCTGGTGCACGGCCACAACCTGGCGCTCACCGCGGACCTGTACCTGCGCTGCGGCGGCACTGCACGGGAGGCCCTGCAGGACGGCACCGAGGACGTCACCCTGCTCAACCGGGCCCGGCGGCACACCGACCGGATCGTGCGCGCCGAGCACCTGGTGGTGCAGGCGAGCCTGCGCCGGCTGCGGGCGTGGGGTCCACGGCGGACCCTGCTGTGGCACTGGGACCGCCGCTACCGACCCGACGAGGTGCACATCCGATGAACGCCCGCCGCCGGGACCGCCGGGTCTATCTCGGCAGCCACCCCGTCCTGTTCGCGCTGCTGGCACTCGGCCGGTGCCGCCCGGTGCTGCGGCTCGGCGGCACCCTGCTGGTCAACGACCGGGCGGCGTACCTGGCCGCACTGACCCGGGTGCCGCTGGACCGGACCGCGGCGGGCACCACGGGCGGTGCGGCGGCCCGGCTGACCGGCGGCGAGCTGCTGTTCGACCAGCACGGCGAGGAGCACCGGCGGGCCCGGCGGGCGCTGGCGGACGCGCTGGGCGCCAGTGGCGTGGCCGAGCTGCGTCCGGTGTGGACCGCCGTGCTGGCGCGGGGCCTGGCGCCGCTGTCGGAGGGCGGCGAAGTGGATCTCGTACCGGTCGCCGCCGAGCTGGCCGGGGCCACCGCCACGGCCCTGCTGGGTGTCACGGCCGACCCGGTGGTACTGGCCGACGCCGCGCGGGCCGCCGGGGCGAGCGCGGCCCGGGCGCACCTGCCGGGCCCCGGCCGTCGCCGCGCCGCACGCGCGGCACAGCGTGCGGCGTCCCGCCTGACCGCCCTGACCAGCCCCGGCGCCGGCCCGGCGATACCCGGCGACGAGCCGACGACCCGACCGGCGGTGTGCCGAGCAGAGCCGACGACCCGACCGGCGGTGTGTGGAGCAGAGCCGACGACCGGCGCGGCGCCGGGACTGGCCGGCGCGGGAGCGGGCCTGGCGGCGATGCTGGCGGCGGCCGCCGTCAACACCACGGTCTCGGCGCTGCCCCGCGCCGCCGCCTGGGCCGCCGACGCGGACCTGTGGCGCTACGCCGACCGGCCCGCCCTGGTCGACGAGCTGCTGCGGGTCACCGCACCCACGCCGCTGCTGCCCCGGATCGCGGCCGGGCCGGGCGATCTGTTCGGCGAGGCGGGTCCGCCGGGCGGGCTGCCGGGGGACGAACCGGATCAGCCGACGCGCGCAGCGCAGGGGCCGGGCCCGGGGCCGAGTGGGGCGGCGCCGGGTGGTTGCCCGGTTCAGGCCGGGGACCGGCTGCTGCTGATCACCCGGCATGCGGCGGACGCACACCGGTCCGATCCTGATCCGGTGGCACCGGCCCCGCCCCGGGTGGCGCAGCTCGTCTTCGGTGCGGGCCCGCACGCCTGCCCTGGCGCGCGGCTGGCCCGCGCGCAGCTGGCGGACCTGCTGGTCGCGCTCGCGCCGTACCGGCCGGTGGTGGTGCGGGCCCGGGTGGACCGGCGGGCGGCCCTGCCGGGCTGGCGCAGCCTGGTGGTGCGACCGACTACTTGGTGCGGATGACGTGTGAGCGGTAGACGGTGGCCGCGTGGGTGCCGTCGCCGCTGCGCCGCTGGACGACGGCGTCGAGGGAGAACACGTACCCGGTCTTCGGCTTGAGGCCGGTGATGCGGCCGGTCATCTTGCCGCAGGCCGCCGCGGGCTGGATCGAGACGAAGCCGTAGTCGTGCTGCTTGCCGAGGACGAGGTCCTGGCTGATCGCGGTGAGCCGGAACTCGACGAGGTTGTAGCCGCCGAGGTTGTACCAGGTGGCCACCGCGTCCGTGGTCCCGGTCGTGACGTCCAGGGCGTTGATGCGGGAGAAGTTGTAGGTCCTCGGCTCGCAGGTCGGGCCGACGGTGGGCACCGGGGACTCGGACGGCAGCGGCAGGAAGCCGGTCGCGAGGGGGCTGGGCGACACGGCGCGGTAGCTCGGGGTCGGCGCCGGCGTGGGGCGGCCCTGGGCCACCACGGTCCACGGCGGACCGCTGGACGGCGGGGTCGTGGAGGGTACGCCCGCGGTCGGCGTCAGCAGGCTTGTCGCACTGCCGCAGCCGGCCAACAGGACGAGTGCCATCGGCAGCACCGCCCAGTTCCTGGGTCGCACGGCGCCTCCCGCCGATCGGATTCTTACCCGGTTCAGATCGGACGCGGCACCGGCCACTTTAGTGATCTTGGCGATAGTGTTCCCGGGTCCGGCGCGCGAGCCGGGTGGTGGCCGTCGAGTTCGCCCAGGTACCCAGGATCACCCCGGCGCCGGGGATGATCTTCGCGAACATCCGCTTGGTGGCCTTGACGCCCGCCATCTGGGCCAGTTTCGTCCCCAGCCGCAGGATCGCGCCGGTCAGCAGCCGGTCGGTCATCCCCTCGAAGATGCGGCTGGCGCGTTCCCGCCCGGCGGCCACGCCCAGCGCCAGCCGGGCCGTCTCGGCCACCCGGTGCACCCGTTGCAGCACCAGCAGGTCGGTGGCCCGCGCGGGATGGGTCGGGTCGAGGCCGTACGCCGCGGCAACGTGCAGCACCATGCGGGCCTGGGTCCAGGCGAGCACGCCGAGATCCACGACCGCACCGGGCAGCCCGACGGCTCCGGAGAGGGCGCCGGAGAGCCGCGCCTGGTGGGTGAAGCGCCGGATGGCGAGTTGAGCATGCCCGTCGGGGCCCAGCTCCGGTCGTTCGGCCCGGACACGCGCGGCCCACGCGCGGGCCGGCGGACCCAGACGGCGCACCGCCTCCAGGGCGAGGTGCTCCGGGGCGTACTCGGGATCCGCCTTCATCCGCGCCCACAGCGTGCCGGGCGGCCCGGCGGTCTCCGGTTGCGGACCGGGCGGGTCGTCGGCGGGCGGGGCGGTCGTCTCGGGCGGGGACTGCGTGCGGTCACTCACCAGATCGCTCCGGAGGGGAGAAGGAAGGGATCTCCGCTCCATTGTGCCGTGCAGATGCACGTGCACCCGCACCGCATCCGATCATCGCGCTGACCAGCACCGACGCTGCTACCCGGCGATCTGCTCAGACCATTGGGCCGCCGACCGATAAGCCAGGCCGAAGGCACGACGGTGCCCTGGTGCACACCGGAAGGCGACAGGCATGACGGTCGAAGGACGGCAAGTGGAGCGGCTGAGGCCGACTCCCGTGCTGGTCATGGCCGGCGCCGTGGTCGTCGCCGCGGTCGTGCTGTTCCTGGGCAACCTCGCCGGGCAGTGGACTCCGCTGTTCTGGAACTGGGTGCCGTCCATCGCCGCCGGGGCGGCCGCCGCCGTGGTGTGCTGGCGCACCGCCACCGGTCCGGAACTGGACGCCGTCGGCCGCCGCTTCTGGCGCCTGCAGGTGCTGGTCGGGGTGCTGATCGCCCTCGGCGCCATCGGCGACGTGCGGCACGCCGCGGCCCACCCCGCCGGCTCCGACGCCCAGCACGACCTGCCCACCGCGATCCTGTACTGCCTGTCGATGATCGTCCTGCTGTGGTCGATGCTGCAGTTGCCGGTGATCCGGCAGGAGCGCCGGGAACGGCTCCTGCGCTTCGCGGTCGACGCCCTCACGGTCATGGTGACGGTCGGCCTGTTCGCCTGGTACCTCACGCGGCATGCGGTCAGCGCCTCGCTGGCCGGCAGCGACGCCCTGCCGGTCATCGTGCTGGCCGCGCTCGCCCTGGTCGGCGTGGCCGCCGTCGGCAAGCTGGCCATGAGCGACCTGGGCGGGCTGGACCGGACCACGGTGCGCCTGCTGGCCGGCGCGACCGCGGTGGGCGCCTTCGGTGCCGGCCTGTTCCCGCTCTTCGTCGACCTGCCGCCGGGTATGCGCGGCTCGCAGATGTTCACGCCCGCCACGCTGCTGTTGCTGGCGCTCGCCGCCGACCGGCAGCGGCGCGCCGCTGGCGTGGCGTCGCCCGAGCGCGCCCGCCGCAAGTTCGGCGCGCTGCCGTACCTGGCGGTCGCCGCGACCGACGGCCTGCTGCTGGTGATCAGCAACGCGGCCGGTGACGGGGCGCTGGTGGTCGCGCTGGCGGCGGTGTGCCTCACCGCGCTGGTCGTGTTCCGCCAGATCAACGCGCTGCGCGAGAACGGCCGCCTGCTGCGCCGGCTCGACGCCAACCTGGTGCAGCTGAACCAGTACCAGCACCAGCTGACCCACCGGGCCACCCACGACGGCCTCACCGACCTGGCCAACCGGGCGCTGTTCGAACAGCACACCCGGGACGCGCTGGCCGCGGTGGCCGCCGCCGGCAGCGACGACGCCACGCTGAGCCTGGCGCTCATCGACCTGGACGACTTCAAGGCGATCAACGACCGCCTCGGCCACGCCGTCGGCGACGCCATGCTCGTCGTGGTCGCCCAGCGGCTGCGCGAATGCGTACGGGTGGACGACGTCGTCGCCCGCCTCGGCGGCGACGAGTTCGGCCTGCTGCTGCAGGGGCTGCGCGGCGACGAGGCGACCGAGGTGCTGGCCCGCATCACCGAGGCGCTCAGCCGTCCGGTGCACGCCCTCGGCTACGACCTGCTGGTCCGCGCCAGCGTCGGCCTGGCCGAGGCGTGGCCCGACGCCAGTCCGCAGGAACTGCTGCGCCGCGCCGACCTCGCCATGTACGCGGCCAAGGAGCGCGGCAAGGGCCGCCACGCCGTGTACGACGCCGAGCTGGAGCAGCACCAGGCCGCCGACGCGCAGCTGGGCGCCGAACTGCGCCAGGCGCTGGACCGCGGCGAGTTCTCCCTGGTCTACCAGCCCATCGTGCGGCTGCCCGACGGCAAGTGGACAGGCGTCGAGACGCTGGTGCGCTGGACCCACCCCGAACGCGGGTTCGTCGGGCCGGACAAGTTCATCCCGATCGCCGAGCGCACCGGCCTCATCGTGCCGCTGGGCGACTGGATCCTGCGTACCGCGCTGCGGCAGGCGATGGCCTGGATCGAGCAGTTCGGCGACGACGCGCCGCACGAGATCGGCGTCAACGTCTCCGCGCGGCAGCTGCGCGAGCCCGGCTACGCCGAGACGGTCCGCGACGCGCTGGCCGAGACCGGCTTCGACCCGGAACGGCTGGTCGTCGAGGTCACCGAGACCGCGGTCTTCGACGGCGGCGTGGCGCTGGACGCCCTGCAGATGCTCGTGACGCTCGGCGTGAAGGTCGCGCTCGACGACTTCGGCACCGGCCACTCCTCGCTCGGCCTGCTGCGTACCTGCCCGGCGGACACCCTCAAGGTGGACAAGTCGTTCGTGGACGGCATCGGCGGGCGCTCGGAGGAGGCGGTCATCGCCACCGCGATGATCCAGATCACGAACGGCCTGCACCTGCAGGCGATCGCCGAGGGTGTGGAGACCGCCGAGCAGGCGGACACGCTGCACCGGCTCGGGTACCGCTTCGCTCAGGGCTACCACTTCTCCCGGCCGTTGTCGGCACAGCAGCTCGGCGAGCGGCTGACCGAGAGCATGTCGGCACAGGCGACGCTGACGGCGCGCTGAGCAGCACTCCGGGACCCGCGTCCCATGATGCGGATCACGGGCGGTCGAACCCTTCATCCCAAGGTCACGGCGGCCGATTGGTCTGACACCATTCGCCGCCTACGACGAGGTCCGACTTGTCTATCAACCCCGTGAAGGTTGTCAGCTTGTACGGCGGGACCGCCCGCTGGATCCGCAACCTACCCATGTACACCAAGATCCTGCTGATCGTCACCGTGCTGTCCCTGGTCGGCGCGGGCGTCGGCGCCTTCGCCATCATGCAGATGGCGGGGCTGAGCCGGACGGCCGACGGCCTGTACACCGGCAGCGTCGTGCCCACCCAGCAGCTCGACCAGATCGCCGTCGACATCAGCGCCACCCGCACCGCCGTGTTCAACCACGGGCTCACCTCCTCCCCCTCGGCCAAGACCCGGTACGAGCAGGAGATCAAGAAGCTGGACGTGGCGTACGACCGGGACGTGGCCGCGTACCGCAGGGTCACGGTCAACCCCGTGTACCTGGACCGGCTGGTGGCCGCCTGGCAGGAGTACCGCACCGTACGGGACAAGCAGTTCGTCCCCGCCAGCCGGCGCCTCGCCGCCCCCGACGTCGAACAGATCGGTGACAACGTCCTCGCCCCGGCCGCGGCCACGGCGAGCGCCTACCTGACCGACCTCATCGCCGGGGAGAGCGCCCAGGCCAGCGCGGACGCCGCGCACGCCCGCGCGCGGTACGCCACCGCCCGTACGGTGACGATCTCGGTGCTGGTGGTCGGCCTGACCCTGGCGGCGATCTTCGGTGTGGCGGTGGCCCGTGGCCTCGCCGCGCGGGTCCGCCGCCTGTCGCAGGTGATCCGTGCCGTCGCGGACGGCGACCTGACCCGGACCGCCGACGTGGACAGCCGCGACGAGGTCGGCCTGATGGGCGCCGAGCTGGACCGCGCCACCCAGACGCTGCGCGCCACGATCGCCCAGATCAGCGGCAGCAGCCAGAGCCTGGCCGGTACGGCCCAGCAGATGGCCACGATCAGCGCGCAGATGGCGTCGAACGCGGGCCAGACCAGCTCCCGTGCCGAGCAGGTGTCGGCCGCGGCCGTGGAGGTCTCCACCAACGTGGACACCGTCGCGGTGGCCGCGGAGGAGATGACCGCGTCGATCCGCGAGATCGCGGGCAGCGCCACCGACGCGGCCGGGATCGCCCGCGACGCGGTGCAGGTGGCGAAGAACGCGAACACCACGATGGCCAAGCTCGGCGTCTCCTCGTCCGAGGTGGGCGACATCGTCAAGGTGATCACCTCGATCGCCGAGCAGACCAACCTGCTGGCCCTGAACGCGACGATCGAGGCGGCCCGGGCCGGCGAGATGGGCAAGGGGTTCGCCGTGGTGGCCTCCGAGGTCAAGGACCTGGCGCAGGAGACGGCCAAGGCCACCGAGGAGATCTCCAGCCGGATCCAGGCCATCCAGACGGACACCGGTGCGGCGGTCAGCGCGATCGGGGAGATCGCGGACGTGATCGAGCGGATCAACACGTACTCGGACACCATCGCGTCAGCGGTGGAGGAGCAGACCGCCACGACCAGCGAGATCGGCCGCAACGTGGCGGGGGCGGCGGCCGGGGCCGCGGCCATCACCGAGACGATCACCGGCGTGGCCGGAGACGCCCAGAGCACCACGGACGGGGCGGGCGAGGCGAACCGTACGGCCGAGGAGCTGTCCCGCCTCGCCGGGGACCTGCACCGCCTGGTGGAGCAGTTCCGGGTGTGACCGACGCCGCGGGCGCCCGCTCCTGCGGGTCGGGCGCCCGTGCGGCAGGATCGGGACCGCGGGCCTGCCGCGACCGGCGGCAGGAATGTACGCGCGGGCGACGGTGTTGCTGCCCAATATCCGTCGCGCAGCGTGTCACGAGGAGGTCAGCAGCGTGCTCGACCCACAGGGTCTCTACGAGTTGGCGGACGACCTGCCCGACCTGGAGGGTCCGGTGCTCGTCCAGGCGCTCACCGGGTTCGTCGATGCCGGCAGCGCCATCCAGCTGACCCGCGAACACCTGCTGGAGCAGCTCGACGGCAAGGTGGTCGCCACCTTCGACGTGGACCAACTGCTCGACTACCGCTCGCGACGCCCCACGATGGTCTTCGTCGAGGACCACTGGGAGAGCTACGAGCAGCCCAGCCTGGCCCTGCACCTGCTGCACGACCGGCTCGGCACCCCGTTCCTGCTGCTGGCCGGCCCGGAGCCGGACCTGCAATGGGAACGCTTCATCACCGCCGTGACCGAGCTCGTCGAACGCCTCGGGGTCCGCGTCACGGTCGGCCTCAACGCCATCCCGATGGCCGTGCCGCACACCCGCCCGGTCGGGATGACCGCGCACGCCACGGACGAGCGCCTCATCGGCGACCACGAGTCGTGGCTGCAGCGGGTGCAGGTCCCGGCCAGCGTCGGCAACCTGCTGGAGTTCCGCCTCGGGGCGGCCGGCCACGACGCCATGGGTTACGCCGCGCACGTCCCGCACTACCTCGCGCAGACCACGTATCCCGCGGCCGCGGAGCTGCTGCTCGACTCGGTGTCGGCCAGCACGGGTCTGGCGCTGCCGACCGGGCAGCTGCGCGAGGCGGCCGCGCTGGTCCGCGAGGAGATCGACAAGCAGGTCGGCGAGGACGAGCAGGCCGGCCGCCTGGTCACCGCGTTGGAACAGCAGTACGACGCGTTCGTGCGCGGCCGCGCCGGCAACCTGCTGGCCGGCTCGGGTGAGCAGCTGCCCACCGCCGACGAGCTGGGTGCGGAGCTGGAGCGTTTCCTCGCCGAACAGTCCCGCGACGGCGAATAGCGCCGAACTGGACCAAAGCCACACCAACGGGGCGGGCGTGCCGGATGATGGGGATCATCGCCGGATACCACCCACAGGAGTGGCCGTGAGCGTTTTTCGGTCCACCACGGCTGAGCAGGCGCAGCCCATGCGCATCCCCCGCGACGTCGAGAACCTCGAAAAGCTCATCATCGATCTCGACCAGGCGACAGACGAGGCGTCGACCTGGCGGATCACTGTCGACAGTACGGTCGAGGCCCAGGACTTCGGCTACGGCGCCGTCTGGCTCTCCGACGGCCGTGGCACGGTGACCCTGGAGTACGAGCAGGGCGCCATCGCGGCCGAGCTGCAGGCCGCGGTCGCCGCGCACGCCATGCCCGCGGACACGGGCCTGGTCGGGCGCGCGCACCGGACGCGGCAGCCGCACTACGTCGACAACCTCGGCGGGTACGTCGACTGCCTGCGCTGCCAGGCCGCCGCCCGGGTCGGCATGCGCTCCGCCGTGGTCACCCCGGTGCTGCACAACAACGAGGCCATCGCGGTGTTCGAGTACTACTCCCCCGAACTGCTCAACGTCGACGGCCCCCGTACGGAGAAATGGTCGGCCATCGCCCGCATCGCCGAGCAGGCCCGCCGGGCCGCGCTGGCCAACGCCGAACTGCGCCAGGCAGCCAGCGACCGGTACGCGGTCACCAACGTGGTCAACGCCCTGGGTGACGTCAGCGACTCGGCGACGGCGCTGCGCACCGCCCTCGACAGTGTGCGCAGCGCGTTCGGCTGGGCGTACGGCTCCTACTGGGAGATCGACGAGGCCGATCAGGTGCTGCGGTTCCGGTTCGAGTCCGGCACGGCCGGGGAGGAGTTCCGCAAGGTCACGCTCGCCGCCACGTTCGCCGAAGGGGTCGGCCTGTCCGGCCGGGCCTGGCGTACCGATGACCTGGTGTTCGTCCGCGACCTGGCCGACCTGACGGACTGTGTCCGGGCACCGGCGGCGCAGCGCGCCGGGGTCCGCTCCGGGGTCTGCCTGCCGATCCACCGGCACGGCCGGATCGTCGGCACGATGGACTTCTTCACCACCGAGCTGGTCGACCTGTCGGAGTCGCGGGCGTCCGCGCTGCGCAACGTGGAACAGCTGGTCTCCCAGCGTCTCGACGTCCTGCGCGGCACCGAGCAGGCGTCCGACAACGCGGGCGCCCTGCTCGACACGGTCTCCCGGCTGCGCGCCGCCAGCGACGACGCCACCCGGGTGGCGGAGGAGGCCGTGAGCCGCGCGTCCGCGATGACCCAGGAGGTGGAGGCGCTGGGGCGGGCCTCCACCGCGATCGGGGACGTCATCAAGATCATTTCGTCGATCGCGGACCAGACGAACCTGCTGGCCCTCAACGCCACCATCGAGGCGGCCCGCGCCGGCGAGGTGGGGCGGGGCTTCGCGGTGGTCGCGGGCGAGGTCAAGGACCTGGCTCGGGAGACCGCCGAGGCGACCCAGCGGGTGGCCGACCAGGTCACCGGCATCCAGCAGAGCGCGAAGACGGTGTCCTCGGGCATCCTGGTCACCAGCGAGACGATCGGTCAGATGGACGCCGTGCAGGCCCGGATCAACGAGGTGCTGGAAGAACAGGCCATGATGGCCAACCGCCTGCAATAGCGGCTACCCGCCGACCGGCAGCCGGTCCAGCACCGCCTGGATCTGCGCGTCCCAGTACGACCACTCGTGCCCGCCCGGCCCGAACTCCGTCTCCAGCGGCACGCCGTGCTCGCGGCACGCTGCCACGAACCGCTGGTTCTGCTCCAGCAGGTGGTCCTCTGTGCCACAGTGCAGCATCAGCCGCGGCAGCCCGGCCGCGTCCACTGTGCTCAGCAGCTGCAGGAGGTCGTCGTCCGTATTCGCGACCGGCCGGTCCCCGAAGACCCGCGCCGCCAGCTCGTGCGTGTACGGCTGCCGGTAGAGGGAGGCGACGTCGAGCGCGCCGGACAGACTGGCCGCGGCCGCGAACCGGTCCGGCTGGCGCAGCGCCCACTTGAACGCCCCGTACCCGCCCATCGACAGACCGGCGACGAACGTGTCCGCCCGCCGGGTGGAGACCCGGAAGAACCCGGAGACGACGGCCGGCAGCTCCTGCGACAGGAACGTCCAGAACCGCCCGCCGTGCGCCTCGTCGGTGTAGAAGCTGCGGTGCACCTGCGGCATGACCACCGCCAGACCGCGGGCGGCCGCGTACCGCTCGATCGACGTGTACCGGGTCCAGGCGGTGTCGTCGTCGCTGAGGCCGTGCAGCAGATACAGCACGGGCGGTGCCGCGTCGCCGCCGTGGCCCGCGAGGCCGATCTGCGCGCTCGGCGACTGCGGCAGCAGCACGGTCATCGAGGTGCCGAGCTCCAGCACGTCGGAGAAGAAGTCACAACGGATCACGGCCATCTGGCCAGTCTGCGCCATGCCCAGAGACCAGCGCAGGCGCGGGGGCCAGCGCAGGCGCGGGGGCCAGCGCAGGCACAGGGGCCAGCGCAGGCACAGGGGTCAGCGCAGGCGGAGGGGTGTGGGAAGGCGCAGCACCGGCCAGCTCGGGTCCGGGCGGAAGTCGGTGTGGGTGCCGTCGAACGGGAAGTCCCCCGCCTCGATCAGCTTGACGAGCCGCGCACCCTCGGCACGGATGAGCTCGGCCTGCTCGGCGTCGAAGTACAGCGGGTTGCCGATCCGCTGGTTGAACTCGTCGACGTCCTTCCATTCCCACCGCCGCTGCGGGTCCACGACGATGTCGAGCACGAGGTCGGCCGTGTCCACCCCGTCGGGCAGCCGGACGTACGGGTCCTCCAGGTTGACGTACCAGGAGTCGAACTCGCCGTCGGAGAAGAACCACCAGACCGAGTGCGACGCGCCCGGCGGCATCAGGACCAGGATGTCGTAGTCCTGCCACGTGCCGAGGACCAGCTCCGGATCGCGCATCTCGTCGACCGGCAATTCGTGCTGGGTGTTGCCGTCCGCGTCGGTGAGCCGGGCGAAATCGCTTCCGGCCGGGTGCCAGAGCAGCAGCCCTGCCTCGTCGTCGCTGATCACCCGCATCGGCTGGGCCCACGTGTACCGCGCGGCGCGCCGGTACCGGCGACTGATGATTTGTCCGGGCTCGAACGGCATCGGCGCAGCGTAGCCGATCTTGGCAAGCATCGTCGGCCCGCCGAACGCCGGCACATCCGCCGCGGACCCGACGCCGATCGCTACGGCGGGCGGCCTCACGTTCCCGGAGGCCGCGGCTCCGGGGCTTGCGCCAGCCCGCCGCGCCACGCGTCGTGCACGGCCCGGCGGAGCCGCTCCTGCGCGCCCTCCTCCACCCGGGCCATCGACCACCGCAGCAGCGGCCCCGCCATCACCGAGGTGACCAGCGCGACCAGGACCACGACCGTGTAGGTGGCGGTGGTCAGCACGCCGAGCCGCAGGCCGGTCATGGCCACGACCACCTCGACCGCCCCGCGGGAGTTCATCGCCGCCCCGAGCGCGACCCCCTCCCAGTGCGGCAACCGGCTCATCCGCGCACCCAGGTAGGCACCGAGGAACTTACCGACGATCGCCAGCGCGATGACCACGACGGCCAGCAGCAGCACGGCGGGCCGGGCCAACGCGGTCAGGTCCATCCGGAAGCCGGCCATGACAAGGAACAACGGTGCCAGAACCGAATGCACCACGATGCGCAGCGGCGCCAGGCGTTTCGGATCCGCCATGCCGGAGCGCATCACCAGCAACCCGGCAACGAAGGCACCCAGAACCGGCTCCATGCCCAGCGCGTGCGACGCCGCCGCGGCCAGCAACACGATCACCACGGCGGTCGCCACGGACGGGCCCGGCCCCGGCGACCGGGCGGCCAACCCCAAGACGACACGTACGGTCGGCGTACCGGCCACCGCCGCGACGGCGACGAACCCCGACACGTACAGCAGGGAGAGTCCGACCAGGGCGGGGCTGACGCCGATGGTGGCCATCGCCGCGACCACCGAAAGCAGGAACCAGCCGACCGTGTCGTCCACCGCCGCGGCGATCAGGGCGAGCTGCCCGACGTCGCGATGCTGCAGGTCCAGGTCGGCCAGCGTCTTCGCGATGACAGGGATCGCGCTGACGCACATCGCCACCCCGAGGAACAGCGCGAACACGGTCCGTTCCGTGCCGCCGAGATACGCCGTCGGCAGCAGGTAGCCGGCGGCCACGCCCAACGCGAGCGGGACGAGCAGCCCGGCCACGCTCACCCGCGCCGCGGTCCCGCCACGCCGCCGGATCAGCTGCCGGTCCAGCTCCATGCCGGTGAGCCCGACGAGGAGCAGTACGCCCAATTGCGCCACGGCGTCCAGCAGATGCAGCTGCTCCGGCCGGCGCGGCATCAGCCAGGCCGAGACCGGGGGAGCCAGGTAGCCGAGGACCGACGGTCCGACGAGGACGCCGGCCAGCAGCTCGCCGACCACCCGGGGCAGGCGGAGCCGGGCCGCGACCGCGCCCAGCAGCAGCGCCAGCGCCAGCAGCAGCGAGACCTGCAACAGAAACAGCAGCAGCTCGCCCGGGGGCAGCGGCGGAACCGGGTCAGCCGACGGGCTCGCTGCGAGGAAGGAACGCGCGACGTCTGTCCACTCGCGACATGCTAGCGGCGGCCCCCGGTGCCGGCTGCTCCGTGCACGGCCAAGCCATGCCGTTCGGTCGTACTTGCGGCAACCGGGACCGGGACTGCGTGACGTTCGGGACTGCGCGCGCCTGTCCGCCGCTGTGCAGCTGTTGATGGCCGTAATGAGCGGCGCTACCCCGGAGGCAGTTGAGAGGGGCGGCTCGTAACGGTCCATCAGTGGCGATCAGCAGCGGCTGACACCACCAACAATCGCCGGCAGAGCTCAACCCCACCTCAAGCCGGTCTCTGGCTTCGGTACCGATCCGGGTGCCGAGCACGTCCGTCAGAGCGCGGCCAGGGCCTTGGTGATGTTCCACTCGGCCAGATCCAGCATCCACTGCCGGTCCGGGAAGTCGGTGTCCGCGATCCGCAACGGCCCCTCGATCAGGGACAGCACCTGGGCATAGCGGTAGAGCTCGAGCCGGTGGGGATCCAGCTCGACGGGACGCAACGCCGGATACGCGTCACCGAAGCGCAGCTGGAGGAAGGCGTGTTCCCACTCCACGTCGAAGTACGTCAGCCCCTCGATGTCGACCACGGCTGGTTCACCGGAGGGCGTGACAAGCACGTGGTCCGGTCCGAGTTCGCCGTGCACCAGTCCGTATTCCCGGCGCGCGGCGACCGCGTGACGCAGGTGACGAACATGGTCGGCGATCCGTTCCCGCGCGTCGGCGAGCCTGGCGTCGCGGGCGGCCACCGCGTCGAGATGGCTCAGCGCCCGGTCCGTGATGATGTCCTCGGCGCTGCGGGCCTGTGGCGCCTCGCCGCGGGCGAGGGCGGCGAGTTTGCCGTATCGCGGGCCGAGCGTGGTGTGCATCCGGCGCAACGCGTCCCCGAGTGAGGACAGCGGTGCGGCGGCTGCCGCCGGGTCTCGTTCCATCAGCGCTTCGAGCGTCAGCTCACCGACATCCTCTACCAGCGCGATGTCGGCGGGGAGGTAGCGGCCGTCGCGGTCGAGCATCAACAGGCGAGGTGTACGCACCGCCGCCGCGGTGAGGGCCGCGTGACCGGCGGCGAACAGGTCGGCGCCCGATGCGTCGGCGAACGGGTCGTCGGGGACAGCGGGAGAGTGCGGCCAGTAGTTCTCGCCCGGCGCCCACACGTAGAGGATCACCGTGGTCCGGTCGTCCAGCCGGAGCCGGTAGACACCCTTCTTCGTACCCCCGGTCAGCCGGTTCAGGCTGGTGAGCCTGCGGCCCAGTTGTTCCGCCACCAGGTCGCGTACGTCGTCGGGTCGCAGGAACGCCCGTTCCATGATCACCTTCCTCGGTTCGCCCACTGACCGGCCTCCGGTGGGTGCCCGGCCGGACGGCGTCCCCGGGCCGAGATCAGCGGCGCGAGCGTCAGGTCGAGTTCACCGGCGTGGATGGCAGCCAGGTGCGCATCGATCTCGGCGTCGTCGGCCAGCCCGGCCGCCAGCAGCTCGCCGCGTACCTGCCGGATGGTCGCCGCTTCCAACCGGTCGCAGGCCGGCCCGCCCACCGGGAAATAGCCCGCCGCCGCGACATCGACCAGCCCGGCCGCACGCAGCGCCCGCGGCAGTGTCCGGCCGTAGCGCAGGTCCGCGCCGCGGCGCGTCATCAGCTCCCGGACCGCGTCGCGCAGCCGGTTGGCCCGCCGCTGCGCCGGGCCGCTGTCGTCCAGGCACGCCAGTGGCTGCAGGAAGGTGTCGGCGTCCTCGACCAGCAGCCAGCCGCCGGGCCGCAGCGCCGCCACCATCGCGGCCAGCGCCCGGGCCCGGTCGGGAACGTGGACCAGCACGAGCCGGGCGTGCACCAGATCGAAGGTTCCCGGCTCCGGGGGCGGATCAGCGGCGACGTCGTGCCGGCGTACCTCGTACCCGGCGTCCGCCCTCAGCCACGACGGGTCGATGTCCGTGGCCAGCACGTATCCGGTCGGACCGACGGCCGCCGCGAGCGCCTCCGGGATACCGGGGCCACCGGCACCCACCTCCCAGCAACGCGAGCCGACCCCGACCCCCAGCCGATCGACGTGCCCCCGCGTCACCCCGTCGAACAGCTCGGCCAGCCAGGTGAACCGCTCGCCCGCCTCGGCGCGCGCGTTGTCCAGCAGATACCCGCGCGCGGATTCGCCACCGGGCGTGGCGGTCGGGCCGATCGGATCCTCCGGCGGGCGGGGTGGGGAGCTCATCACTCCATGGTCACCTCCTCGGCCCGGGTCCTGCACCGTGACGCGCCCGCAGCGCTGACAGACGCGGTCGGCTCAGCTGGCTCAGGGCCGACGGACCCCACCCGGTCGGATCGTCGCCGGGTGGCACCATCGCCAGGGCCTGCCAGAGCAGGAGGATGTCCAACCAGCCCGCCTCGGCCGGGGTCAGAGGGCATTCGGACCGGTAGCCGGTGAGGAATGCCGCGCAAACGTCGGCCGACACCGGCGCCCAGTTGCGGTAGCGGGTCCCGAGCAGGACCGCCGCGCGGGCCAGCTCGACGAGTCGGTGATCATGTTGAGCCTCCTCGAAGTCGAGGATCGCGGCGATCTCGCCGCGGGCGCACACGATGTTGGCGGAGCGGAAGTCGAAATGAACGAGCTGGCGCGCGAGTCGATCGGGCGGCGCGCTGGTGACCAGCCCGCGCAGCGTCTCACGGGCGGCCGCCGGCAGATGCTCGGCGCGGGAGTCGAGCCAGTCGGTGACCCGGTCCGTCAACGGCTCGGACGAACCGGCGAGCACGGGAAGCCGGTCGGCGTCCGGGTACGCGGCCAGCGCGTCCTGCAATCGGGCGAGTACGGCTCCGGCCGCGCGCACCTGGTCGGGATCGGCGGTGTCGAGCAGGTCGCCCACGATCTCGCGCTGCAGGCCCATCGAGACACGGCCGGTCTCGACCTGGAGGCGGCCACCTCGCGCCGGAACCGGTGCCGAGACCGGCAGCCCCCGGCCGTGGAGCCAGCTCGTGAGACGCGCCGTCTGCACCAGCTGCGGAAATCGCTCGGGTACTACCGACCATTTCGCGAGAAGCCGTGCGGACGGCGTACGAATCCAGGCCAGCGCGTTGCCGCCGCTCATGACGATCCGCTCGCAGGAGTCGATGCGAATGCCCCAGTGCTCGTCCACCAGTGCGGCGATCCAGCGCCCGGCCGCCTCCGCATTGCTGAGGCCGAACCGTCCGTCGAGCGTGCGGCGTGGGTCGTGCGTCTCCCACAGCATCTCCAGCACCGGCACCTGCGACCCGATCATGCGTTGTATCCCACCATGGGACCGGCGGGTGGCGCCCCGTCGGCCCACGCGCGACAGGTGACACAGCGACGTGGTTGTCGGTTCGATCGGAAATTCGTTGACGGGCGTGATGGGGTGACGTCGTGGTCGATCTCTCCGCCGGGCTGTCCCCGGCCGCCCTGGACGCTATCGAAGACCTGGAACGTCGCGTGGTCGCGGCCGACGGGGGCCGGCTGAAGCTGGAATGGAACACGCTGCGCCACCGCTCCGGACACGACGTCGAGGACATCCTGTGGTGGGACGGTGAGCGGCTGCTCGGCTTCCTGGGCATCTACACCCACAGTGCGCCCACGATCGAACTTGCCGGCATGGTCGATCCCGACGCACGGCGGCGCGGGATCGGTACCGCGTTACTGGATGCCGCGCTGCGTGTGTGCCGGGAACGCGAGCATTCGTCGATACTGCTGGTGGTGCCCCGGCCCTCGGTCGCGGGACGGAGTCTCGCGCAACGCCGGGGCGGCACCCTCGACCACTCCGAGCACGCCCTGCAATTGCCCGGCGCACCCACCGAGGTGCCCGCCGATCCCGGTGTCACCATCCGCGCCGCCACCGCGGCGGATCAGTCCGCGGTGCGGGAACTCATGCGCTCGGGATTCGGTTGGGAGCCTCCCCTGGACGCCGCCCACGACCCCGACACCCTCGTCGTCGAACGCGACGGCCGGCCGATCGGGACGCTCCGGTTGAGCCACGACGGGGATCGGGTCGGGGTCTACGGCTTCGCCATCCACCCCGACCATCAGGGGCGCGGCATCGGGCGTGACGTGCTGCACCGCGTGTGCCGTGAGGCTCTGGCGGGCGGCGCCACCGCCGTCCACCTGGAGGTGGCCACCGACAACGACCGGGCACTGAACCTCTACACGTCTCTCGGCTTCCGGCCGGTGATGACCGAGGACTACTACGAGCTGTCCGACCGCTGAGGGCACCGTCGCGGAGGCGCCATCAGGCCCCGGCGGGACGGTTGGGAATGTCGTACCCGTCGATTAGAATGTATGTACGAAAACGGCTCCTGACCTGCGGGGAGATCACGTGACCACGCCCGTTGTGCCGCCATCCGCGGCGTCCCGTCCGCACCCGTCCGTCCTCACTCTTGCGCCCTACGCGACCATGCTCGGCTTCACGCGGTACGTGGCGCGGACCGGCCCTGCCAAGGCCCAGTTCGTCGGCGGTCTGCGCCGCCAGCGCGAACGCCGGTCGGGATTCAATCCCCACGGCCAGCTCGTCAAGGCGCTCAAGGCCGATGTCGCATTCCACACCGGGGGCAGCCAGCTGGCCGGGGTGACCGACCTGGTCAAGCCGCGCTGGCGCCCGCTCTACGAGGCGGTCAGCGCGGGCGCCGCGACCTACCTGCAATCGCTCGGCGATCCCGCCGACGTCAGCCTCGCCCAGACCCGCGATGCGCTCGCCTCGGTCGGCCCGCTCGCCGTCAAGATCAATCCACATTTCGGCCTGCGGTTCGCCGACGGCCGGCGTGAGGCGGTGCGCCTGCACTTCGACGAGGACCCGCCGTCGGCGGAGGCGGTCACGGCCACGCTGCACCTGATGGCGCGGCACATGGATCAGATCCTGCCGGACGCCGAGCCCGTGCTGGTCGATCTGCGCCGCGGCGCCGTCCACCGCATCGACCCGGCGGCCCGGACCGCCGATGTCGAGCGCTGGCTCGCCGGGGAGGCCGCGGCGTTCTCCGCCATCTGGACGGCCGTCGCGGCCTGAGCCGTCCGCACCTCGGGCGCGGTTCATGGACCAGGTCCGGGGCGGAATGAACGGCAGCGTCGGCCCTGCCCGCGGAAACACAGCGGGCAGGTCCGACGCGCACCGCTCTCAGGCCAGCACGGGGTAGTCCGTGTAGCCCTTCGCTCCTCCGGCGTAGAAGGTGGTGGCGTCCGGCTCGTTGAGGCCGGCGCCGCGGGTCCACCGCTGCACCAGGTCGGGGTTGGCCAGGAACGGGCGCCCCACCGTCACCGCGTCGGCGATGCCGTCGGCGACGATGCGTTCGACCTCGTCACGATCCGAGTCCGCGCCGAACCCGGTGTTGAGGACGAACGTCGCGGGCCACGCCGCGCGCAGCTTGCCGACGATCGGGTCGCCGGGTGCGGCCAGCACATGCAGGTAGGCGAGCTTGAGCTGGGCGAGCTGAGCGACGAGCACCTCGTACACCGAGATGTCATCCTCGGTGATGTCGTTGAACCCGTGCTGCGGCGAGATCCGGATCCCGACCCGGTCGGCGCCGATCGCGGCGCTGACCGCGGTCGCGACCTCGACGACGAAGCGCGCCCGGTTCTGCGGCGAGCCGCCGTATTCGTCCGTGCGCTGGTTCACGCCGTCGGCGAGGAACTGATGCAGCAGGTAGCCGTTCGCGGCGTGCAGCTCCACACCATCGAGCCCCGCGGCCACCGCCCGGCGGGCGGCGTCGGCGAACTCGGCGGCGATGCCGGGCAGTTCGTCGGCCGCCAGCTCCCGCGGCTCGGAGAAGGGCTGCAGGCCGGTGGCGGTGAACACCTCACCGGCGGCGCGTACGGCCGAGGGCGCCACCGGGGTCTGCCCGCCGATGGTGGTGGTGTGCGAGATCCGGCCGGCATGCATGAGCTGCACCACGATGCGGCCACCACCGGCGTGCACGGCGTCGGCGACGCGCTGCCAGCCTTCCTGGTGGGCGTCGGTGTGCAGGCCGGGGGTGTTCGGGTAACCCTGACCGACGGCGGACGGCTGGCTGCCCTCGGCGATGATCACGCCGGCCCCGGCGCGCTGGCCGTAGTACTCGGCCTGCAGGGCGCTGGGCGTTCCGTCGACCCCGGCACGGTTACGGGTCAGCGGTGCCATCCAGATGCGGTTGGGCACCTGCAGGGCGCCGACAGTCAGCGGCTGCAGCAGCGGGCTGTCGGCCCTCAGTGGAGTGTTGGTCATGCCGGTACGAGCATCGGGATCCGCCGGAAACTTCCGTACCGTGCTCTGGATCACGCCCTGGTCTCCGCGGTCGCCGGACATCAGGCGGCCTCCACCACGACGGTGCGCACCATCTTGTCGCTGAAGGTCTGCCGCTTGCCGTCCCACAGCGGCGAGAGCCAGCCGAGCCCGAGCGCCAGCGTGTCGACGACGTGGCCCAGGTCGCGCAGCAGCGCCCGGCTGCCGCCCACCGGTCCGCCGTCCTGTTCGGTGATCAGGTTGATCCGCATCAGCTGGCGGCCCCAGGTGCGCCCGGTGCGCCCGGCCCGGATCCAGCGGTTGTAGGCGAACACGAGGATGGCCAGCGCGATGCCGATCAGGTCGGCGGCGCGCCCGAAGGCGCTGGGCTCACCGTCCGGACCGACCGTCGACTCGTAGACCAGGCCGCCGACGAACGACGGCAGGAAGGCGAGGACGACGTCGACAAGGTAGCCACCGGCTCGGCGGAACCAACTGGCGTAGGTCATGACCACTCCCTGTTCGTAAGGTCCCGCCCCGGCGCGCGGGCGACGGCCGGACCGGCCGCCGGGGCCGGTGGCCGTGTCAGCCGACACGGCCCGTCATCCCACCGGGACCTGGCGTGAGTGGACAGCGTACGAACGTGCGGCGGCACGCGCGGCCCGCGCGACGTACCTCGTCAGGTACACCGGTGCACTGTGGCGGATCGACCGCTGCGGCGCGCTGGGAGCCGAGAGGGGCGCTGCGGGAGGGACCGGCGGCAGCTCGGACACCGACCCACGGTGGTGCCGGTCCGGACCTGACGAGGTGGGCGCCGTATCGATCGCCGGGAAGGCTGCGCCACGTGCGGCGACCTACCGTGGGTAGCCAAATCCGGGCCGCCGGTCGGCCCGACCGGTGGCCGCCCGTCGAGGGTGATGCCGCTGCCTGAATAAGAGGGGGAGCCACCCATGGGCGATGGCAACGTTGGTCAGGAGTTTCTTGCGACGCAGGTGCAGCTGCTGGAGGCGGGCGACACGGCCGGCCTGGCCCAGTGCTACGCCGAGGACGCGGAGTTCGTCCGCCTCGACAAGGTGGTCCGCGGACGGACCGAGATCAAGCAGCTGTTCGACGAGTACCTGGTGGAGCAGCCGACGATCGAGCAGGTCGAGGCGGCGCAGATCACCGACGACACGGTGCTGTACCAGGCCAAGGAGCGGCTCGGCGGGCGCGAGGTGTGGGCCGTCGGCACGCTGATCTTCGTCGATGGGCAGGTATGGCGCCAGAGCGTCGCCTTCATCGACCGCGCATCGGAGGTCTGAACCCCCGGCGCGGCCCGGTCGTCCACCTCGCGGGTGGTGACCGGGCCGGTCCGGGAGTGATTTTCTTCGGTTTCGGTTCGGGAATCGCTCAGGTGCAGCTCGGTTGCGACGATGCTCTCGGTGGCAGGGAAAAATGCCTGGGGGGAACGAGACGTCGGGGGGCGTTCGGTCATGGGAGCAGTGGGACGTACGGGCGGCATGGTGCTGGCGGTGCTGGGAGCCGCGGCGGGGGTCGTGAGCCAGGCGGCTCCGGCCCTGGCGGCGACGCCGACAATGCGCAGCCAGGTGGCCTACGTGCGGAGCGGCAACGTGTACGTGAGCAAGGGCGCCACCGAGAAGCGCCTGACCACCGGCGGCGGCTACGCCCGCCCGAGCTGGTCGCGTGACGGCCGTCAGCTGGCCGTACTCAAGAGCGGTCAGCTGTGGGTCATGAAGGCCGACGGCAGCGCCAAGCGCCGGCTGAGCACCCGTCCGGCCGCGGGCGCGTCCTGGTCGCCGGACGGCCGGTGGATCGCGTTCGCCTCGGCGTCCTGCACGGGCGGGCCGGGCGTGTACAAGATCTCAACAACCGTGCGGGCCGCCACCCCGCAGGTGCTGTTCCCGGCCGAGTGCCGCGGCGAGCCCGTGCCCGCCGTGTCGTCGCCCGCCGCGCCCTCGACCGGCACGCTGGCCGAGCGGCTGCGCTACGACAACGCGGTGGCGTGGTCCCCGGACGGCGGCCGGATCGTGTTCCGCGGCGGGCTCTGCGAGTCGGTCTACGACGACTGCCTCACGATCGGCACGGTTTCGACCGGCGCCGAGCGGACCGTCGCGGCGTACGGCGGCGGGAGCCTGGGGAACTCCGGCTTCGCGGTCCTGCCGGGCTGGCGCCCGGACGGCGCGAAGCTGGCCTGGACCGCCTACCAGCAGGGTGAGACCACGGCCGACGACCAGCCCGTCCACGTGGTCGAGTTCGACCCGGCGACCGGTGTGAAGCGCACCGTGGGCGCGGCGGAGGACCGGGAGCTGGCGTACGTGGACGCCGCCCGGGCCGTCGTGACCGGCCAGTACCGGGGCGGGTCCTGGGTCCTGACGCTCGACCTGCGCTCGGGCGCGCGCGTGCCCTTCCACGCCGGGTCCCAGCCCAGCGTGCAGCCGATCGCGGGCTGAGCGCCGCGACGGCTATCGTGGTCGCCTGATGTCCGACCTACCGACGCCGACAGCCACCGGAGCCCGGCATGACGCCGGGCTCGTGGCCGTGCGCCCCATCCGCACCTTCCACCCGCGCCGCGGCCGGGTGAGCACCAGGCACGCCGACGCCCTGAGCGCGCTCTGGCCCACCCACGGGCTCACCGTGACCGATGGTGAGCGCACCCCGCTGGACCTGGGCGAGCTGTTCGGCCGGGAGGCACCACGGGTGCTGGAGATCGGGTTCGGGATGGGCGACTCGACCGCGGCGATGGCGGCCGCCGATCCGGGCCGCGACTATCTGGCGGTCGAGGTGCACACCCCGGGCATCGGCAACCTGCTCGCCCTGGTCGGCGAGCAGGGCCTCGGCAACGTACGGGTGGCCTGCGGCGACGCGATGGAGCTGGTGCACCGGCTGCCGCCCGGGAGCCTGGACGCGGTGCACGCCTTCTTTCCCGACCCGTGGCCCAAGGCGCGCCACCACAAGCGCCGGCTGATCCGGCCGGACAACGTGGCCCTGCTGCGCGAGCGGCTGCGTCCGGGCGGAATCCTGCACTGCGCCACCGACTGGCCGGCGTACGCCGAGGCGATGGCCGAGACGCTGGCGGCGGACCCGGAGCTGCGCAACACGTACGACGGGGTGGCCCCGCGGCCGCGGCACCGCCCGGTGACGAAGTTCGAGCGGCGCGGGGAGCTGGCCGGACGGCCGATCACCGACCTGGTCTTCCGCCGTGCCGTGATCACGCCTTCGGAACGCGAGTCCGGCCATGAGTCGGGCCGCGCTGGATGACCCGGCGGCCACCCGTACCTGAATAGCCGGTTTTGCCGTTTTGGTCTTGTTAGGCTTCAACGGGAGGTCGGGCCATGGGTCGGACGGACGCCGGCGACGGCGCCGGGCGGGCGCGCGATACGGCGCCGCCCCGCGCGCCCGGGCTGGCCGACCTGCCCCGCGAGCTGTTCGCCGGCGGCTCCGCAGACCAGCTCGCCGCCCTGTTGGCGCAGGCGGCCGACGTCCCCACGGCCACGATCGGGCTGGCGCTCGACGGCGCCCTGCAGACCTGCGGAAGCCACGGCCCGGACGCCGCACGCGTGCCGGCCGACCTCGCCGCCCGCGTCCTCAGCACCGGCGCGGCCGTGATCGTCCCGGACGGTCCCCCGGCACCCGGCGCCTACCTGGGCCAGCCCGTGCACGACCAGGACGGCGTCGTCGTCGGGGTCTGCAGCGCCTACGATCCCGGCCCGCGCGCCTGGACCGCCGAACAGATCGCGGGCTGCGCCGCGGCGGCCCGCGTCGCCACCCAGCTGGTCACCGAGCAGATCGCCCGGCATCTCATCGACCGGCAACGACGCTTCCTCGACGCGGTGCTGGACAGCCTGCACGACGGGGTCGTCGCCTGCGACGCGGACGGCCGGTTCGTGCTGATCAACCAGCAGATGTTCCGGTTGTGGGGCAACGCTCCCGTGCCCGACGACCTGGACGACCCGGCCGCGGTCGAGGGTCTGCTCGACGAGCTGGGTCAGCCGATGACCCGCCAGGACGTCATCCTTCGGCGGGCCCTGCAGGGGGAGGTCATCCGTAACGAGCGGCTCGTGGTGCAGGGCCGCAACCGGCGGATGCGGCACTACCTGGTCGACGGCCAGCCCATCATCGGCCCGGACGGCGACACCCAGGGCGCCGTGGCCGCCATGCAGGACGTTACCCGGCAGCGGCGCGCCGAGCGGTTCCGCTCCTGCGAGCTGGCCGTGGCCAACGCGCTGGCCGAGGAGAACACCGTCGAGGCGGCCGGGCGGCGCGTGCTGGAGGCGGTCGTCTCCACCCTGGGGTGGGTGCACGCGGAGCTGTGGCTGGTGGACGTGCCCGCCGGCGTGGCCCTGCCGGCCGCGCTCTGGACCGCCCCGTACTGGCAGGGCGGTGACATCGAGGTGCCCCCGGAGCTGGCCTTCGGCGAGGGCCTGACCGGCCGCGCCTGGCAGGTCGCGAAGCCGCTGTGGCTGCGCGACATCGGCCAGCCGCAGAGCCTGATCCCGTTGCGCACCGGGGGTTGGTCGAAACTGCACGCCGCCCTCGCGGTGCCGGTGCAGGACGGCCGCGACATCCTCGGGGTGCTCACCGTCTTCGCCGACACCGTCGAGGATCCCGAGGACGAGCTGGTCGCGCTGCTGGCCGGCATCGCCGCGCACATCGGCCAGTTCCTGGCCCGCCGCCTCGTCGAGGACCTGCAACGGCAACTGAACCGCAGCAAGGACGAGTACCTGGCGTTGATCAGCCACGAGCTGCGCACCCCGCTGACCGCGATCAGCACCTACACCGAGCTGCTGCGCGGGGCCGACGCGCAGGGGCTGGCCGCCGACGCCCCGGCGATGCTGGAGGTGATCGAACGCAACACCGCCCAGCTCCGGCGCATCATCGACGAGCTGCTCGAACTGTCCGCACTGGACACCGGCCACATCGCGATGAGCACCGTACCGGTCGACCTCGCGGCCGTCGTCGCCGAGGCCGTGCAGGAGGTACGCGCCGAGACCGAGGGCACGGCCGTCACCGTCACCAGCGACCTCCCCGAGGCGCTGGTGCTGCCCGGCGACCCCGCCCGCCTGCGCCAGGTCGTCGACAACCTGCTCGGCAACGCCGTCAAATACAGCCCGGACGGCGGGCAGGTCACGGTGCGGGTACGCATCAACGGCGGCGTCGCGGAGCTGACCGTGTCGGACACCGGCATCGGCGTGACAGAGGACGAACGCGAGCGCCTCTTCGACCGGATGTATCGCAGCAACCGGGCTCGCAACCGCGCCATCCCCGGCACCGGACTGGGCCTGTCGGTCACCCGCGCCATCGTGCAACGGCACCACGGCACCATCGAACTGGCCGACCACGAGGGTCCCGGCACGACCGTGATGGTCCGGCTGCCGATGGAAGCCCGCTGAATCCCCCGTACGGGGCTGGCCCCGCGCCCCGCCTCCCACGAGACTGGCGGTCATGACACGCTGGACCCCGGATCCGACGTTCTATCCCTCGCCCCGCGACGCGGCCGGTGCCCCGGCCGAGAAGCTGGCCTACGTGGCGGCGTTCGACCGCTCGGCGAGCCGCCCCGACGCCATCGCGGTGATCGACACCGACCCCGGCTCCGACGGCTACGGCCGCGTGGTGGGCTGGACCGACCTGCCGCACGTCGGCGACGAACTGCACCACTTCGGCTGGAACGCCTGCTCCAGCGCGCTGTGCCCGACCGCACCGCACCCGCACGTGGAACGCCGCTACCTGATCGTGCCGGGCCTGCGCTCGTCCCGCATCTACGTGCTGGACACGAAGGACGACCCGCGCAACCCCCGGCTGGTCAAGGAGATCAGCGCGCAGGAGCTGGCGGCGAAGGCGGACTACTCGCGGCCGCACACCGTCCACTGCGGACCGGACGGCATCTACGTCTCGGCGCTGGGCGCGGGCACCGGCGGCGACGGCCCCGGCGGCATCGCGGTGCTCGACCACACCACCTTCGACGTACGCGGGCAGTGGGAACACGACCGCGGGGAGCAGTACCTCGCGTACGACTTCTGGTGGCACCTCACCCGCGACGTGCTGGTCACCTCCGAGTGGGGCACCCCGTCGATGATCGAGGACGGGCTGGTCCCCGATCTGCTCCTCGGCCGCCGGTACGGCCACCGGATCCACTTCTGGGACCTGGCCAAACGCACTCTCGTGCAGAGCGTCGACCTCGGCGACCAGTACCAGATGACGCTGGAGCTGCGCCCGGCCCACGACCCCACCAAGGAGTACGGCTTCGTCGGCGTCGTCACCTCCGTCGAGGACCTGTCCGCCTCCATCTGGCTGTGGCACCGCGTCGGTGGCGAGTTCGCCGTCACCAAGGTGATCGACATCCCGGCCGAACCGGCCGACCCCGCGGCGCTGCCGCCCGCCCTGGAGCCGTTCGGCGCCGTCCCGCCGCTGGTCACCGACATCGACCTGTCGGTCGACGACCGCTTCCTGTACGTGTCGTGCTGGGGCACGGGCGAGCTGAAACAGTACGACGTGCGCGACCCGTTCCACCCGGTCGAGACCGGCTCGATCCGGCTCGGCGGCGTCGCCGGACGCGTCGCCCACCCGTCCTTCCCGGACGAGCCCCTGGCCGGCGGCCCGCAGATGGTCGAGGTGTCCCGCGACGGGCGCCGCGTCTACGTCACCAACTCGCTGTACGGCTCCTGGGACGATCAGTTCTACCCGGACGGCGTGGGCGCCTGGCTGGCGAAGGTCGACGTGGACCCGGAGGCGGGCGGGATGACCCTGGACCCGCGCTTCTTCCCGCACGGCGACGAGTTCCGCGGGCTGCGCGTGCACCAGACCCGGCTGCAGGGCGGCGACGCGTCGTCGGACTCGTACTGCTTCCCGTGACCGGTGCCCAACTGGCGGCGCTGGCCGTCCTGGGCGCGTTCCACGGCCTGAACCCGGCGATGGGCTGGCTGTTCGCGGTGGCCCGCGGCATGCAGGAGCGCAGCCGCCGGGTGCTGTTCGGGTCGCTGCCGCCCATCGCGGCCGGGCACCTCGCGTCGGTGGCCATCATCGCCGCGGTCGTCTCGGCCACCGCGTCACTCGGCGCGGCGCGGGCGGTCGGCGTCGGGGGCGGGGTGCTGCTGGTGGGCTTCGGGCTGTGGCGGCTGCTGTCCCAGCGGCACTTCCGGTGGGCGGGGATGCGGCTGTCGGGGTACCAGCTCGCCGTCTGGTCGTTCCTCATGTCGTCCGCGCACGGCGCCGGGCTGATGCTGCTGCCGGTGCTCCTGCGCGGGCAGCAATCCGCCGCGCCCACCGGGCACGGCGGCCACCTGCTCGCGGCGGCGCCGACCGGAGCGGCCGGCACCCCCGGGGCGGCCCTGCAGGGACTGGCCGCCGCGGGGGTGCACACCGTCGCGATGCTCGCGGCGATGGCGGCCTGCGCGTCGCTGGTTTACGAGTACGTGGGGCTGGCGGTGCTGCGCCGGGCCTGGTTCAACGTGGACCGCTTGTGGGCTGCGGTGCTGGTGGCCGCGGGGGCGGTGACGGTCGCGCTGAGCCTGTGACCGCGACCGCTCCGGCTGGTCGTGACGCGCTGAGCTCGACCCGCTGAGCCTGTGACCGCGATCGGCCCGGAGCGGTCGTGACGCGCCGCCGCCCCGGGCCGTCGTGGTTCAGCGCCCGGTCACCGGGCCCGGCTCCCGCTGGGCACCACGACCGCGGCTGCGCCGCCGCCGCGTCGTACCGGCTCCGCGGCCGCGATCATGCGGCCGTGCGGCCCGAACTCGATGGCTGTCAGCGCCCCCAGCTCCGGGGTGTCCGGCCCGAACGTGTGCCCCAGCGCGGTCAGCTGCGGCCCGAACTGGGTGTGGTACGCCGCCTCGGCCTGGATGCCCGGGCTGTTGCGCTGCGACGCACGCGGCGCCGCCACCGCCTCGGGCAACGACATGCCCAGCTCCAGGCGGTTCACCAGCACCTGCAGCACGGTCGTGATGATCGACGCGCCGCCGGGCGAGCCGAGCGCCAGCCACGGCCGCCCGTAGTCGAACACGATCGTCGGCGACATCGAGCTGCGCGGCCGCTTACCGGGGCCGGGCAGGTTCGGGTCCGGCGCGTCGCCCTGGGTGGGCGTGAAGTTGAAGTCGGTCAGCTCGTTGTTGAGCAGGAACCCGCGGCCGGGCACCACCATCGCGTTGCCGCCGGTCTGCTCGATCGTCAGGGTGTACTCGACGACGTTGCCCCACCGGTCGGCGACGGTGAGGTTGGTGGTGCTCTGCCCCTCCTCGACCGCGCCGCCGGGCACTCCGGCCGGGCAGCCGGAGGCGGTCAGCGGCGCCGGGGCCACCGGCTTGGCCAGCGCGTGCGCGGGATCGATCCGACATGCCCGTGCCTGCGCGAAGCCGTCGCTGAGCAGGGTGCGCAGCGTGGACCGGGGGGTGCCGTCGCCGACGTAGCGGTTACGGTCGGCGAAGGCCAGCGCGCTCGCCTCCAGGTACCGGTGTTCCGCCTGGATCAGCGGCAGGTGCCGCAGGTCGGCGGTCTCCAGGATGTTCAGGGCCTCACCCACGGCCGTGCCGCCGCTGGACGGGGTGGCCATGCCGTACACCGTGAGGCCGCGGTAGTCCGACCGGGTGGGGGCGGGGAAACGCACCCGGTAACCGGCCAGGTCGGACTGCTGCAGGTCGCCGGGGCGGATCGGGAACGCCCAGGTGCCGGTGGGATGGTCGGAGACCGGCGGATGCTGCACCGTACGGACGAGGTCGGCGCCGACCGGTCCCCGGTAGAAGACGTCGGTCCCCTGCCGGGCGATGAGCCGGTACGTGGCCGCGAGATCCGGGTTGCGTTGCACGGAGCCGACCGCGGGCGGCGCGCCACCGGGCAGATACAGCTCACGGGTCGCGTCGAACTGCCCGAACGCCGCCGCGTTGTCCGCGATCTGCTGCTGGAACGTGGCGTCCACCGCGAAACCCTGCTCGGCGACCCGCGCGGCCGGGCGCAGCAGGCTGCTCAACGGGCGGGTCCCCCACCGCCGCGCCGCCGCGTCCCACGTGGCCAGGGTGCCGGGCACGCCCACGGAGAGGCCGCTGACCCGTGCCTCCTGGAAGGCGTACGCCTGCCCGGTGGCCGGATCCACGAAGGCGTTCTCGGTCATCGTGGCCGGGCCCGCCTCGCGCCCGTCGATCGTGTGCACGGTGTGGTGCCGGGCGTCGTAGTAGACGAAGAAGCCGCCCCCGCCGATGCCGGCGGAGAACGGCTCCGTCACGCCGAGGGTGGCCGCGGCCGCCACCGCGGCGTCGACCGCGTTGCCGCCTCGGCGCAACACGTCCAGGCCGACGGCGGTGGCCGTCGGGTCCACCGTGGCCACGGCGCCGCCGTAGCCGTACGCGGTGGGTTGCTTCGGCGGCGCGGCAAGTGCCGGGCCCGGCTGGCCGCTGAGGACCAGGGTGGCCGCCGCGCTCAGCGCGGCGAGTGCTCGGAACCGCATCGTTCCTCCGGGAAGACAAAGTGGCCGGTCCATCTCTGCCTACCGGGGATCACGCACCCGCACAACCGGGATGGGCCGCTGTCATCCCGGGCCCGGTCGGGGCAGCCGGGCGGCGGGATGGCACCGTGGAGGGGAGCCACCGGCGAAGGGAGCGGACGTGAGCGCAGGTACGAGGGTGCACCGGCGCTGGGCGCTGGCGGTCGCCGCGGCGGGCACGGCCCTCGTGGCGGCATGCTCCGACGGCGGCATGCCGCCCACGTACCCGCCGCCGGGGTCACCGCCCCCGGTGTCCGGCACACCCGTTCCCGGCCGGTCGCCCGCGGGGTCCGTACCGTCCGGGGTGCCCGACCTGTCCGCGCCCGAGACCGTGGCCACCGGCCTGGACGTGCCGTGGGGTCTCGCACTGCTCTCCGACGGCAGCGCCCTGGTCGCCGAGCGCAACTCCGGCCGGATCCTGCAGGTGCGCCCGGGCGGCGGCGCGCCCCGCGAGGTCTACCGGGTGCCCGGCGTGGTGCATGCGGGCGAGGGCGGGCTGCTGGGGCTCGCGGTCGCCGCGGACCACGACCGCACCGGCTGGGTGTACGCGTACTTCACGGCCGAGCACGACAACCGGATCGTCCGGTTCCGGCTGGGCGGTACCGCCGCCCCCGAGGTCATCTTCCAGGGCATCGACAAGGCCGGCTTCCACGACGGCGGGCGGATCGCGTTCGGCCCCGACGGCATGCTGTACGCGGGGACCGGCGACGCCGGCGACCGCCCGTCCGCGCAGGATCCCGACGACCCCAACGGCAAGATCCTGCGGCTGACCCCGGACGGCGCCCCCGCGCCGGGCAACCCGGGCGGGAAGCCGGTGTGGAGCCTGGGCCACCGCAACGTGCAGGGCCTGGCCTGGTCGGCCGACGGGACGATGTACGCCATCGAGTTCGGCCAGAACCGCTTCGACGAGGTCAACGTCATCCGGCCGGGCGCCAATTACGGCTGGCCCGAGGTGGAGGGCACCTCCAACGACAGCCGCTTCGTCAATCCGCTGGTGACATGGTCGACGGTCGAGGCGTCCCCGTCCGGCGCCGCGATCGCGGGCGACACCCTGTACGTGGCGGCGCTGCGCGGTCAGCGCCTGTGGACGGTGCCCCTGCGCGGCGGCCCGCCCGGGGCCGAGCTGGTCGGCCGGTACGGGCGGCTGCGCACGGTGGCCGTCGCGCCGGACGGTGCGCTGTGGCTCACGACGTCGAACCGGGACGGTCGAGGCGATCCCCGTCCCGGCGACGACCGGATCCTGCGCTTCCCGGCCCGCTGAACCGGAAACGACGTCTGGCCCGCCGAGGCGGGCGACAGCTTCCGGCCCGCTCCTCGGCGGCTCCCGGTCCACGCAGGCGGGCACGGCTCCGGGCCCGCCTGCGCGGGCAGGCGTGGTCAGGCGTTCGCGTTCGCCGGGGGCAGCAGCGGCAGTTGGGAGATCACGGCCGCGTACTGCGCGACCTGACGGCCATTGGGCACCACTCCGACGGTGCGGAGCTGATCTTGGATCGCCTGCGCGACGGCATCCTCGGACTGGCCGCGATGCGTCTGCATGATCTTGTTGACGACATAGTCGACACGAAGCTGTACCTGCCAGCCTGCGGGACGGCTACCACCCGCGCTGGCAAGGGTTACGGGGGCGACGGGTTCCATGCGATCGAGTATCGGGAGCGTGCCCACCACACCGGAAGTGCGCCGGGGCCCGTGCAACCGGACTGCACCCGGACCACACCGCGGCCTCCATCAAACGTCCGATCCCTACCGCCATGTCAGAGATCCCCGCCCACCTGGCAGTACCTCGGGGTTACCGGCCAGTAGGTCCAACGCCACCGGCGAGCGGGCCGGGTGGCCCTGGCCGGCGCGGACCACCGTATCGCTCACCGCAGCTTGGCGATCGCCTCCGGGGTCAGGTCGTCCAGGTCGTCGACGACCAGGCTAGCCAACGCGAGGGCGTCCGGCGCGGGCGGGTAGGCGCCGTGCGGCACCGCGACCACGGCCAGCCCCGCCGCCGCGGCCGCCCGCAGCCCATTGCTGGAGTCCTCGACCGCGGCGCAGTCCTCCGGCGCCTGCCCCAGCCGCCGTACCGCGGCCAGGTACACGTCGGGCGCGGGTTTGCCCCGGTCGACCTCCTCGGTGGAGAAGGTGGCTTGGAACGCGTCGGTCAGCCCCGCGGTGGCCAGCACCTGGTCGATGAGGATCCGGGCGGACGAGCTGGCCAGGGCCAGCGGATACCGCTCACCCAGCCGGCGCACCGCCGCCACGGAACCGGGAATCAGCGGCAGGGCCTCGGAGTACCGCTGCGCCATCCGCCCCAGCACGTCGTCGGCCACCTGCTGCGGGGTACGCCCCACACCGACGTCCCGGCTGAGGTGGCTCGACCACTCGCCCGTACTCATGCCCATCATCCGCTGCTGGCTGTCCGGCAGGAACTCCCGCCCGTGCTCGGCCACGTACGCCCGGCGGACCTCCTCCCACACCCCTTCGGTGTCGATGATGACCCCGTCGAGGTCGAACACCACCGCCGCGATGCCGCTCACAGGGCCTCGGCCGCGGGGATCAGCTCCTTGGAGAAGATCTCGTACTGGTCGAGATCCCAGGCGTTGCGCAGGCTTCCGTGGGCCACGGTGAAGCCGAGCCCGGCCAGCCGGCGCAGTTCGTCGACGATCTCACCGACCCGTTCGCCCTTCTCGCCGAGGTCGAAGTTGTACAGCACCGTCTTCTCGATCTCGGCGTAGTCGCGGCCCACGGCATCGCAGTGCCGCTGCAGCACGTCGAGCTTGTGCTGCACGTCGGGGCCGCCGAACAGGTTGCAGGCGTCGGCGTACTTCGCGACGAACAGCAGCGTCTTCTTCTCGCCGCCGCCACCGATCAGGATCGGAATGCGCGGGCGGGCCAGCGGCAGCGGCGAGTTGAGCAGCCGGCCGAGCCGGTAGTGCCGCCCCTCGTACGCGCCCTCGTCGCCGTCGAACATCCGGCGGCAGATCTGCAGCGCCTCCTCCAGACGCTCGAAACGCTCCGCCGTGGGCGGGAACGACAGGCCGAGCCCGCGGGACTCCTCCTCGTTCCAGGCCGCGCCGATGCCGAGCATCGCCCGGCCGCCGGAGAGCACGTCGAGGGTGGTGACCGCCTTGGCCAGCAGGCCGGGTTCCCTGTACACCACGCCGGTCACCAGGGTGAGCAGCTTGGCGCGGCGGGTGTGCGCGGCCAGGAAACCCAGGGCCGTGTACGCCTCGAGCATCTCCTGCTCCGGCGGGCCGATGACCCCGATCTGCCAGAGGTGGTCCATCACGCTGATCCGCTCGAAGCCGGCCTCGTCGGCCGCCGCGGCCACCTCACCGAGGACCGGGCCGAGCCGGGGCGCGCCCTCGGGCCAGGTGAAGCTGGAGATGTGCAGACCGAGTTTCACGGCAGCGTCCTTTCGCCGGGGCGGACGGTTCGCCGGGGATGTCCCCCGGACGATCCTCCTGCACCCTAGCTCCCGCTGCCGCCCCGCATGGGCTCGATTCCCACGCCGGTTCCCGGTTACCCGCAACTTGCACGGTTGACGCGCACGGTCGGCTTGCTAGGTTGAAGCGCGACGGCGCCCTCCCCAGCGCCGCACAGTCCGAGGAGTCACCGCCATGCCTTCCTCGCGGCCCCCGTACGCCTCGCCGCGCGACCCCGTGTCGTCACCGACCGTGAGCGTCGTGATCCCCGTCCTGAACGAGGAGGAGAACCTCCCCCTCGTCCTGGAGGGTCTGCCCCCGGTCGACGAGGTGGTGGTGGTCGACGGCGGCTCCACCGACGACACGGTCGCCGTGGCCCGCGAGGTCCGCCCCGACGCCGTGCTCGTCCGGCAGACCCGCACCGGCAAGGGCAACGCCCTGGTCTGCGGGTTCGCCGCCGCCAGCGGCGACATCGTGGTCACCCTCAACGGCGACGGCTCCGCCGATCCGGGTGAGCTGCCCCGGTTCGTGGACGCGCTGCTGTCCGGCGCCGAGGTGGCCCACGGCTCCCGGTACCGCCACGGCGGCGCGCAAATGGGCGGCCCGCGCCTGGAGAGGCTCGCAGACCGGCTGCTGTGCGGGCTGGTCAACCTGCTCTGCGGCACCCGCTTCACTGATCTCGGGTACGGCTACAACGCGTACCGGCGCGACGTGCTGCCGCTGCTCGACCTGCCCGACCCCGGCCCGCCCGGTACGCGCCGGGGCGCCCGGCCGTGGGGCGACGGGCCGGAGATCGGGCCACTGCTCACCCTGCGTACGGGGACGGCGCGGCTGCGGATCGTGGAGGTGGCCAGCATCGGCTACCCCCGCATCCACGGCACGGTGCAGCGGCGTCCGCTGCACGGGCTCGGCTGGGCGCTGCGCGCGGCGTGGACCGAGTACCTGCGCCGGCGCGCAACCCGCCCGAATGCCGCGCCCCGGCCGACCCCGGAGCGCGGCGCGGACGCACAGCCCCCGCGCCCGTCCGGGGCGGCGCGGCATTCGGCCGCCAGGGACGTGGTCAGCCGCCGGCCCGCTCGCGCAGCCGGGGCAGGATCTGCTGGCCGTACAACTGCAGGAAGCGGTCCTGGTCCGGGCCGGGGGCGTGGAAGACGAGATGCTTGAAGCCCATGTCGAGGTACTCGGCGACCTTCGCCGCGTGTTCGTCCGGGTCGGCGGAGACGATCCACCGGCTCACGGTGCGCTCCACCGGCAGCGCGTCGGCGCGGCGCTGCATCTCCATCGGGTCCTCGACCCCGGTCTTCTCCTCGGGTGACAGGGCCAGCGCACCCCAGTAGTGGGTGTCGTTGCGGGCCCGTTCCAGGTCCGGGTCGAACGACACCTTCACCTCGATCATGAGGTCGAGCTCGTCCACCTTCCGGTCCGCCTTCTCCGCGCCCTCCCGGACGGCCGGCAGCAGCGTGTCGGTGTAGAGGGCGTGGCCCTTGCCACTGGTCGTGATGAACCCGTCCGCGACCCGCCCGGCCAGCCGGGTCGCCGCCGGGCCGGACGCGCCGATGTAGATCGGTACGGGCTGCTCGGGCTTGTCGTAGATCGTCGCCATCTCGGTCCGGTAGAACGTGCCCTCGAACGTCACCCGGTCCTCTGTCCACAACTGGCGGATCAGCGCCACGGCCTCCTTGAGCCGGGCGAAGCGTTCCTTGCCGTCCGGCCATTGTGTGCCCAGGGGCACCTCGTTGAGCGACTCCCCGGAGCCCACCCCGAGGATGATCCGGCCGGGGGCGAGACAGCCCAGGGTGGCGAACGCCTGGGCGACGACCGCCGGGTGGTAGCGGAACGTCGGGGTCAGCACGCTGGTGCCGATCAGGACCCGTTCCGTACGGGCGGCCAGCGCGCCCAGCCACGGCAGCGCCGCCGGGGCGTGCCCGCCGTCGTGGCGCCACGGCTGGAGGTGGTCAGAGACGAACACCGAGTCGAAGCCCAGCCGCTCCGCCTCGACGCCGTACGTGAGCAGCTCGGTCGGCGGGAACTGTTCCGCCGACGCCTTGTAGCCGAAGCGAATCATGGTTTCGACCCTATCCCGCGGCCCGGTACGCCCTCCCCGCCTCCGTCGGAGTGGCGCCGTCCCGGTACAGCCCGAACGCGGCGCTGTCCCCCACGGCGGGCAACGCGAACCAGGCGTACCGCTCGACGTACCGGCGCGATTGGAGCCCGGCCGTGCTGCCCCGGATGAACGCGGCCTGCTGCGCGCCGGTCGGATACTTCGGAGAGCCGCCGAAGTTCGCCAGGCCGAACTCGGTGACCCAGATCGGTAGCCCGTACCGGCGGTGGACCGCGTCCACGTAGCTCAGGAACTGTCCGACCGCGGCGGGACGGAAGTCCGAGCCGTACCAGTGCAGGGTGATGAAGTCGACGCGCCGGTGCTGTGCCCTGGCGCCGGACATGAACCGGTCGAGCCAGCCGCCCGCGGTGTCGCCGCCGTACGCCACGGCCGGGCTGCCCAGGCGCAGTCCGGTCCTCTCCAGCCGGGGCCACAGTTCGAGCGCCTGGTCGACGGTCAGGTTGGACTGCGCGGCCAGGTCCGGCTCGTTGAAGCCGAGCAGCACCTGCCCGCCGCGCCGGGCCCGCGCGAGGGTGGCGTCGGTGACGGCGTCCCGCCCCCAGATCATCGGTACGTACTCGACCCCGGCCGGTCCGGGCACGTCGCCGTTGTCGGCAGCCCAGTTGTAGTACCACCCGGCCCCGACATCGCGCAGCGACGCGGACAGGCCGGGGAACCTCCAGACGCTGACGCCCTTCTTCGCAGCCGGGGCCTTCTCCTTCACCGGCCGCGCGGGGGCGCTGGTGGTGGCCGGGGCCGGGGCCGACGTGGCGGCGGGGGCGGGCGACGACGGCTGCGGCGCCCCGGTGGCGAGCGCGACCGCGGCGGGCGGGGTGCCGGGCCGCTCGGCGGTGTGCCGGAACGCGACCGCCGCGCCGCCGCCCGCCACGACGCCTGTCGCGAGCACCGCGGTGAGCACGCGGCGGGCGACGCCACCGGCGACCAACTTGCCCAGCGCCGCCGCCTGCCCACCGCCCTTCGCCGCCGCCCCCTTGCCCAGCGCCGCACCGTGCCCTCCGCCATGCCCCGACAAGCCATTGCCCAGTGCCGCGCCGTGCCCTCCGCCATGCCCGGACAAGCCCTTGCCCAGTGCCGCGGGATGGCCGCCGCCGTGCGCCGCCACGCCGATCGGCGAGCCGAGACCGGATGCCGGGGGCGGCGGGACCAGCGCCATGCCGATGAGCAACCGTTCGGCCGCGACGAGGCCGGACCAGGCCGGTGCGCACTGCGGGCAGTCCCTGGTGTGCCGGGCGATGCGCTTGCGCCACAGCGCGTTCGGACGGCCGTCCCAGTCGGCGACGACGAGCCGCAGCTCCGGGCAGGGTGGCTGGGCGGCCAGCGCCCGGACGACCACCCGGGCCGTCTCCAGCTGACCCTTCATCCGCTGGACCCGGACCGCGGCGTGCTGGCGGGTGACCCCGAGGGCCGTGACGATCTCGTCGCGGGTCAGCTCCCCGGACGCCTCCAGCCACCACAGCGAGAGCAGTTCGCGGTTGTCCTCGTCGAGCCAGCGGGTCGCCTCGGCGGTCTCACGGCGCTGCCCGGACAGTTCGAGGCGGGTGATGGCCAGGTCGGTGAAGTCGGCGCCCGGATCGCGGACGTCGGCGTCCACGAGGACGTCCGGTGCCCCGCGCCGCAGCCGTACCCGCTCGCGCACCTGCCGTACCGTGATCGCCACCAGCCAGGACCGGAACGCCGCCGGATCCCGCAGGTCACCGAGGCTGCGCAGCACCCGCAGCATGGTGTCCTGGACGACGTCGTCGACGTCGGCATGGCCTTCGAGGGCGCGGCCGACGATGGTGTAGACCAGCGGCAGGTAGCCCGCGACGAGCCGGTCCATCGCGGCCTGGTCACCGGCGCGGGCCGCCAGAACGGTCGCAGTGTCGGGTTGCTCCGGCATGGCACCTGCCTCTCGTGCGGCAACGATCATCGCTCGCGGTGACCGTCGTGCACCACGCCCCCCGGCCGGGCCGTTCAGCGGCCGCCGCGGGTGTCCGTCGGCCACCACATGGGGAGACCGCTCAGCACACACCGGATAACGGATTTCGGCGGCGCGCGGTCGAGCGCCGGTCGCGCGAGCCGCGCCACACCGCGGCCGGAGTGAGGGTGTACGGAAGGAAGCACGTCACGGTCGGTTCGGCGCGAGTCACCCAGCGTCGGCGAATCCACTATTCCGCCAGCAGCCCGGACCATTCGACGGCGCACGGAGCCGCCCTACGAACGCGTCTTTCGGGGCTGTCCCGGCTGTTCGCCACGGGTCCCACCGGCCCGCGGGCGGCACGGCGCCGTGATCGCAGAATGCACCAACGGTTTCGTACGTGTTTCCCAACCCTTTCGGGTCAGCCCGCGTGCGCCTGCCGGTACGCCGCGGTGACGCCCGACGGAATGCGGCCGCGTTCGGAGATCTGGTGTCCGTGGCGCAAAGCCCACTCACGAATCAATCGGTTCTCGTCGCGACTACCGGCTGTACGGGCGACGGGCACACCGCGTCCCGGACGGCCCGAAGCGCGCCCGGATGCACCCCGGGCAACCCGCGTGCCTGCGGTGATGAACGGGTCCAGCGCCTTTCGCAGCTTTCCCGCATTGGCCTCGGAAAGGTCGATCGTGTAGTGCGTGCCGTCGAGACTGAACTCGACGGTGCGATCCGCCTTCTTGCCGTCCAGATCGTCGATCAAAGTGGTGATGACCCGCCGCGCCATGACGACTCCCGTTGTTCTGCGTAAGAACCGCGATCAGTGTCACCCGCGCCCGCGTTCCGGCGCAACGGTTCCGTGAAAATTCGACACATAACGATTCCACACGCCTATTTTCCGAGCCTGGTTTTGCGAAATGGCGCGCGGCCATTCACGCGATTCGCCGGTCCGGGCCGATCGACCGGCTTCGCAAACCCGGGTGGCTACGGGCGGCGGACGGACGTTAGGGTCGTCGCCATGAACGACGAACGGGCCGCCTGGCGGGAGCTGCGCGGGCGGGCCGTCGCCGGGCGCGCCGCCGCGCTGGAGGCGGACCGGGCCGCCGAGGCGACACGGGCCGCGGATCTGCTGACCGACTTCGTTCACCGGGCCGCCGAGCGCGGCCTGTCCCCCGCGCCGCTGACCGCCCGCTCGTTCGACGGCCGCGCCACGTACCGGACCCGGCTGCGCGGCTGGTATCTCAAGGCGAACCGTTCGGTCGCGGTCGGTGAGGACAGCCGGTACTACGTACTCAGCGTGCCCGCGTCGCTGCGGGCCCGGTTCCGCGGCGCCGAGTTGACGCCCAGCCCGCCCCGGCTGGTGGTCGGCGCGGGCGGCGGCGACGGCGAGACCATGCCGCTGGCGCAACTGCTGGCGCGCCGCCTCGACGCGGGGGTCACATGGCCGTGACACGCGCCCTCCGACCCCTGTGGCGCGGTGTGGTGGCGGTCGTCGCGGCCGCCCTGGTCACACCGCTCGGTGCGGCCACCCCCGCCACTGCCGCCCCGGCCCACGAGGCACAGAGCACCACCACCGCGACCCGCCGAGCGCAGATCGCCGCCAACCGGGCCCACCAGGCTCGGACCGCAGCGGCGCCCGTGCCGTGCCCCCGGCCCGCGGTCAAGCCGCCGCCCGGGCGCCCGCCCCGGCCCGTCCCGCCCAAGGACGATCCGGAACAGCGGTCCGTGGGCGGTCCGGCCCTGGCCACCGACGGGCTGGTCGTGCCGCCGGGCTCGCCCAAGCCACCCGCGCTGACCGCCACCAGCTGGCTGGTCGCCGACCTCGACACGGGCGAGGTGCTGGGCGGCTGCGGCCCCCACGTGTACGGCACCCCGGCCAGCGTGCAGAAGCTGCTGCTGGCCGCGACCGTGATGCCGAAGCTCGACCCGAAGCGCACCGTGACGATCACCGACGGCGACCTGGCGATCGAGCCGGGCAGCTCCGCGGTGGGTCTGGTCCGCGGCGGAAAGTACTCGGTGTCCACGCTGTGGCTGGGCCTGCTGCTGAACTCCGGCAACGACGCGGCCAACACGCTGGCCCGGCTCGGCGGCGGGACCGGCGGCGTCGCCGCGACGGTGGCCGCGATGAATGCCGAGGCCCAGCGGCTGGGCGCCGACCAGACCCACGCGGTCACCCCGTCCGGCCTCGACGGGCCCGGCCAGTTCACCAGCGCGTACGACCTGGCGCTGATCGCGCGCGTCTGCTTCGACCGGCCCGACTTCCGCCGGTACGCGCTCACCCGCAGCGCGCAGATGCCCGCCCAGAAAGCCCTGAAGAAGGGCGGGTTCCAGTTCCAGAACGAGAACAAGCTGATCTACAACTACCCGGGTGCGCTCGGCGGAAAAACCGGCTTCACCCAGCTCGCCCGGCACAGCTACGTCGGCGGGGCGCAGCGGGGCGGCCGCCGCCTCGTCGCCACGCTGCTGGGCGCCGAGGCGAGCCCGCTGCGCGGCTGGCAGCAGGGCGCGGCGCTGCTCGACTGGGGGTTCAGGGTGCCGCGCGGTACGTCCGTCGGTCAGCTGGTCGGCCCGCGCGACGGCACGGACACCGTCAAGGACGCCCCGGCCCCGCAGGCGGGCTCGCGGCAGCAGGTGCCGGTCACGCGGGCCGCCATGCCGGGGGGCGTTTCGGTGGGGGCCGCCGCCGCGGTGGCCGTGGTGCTGGCCGGGACCCCGTTGCTGCTCCTGCTCACTCAGCGGCGCCGCCGCGTACGCCGCCGCCGGACCCGGCGGAGCCCGGCGTTCCCGATCAACTGACCCACCCGATCGACTGACGGGCCTCCTTCCGCCGCACGGAGCGAGCCGCGCCACAGCGGCCGGCAAATCTCAACCGGGTTCCCGCAGCGCCGATTCACACCATGGCGCCGCCGAACCCCCGCGGCGGCGCCCCCCTCACTGGGCACCCCCGCCCGCGACGCCCGACCACCCCGCCCTCACCGGGCGTAATCCCTATCGCCCCTGACCGCCCGGCCCCAACCGGGCCCAGCGGCGTACGCCCTATTCCCCCGATCCCGGACAGTCACCAAGATCCGGTCGGATACAACCCTGCGGCAACTCTGCGCAACCGGAAGGCGTACCCCAGGTCACACACAGTTTCCCTGTCAGCCGGCAAGCCCACCGCCCGGGCCGCCGACCAATACCGGGGGAAACGCCATGACCAGCACCGACACGACTGCTGCCGACCTCGACACCGACACCGTTGGTGTGACCGTCCTGTCCGCTCGCGAGCAGGAGGAACTGGTCCGCCAGCACATGCCGCTCGTCGGCCACCTGGTCCGGGACATGCTCAGCCGGATCCCGAACCACGTGCACCGCGACGACCTCACGAGCGCGGGCCTGCACGCCCTGGTGAAGGCCACCCGCAGCTGGGACCCGGACCGTGGCATTCCCTTCCACCGCTTCGCGACCACGCGGATCCGCGGCGCGATTCTCGACGAGCTGCGCTCGCTCGACTGGGCCACCCGGTCCGTACGGACCAAGGCGCGGGCGACGGACAGCACCCGGCAGCGCCTCACCACCGCGCTGGGCCGTACGCCCACCAACGAGGAACTGGCGCAGGCGCTCGGCACCACCACCAACGAGCTGCACCAGACCGACTCCGACGTGCAGCGCGCGACCGTGCTGTCGTTGCAGAACTTCACCAGCTCCAGCGCCGACGACCTGGTCACCGAGCCGACGCCGGGACCGGAGGACATGCTGTTGCGCCGGGAGCAGATCGGCTACCTGCACCACGCGATCGCGTCGCTGCCCGACCGGCTGCAGACCGTGATCACGGAGTACTTCCTGAACGAGCGGCCGATGGCCGACATCGCCGCCGACCTGGGCGTCACCGAGAGCCGGATCAGCCAGCTGCGGGCGGAGGCGTTGTCGCTGCTCAAGGACGGCCTCAACACGCACCTCGACCCGCACCTGGCGCCCGTGCCGGAGAACCCGGCCAGCATCACGGCCCGGCGGCGCGCCGGCTACTACGCGGCGATCGCGGGCAACACGACCATGCACAGCCGGTTGGCGCTGACCAACGCCAACGGTCACACCACGTTCGGCCTGGGCGCCCCGGCCGCCTGAACCGGGACCGGCAGTCTTTGACGGGGTTGGCGCGGCGCGCCAACCCCGTCGTCGTCACGGTTCCAGTGAGGCCAGCACCTTCGGCAGGTCCCTGGTGTGCAGCACGGCGAGGCGGCGGGTCGCGCGGGTCACCGCCACGTACAGGTCGCTGAGACCGCGCGGGGACTCCGCCACGATGTCGTCCGGCTCCACCACGAGGACGCTGTCGAATTCCAGGCCCTTCGCCTCCCGTACGGTCATCAGCACGATGTGGTTGCGCAGGTCCGGCTGCTCCCCCACCGCGGCCTCGGGCACGGCGCCGAGCAGCGCGTGGCCCAGCTCCGCCTCCAGGGCGGCAGGCACCAGGACACCCAGCCGGCCCTCGCCGGCCTCCGCCGCCTCCCGGCGCACCGCGGCGACCAGCTCCTCGGCCAGCGTGCCCGACACCCGCGACGCCCACGGCACGACCCCGGCCTCGCGCACCGAGCGCGGCGGCTGCAACGACGGGTCGATCGCGGACAGTACGTCGGCGGCCACGGCCATCACCTCGGCCGGGGTCCGGTAGTTGACGGTCAGCTCGGTGAGCCGCCAGCGCTGCGCCACGTACGGTTCGAAGACCTGGTCCCAGGTCGTCGTGCCGGCCAGGTCGCCGGTCTGCGCGACATCGCCCACCACGGTCATCGAACGGCTGGGGCAGCGGCGCATGAGCAGCCGCCACGCCATCGGCGACAGCTCCTGGGCCTCGTCGACGATCACATGCCCGAACATCCATGTACGGTCGGTGGCCGCCCGCTCCGCCGCGGTGCGGGTGTCCACCTCGGCGTAGCGCTCGGCGAAGGCGCTCGCGTCGACCACGTCGACCGCGTGCAGGATCTCGCCCTCGCCCTCGTCCTCGAAGTCCAGCGAGCGGGAGCCCTCGACGATCTCCAGCACGCCCTCGGCGTACTCGATCGCCTCGCGGCGCTCGCGGGCCGCGGCCCTGACCCGCGCGCTGTCGTCCTCGCCGAGCAGCTCGGCGAGTTCGTCGAGCAGCGGCACGTCGGCCGGGGTCCAGTCGGCGCCGCGCTCGCGGCACAGCAGCGCCCGCTCCTCGTCGGTCAGCTGCGGTGCGGCGCTGGCCAGCCGGTCCGCCGAGCCGAGCAGGTCGCGCAGCACCCGGCGCGGGGTCAGCACGGGCCAGAACCCGGCCAGCGCGGCCTGCAGCTCCGGGTCCTCGCGCAGCTCCCGGCGGGTCTCGGCGAGATCGGCCTCGTCCAGCAGATTCTCCCCGCCCAGCGGGTCCGCGCCGATGCGCTCGGCGACCTGCAACGACAAAGCGTGGATCACCTCTGTCACGAAGACCGCCCGGGCGAGGTTGTGCGGGCGGCCCGAACCGCGGGCGACGGCCCGGGCGTCCTCGCACACCGACCGCTCGATCCGCAGCGGGAAGCCCTCGTGGTCGACCTCGACGTGGTCGTGCGGGACCGTCTGGCGATCCGCGACCGCGGCGGCCAGCACGTCGAGCATGCCGAGCCGGCCCTTGAGCGCCGCGGCCGCCGGGGCCTCGACGGCGCGCGCCCGCACCCCGGGGAACATGTCGCCCAGCGTCGCCAGCAGCACGCCGGTCTCGGCCAGCGACGGCAGCACCTGGGAGATGTAGCGCAGGAAGGTGGCGTTGGGCCCGAGAATCAGCACCGCCGACCGGGTTAGCTGCGCCCGGTACGTGTACAGCAGGTACGCGGCGCGGTGCAGCGCGACCGCGGTCTTGCCCGTACCCGGGCCGCCCTGCACCACCAGCACACCCGGCAGCGGCGAGCGGATCACCTCGTCCTGCTCGGCCTGGATCGTCTCGACGATGTCGCGCATCCGGCCGGTGCGGTTCGCGGTGAGCGCGGACAGCAGCGCCGCCTCCCCCGTCACGTCCTCGCGTCCGCCGACGCCGCCCAGCGACGGGTCCAGCACCTCGTCGTCGATCCCGACCAGCTCACGGCCCCGGGTACGCAGGTGGCGGCGCCGGGTCACGCCGTCCGGGGACACCGCGGTGGCCAGATAGAAAGCGCGGGCGGCGGGTGCGCGCCAGTCCACGAGCAGCGGGTCCCGTTCCCGGTCTTCGTCGAACAATCCGATCCGGCCGATGTAGCGGGGATTGTCGGCGGTGAAGTCGAGACGGCCGAAGCACAGGCCGTTCTCCACCGAATTCATCTGCGCGAGTTGTTCGGTGTAATGGATGCGCGTGGCGTCGCGCTGGGAACGGCCCTGCGGCGTCCCCCCGCTTTCCCGCAGGATGCCCCGCAACCGGCGATCGGCCTGCTCACGCAGCTGATCCAGGCGGCGGTAGAGCCCATCGAGGTACGCCTGTTCCCGCGCGATGTCGGCGTGGGGCGCACTGTGGACGCTGTCGGCCGAGCTTGACAAATCCACTCCTCGTCGTGGTAACATTCCGAAGCCAGCGACCATTCTTCCGATCTTCGGAAGAATCTTCTGAACTCCAGAAGACAGTGGTCGCTTTTTTATTGGCTATGGAAATGTTCAGACTAGCGGATTCGGCAGGGTGCGGCACCACCCGCGGGCGGGTAACGGACGTCTCATCCGCGCACAGTGATCACATCAGCACCAGCGCCACCGGATGTGCTAACGCCGGGTGGCGCGTCGACGCACCACCGGGCGATGAACCACGAAGGACGCAGGCGGATCAGGCCGCGCTCGGCAGGCCGTCCACGCCCGTGCAGGCCAGCCGGCTGTGCAGCGTGCCCAGCGTCGCGATCTGGTCGTAGTACGCCGCCCGGCGCCGCGCGACACAACCGTCCTTCTTGGACGCCTGCGCAGCCAGGGCCGGGTCCAGGTGCGTGTTCAGGCCGTCGCGCAGCAGCACCAGGGCCTCCGCCCGCAGCTGCGACACCCGGGACTCGGTGACGCCCAGCTCCGCGGCGATGTGCGCCATCGGGCGCTCGTCGAAGAAGTACCCGCTGATGACCGCGCGCAGGCGGTCCGGCAGGGCGTCGATCGCGTGCTTGAGGTAGCCCAGGCGCTCGCGGCGCAGCAGCATCTCCTCCGGCCCGGCGCTCGGCTCGGTGACCATGTCCTCGGCGCCCGCCGTCGCGAAGCCCTGCAGGCTGAACACGACCGCGCGCTGCACGTCGTCGTCCGCGGCCTCGATGTCCTCGACGGCACAGCCCAGGCGCTCGGCGACCTCACCCGCGGTGGGCGTACGGCCCAGCTCGGCGGTCAGCTCCTGGCGTGCGGCGTCCGTACGGCGGGCCCGCTGCCGCACCGAGCGGCTGGCCCAGTCCAGGCCGCGCAGCTCGTCCAGCAGAGCGCCCCGGACGCGGGCCGCGGCGAACCGGGCGAACGGCACCCCGCGCTCCTCGTCGAAGCCACGGGCCGCCGCGACCAGGGCGGCGTATCCGGCGGACAGGAGGTCGTCGCGGTTGACGTGAGCCGGAACCCGGGCCAGCATCTCGCGGACCAGGTGGCCGACCAGCGGCATGTGCGCGCGGACGACGTCTTCGCGGCGGCGGTCGACGACGGGTACACCGCTCATGGGGGATCTCCTCATGTAACGGCCGGGTGCGGGGGAATGGCCCGGCATCGAGGAGAACGTTGCTGGTCAGAGGGTGCAGGACGGTTCGCCGTCGGGTGCGGCGGGGTTGCAGCGGATCGGGTCCGGGGCACCGGCGCGCAGAAGCGCCAGCGATGCCATCGGCAGGCAGCGCCGGATGCAAGGGGCTTTACCCAAACTTGATGATCTGTTGACTGTCGGGCACCCCGGAACGGGGCGCGGAGTCAGCTCGCGGGGATCTCCACGGCGATCTCCTCGCCCAACCGGTATCCGGCGCAGAGCTCCAGGTCGTCGCCGCTCCAGAACCGGCCCGGGTCGTACCAGTTCGGCTGGCGTCCGCGCGGCAGCAGCCCCATCTGCTCGTAGGTGACCGCGACGACCTCCGCGCAATACGCGGATTCCAGCGCCGAGTCGACCTCCGCCTGCGGGCGCCGCCACGGCCGGCGCACCTGCGGCACCCGGCCGCGGGCCCAGCGCCAGGCCAGCTGGGCGGTGGACGGGAACGGTGTCCCGTCGAGCCGGGCGACGGCCTGCAACGCCCTGTCCTCCATCGCCGTGGTGACCGGCTGTTCCAGCTGGCGCAGCCAGGCGCGCTGGCCGTACCGGTTGGCCCAGACGACGACGGCGTCGCGCAGATCGTGCAGCTGCACCCCGCGCTGGAACGTGCCCGACCACAGGTCCGGCAGCGACTTGCCCAGTTCGGCGTGCCACATCAGCGCCGGCATGTCCTCGATGACCAGCGACATGCCGACATGGTTGACGGGGCTGTTGGTCAATGCCTGGATGGCCCGGTCGGGGGCGCTGCTACCCCGGAAGATCCAGATGTCACCCGTACGCGTCAGGTCGATGGCCTCGTCGAGGCTGATGGTGGCAACCACGTGTCTATCCTCAGCAGATGCGTTGGTGGAAGGTAGCGGGTTTGGCCGGGCTGGCAGGCGTGGCGGCCACCGGGATCGTGCTGGCCCGGGCGGAACGGCGGCGGCGGGCGTACACGCCGGACGAGATCCGGGATCGGTTGCATGCCCGCCTCGCCGAGGCGGACGAGCCCGGCGCCGACTTCGGGGACGACGCCGAGGACAGCTGATCGTCACACAATGTCGGTGTCCCGCAGCAGCGACCACAACCCCGCGCCGTCCGGTGCGGTGAACCAGGACTTGCCACCCGACCCGACCACCTCGGGGTCGCCGGCCGGCCCGGGGATGGCGCCGGCCAGCACGGCCTGGGTCGGCGAGAGCCGCCGGATGGCCACGGCGGCCACATTGTCCGGGAAGGCGTGCGCGAACTCGGAGTACAGCTCCTGGTCGTGCTGGCCGTCGTCGCCGATGAGCAGCCACTTGATGTGCGGGAACTCGGTGGCGAGCCGGCGCAGCGTGGTGCGCTTGTGCTCCTGGCCGCTGCGGAACCAGCGGTCCGGGGTGGGACCCCAGTCCGTCAGCAGCAGTGGGCCCGCCGGGTACAGGTGGCGGGACAGGAAGCGGGTCAGCGCGGGCGCGACGTTCCACGCGCCGGTGGACAGGTAGACGAACGGGGCGCCCGCGTGGGCCCGGGAGAGGCGTTCGTACAGCACCGCCATGCCGGGCACGGCCGCCCGGGCGTGCTCGTCGAGGACGAACGTGTTCCACGCCGCCAGCAACGGGCGCGGCAGGGCGGTGACCATGACCGTGTCGTCGATGTCCGAGACGACACCGAAGCGGACCTGCGGGTCGACCACCCGGACCGGAGCCTCCACCGTGGCGGCACCCTCGGTGCTGATCCGCACCGACGCCCAGCCGGGTTCGAGGTCGCCGGTCAGCCGGCAGTCGACGTAGCCGCTGCGGTCCGTCCGGGTCTCGTGCACCTGGTCGCCGACGCGGATCAGGACCGGCGCGTCGTGCACCGGCGAGGTGGTGAAGCTGCGCCAGCCGCGTACCTTGTCGCGCCGCTTGCGGGCCTCGGCACCGCGGGTCAGCACGATCCGCGCCATGACCCGGGCCCAGCCCGGAGCGCCGTAGCCGGTGTACGCCGTGATGACCGGTTGCCAGCCGCGCCCCCGCAGCCGACGCTCGACCATCTTGTTCAGCGCGTCCTCGACGCGCGCGGCCCGGTGCAGCCGCTGCGCGGGTGCACCGCCCGCCGGCGTCACCGTCACGCCCGGTCCCCCTTCGCCCCCGCGGGTCCCGGCCCCGCTGCTGTCGATGTCTCCGGCTGACGGTACCCGGCCGGGTCGACGGTCGTGCGCGAACGGGTGGGTGACGCCGCGAAGGAGCGACGGGTCACTCCAGTGTGGAGGATCCGCTGGTGGGCGCGTCGGCGACGCTCAGGCGGCCACCATCGGGATGGGTTCGGTGCTCGCCCACTGCTCGGCCCACCACTCGGCGCCGGCGGACCGGGGACCCTCCCCCGCCCGTACGCTGGCCGCACATGCCTCGGCCCGCAGACTGGCCAGCGCGGCCGCCGCCCGTTCCGCCTCCAGCCAGCTCCGCCGCTCCCGCCCCGCCGCCTCCCGGTACGCGCCCAGCCGGTGCTCGCGGACCGCCTGGCGCAGCACCACCTCCTGGTGCACGGGGTGCAGGCGGGGGTTCCAGCCCCGGTGGGCGAGCACGTCGTTGAGCTGGGCGATGGACAGGTCGCGGTTGCGGCAGGCGGCCGTGGCGGTCTGGTGCAGCCACCGCTCCCTGTCGATCCGGTCGGCCGGCTTGCGGCGGCGCACCAGCAACGGGTACGCCGCGGCGGCGGCCATCCGGCGGGCGGCGGCGTCCGCGTCGTCGTACGCCGTCCACGCGGCGTCGAGCGCACGGCAGGCCTGCTCCCACTCGGCGCGGCAGCGGCGCGCGGTGGCGGCGGCCCGCTCGGCCGCCACGGCGATCTCGTCGGCGTAGCGCTGACCGGCGTCGGCGTCCGCGCCGGCCTCGTCGGGTTCCACCGGAGGGTGACCGGCCAGGGCCAGCCGGACCGACAGACGGCCGGGCAGCGCGAAGGCCACCACGGCGGCGGTGGCGGCGAGCAGCATGGTCAGCCAGATGACGGCGGCCTCCGGGACGGAGATCAGGATGCTGTGCAGGGCAGTTTCCATCATGAACACCTCGGGGGGATTTGCGAAGCATCGAGCGATCTCTGGGCGCGCCGCGCACGACGCGCCGTGGTGCAGACCGGCTTCAGGTACGGCCACCAGCGCCGCGTCTGCCGCCACGGGGTGACGCGGTCGGGCGGCGCGCACGCACGGACGCCCGGCCGGTCACCGGCGAGGGGTCGGGTCAGACGGTGGGCGGAGCCCGCGGGCCGGAGGTGTTCGGGGTCGTGCCCGCGAAGTGAGGCGCGCCATCGGCGACGGATCCCGCCCTGGCCGCCGGGCCGGGCCGGGCCGTCACGCCCTGCGCCACCGCGGCCTGCCCGGCGGCGGCGCTCTCATCCGTCGCGGCCCGCCCCGCGGCGACGCTCTCATCCGTCGCGGCCCGCCCCGCGGCGACGCTCTCATCCGTCGCGGCCCGCCCCGCGGCGACGCTCTCATCCGTCGCGGCCCGCACCGTGGCGGCGTCCTCATCGGCCGCGGCCCGCACCGTCTCGGCCGACGCCGGCCGGATGCCTGCCCCGTCGACGCCCCGGCCGGCGCGGTCCTGTGCGGCGTGCATCGCGGGGAGTGCGTGGGTGACGTCGGCGGGTGCCGGGGCGGCATGGGCGTCGATGCGGCCGGTGAAGGCGAGGGCCAGCAGCGCGAGGCCGGTGAGGAACCGCAGGAGTCGGCGCCCGTCCCAGTGACGGGGCAGCAGGCGCGCGACGACGGCCATGGGATCAACGTACCGGTGCGGCACCGTTCGTGCATCCCTCGTATCGACTGGGGCCTTCGCCCGATCCCCGCCGGGGGCGACATTCGCGCAGGGCGAGGCAGCATGGACGGGTGACGGATGCGGGTGTGGCGCGGCTGGCCGAGTGGGTCGGCGACGGGGGCGTGGTGGTGCTCAGCGGGGCCGGGCTCTCCACCGAGTCGGGGATTCCGGACTACCGGGGGCCGTCGGGGGTGGCGCGGCGGGCCACGCCGATGACGTACCAGGAGTTCACCCGCGATCCGGTGGCGCGCCGCCGGTACTGGGCGCGCAGCCACCTGGGCTGGCGCACGATCGGCGACGCCGCGCCGAACGCGGGCCACCGGGCGGTCGCCCGGCTCCAGGAGCTGGCCGCGGTCGAGGGCATCGTCACGCAGAACGTGGACGGACTGCATCAGGCGGGCGGCGCCCGCGACGTGGTGGAGCTGCACGGCAATCTGGCGTACGTGACGTGCCTGGGATGCGGGGCGCGCACCCTGCGGTGGGCGCTCGAACGGCGGCTCACCGCGGCGAATCCGGGCTTCGCGCCCACGGTGTCCGCGGTCAATCCCGACGGCGACGTGACGCTGGACGACGACGCGCTGGACGGGTTCGTGGTCGTCGACTGCGAGGCGTGCGGCGGACTGCTCAAGCCGGACGTCGTGTACTTCGGCGAGACCGTGCCGCCCGAGCGGGTCTCCCGCGCGTTCGGCCTGGTGGCGGCGGCGCGCACGTTGCTGGTGCTGGGGTCCTCGCTGACGGTGATGTCGGGGCGGCGGTTCGTGCTGCGCGCGGCGAGGGACGGCATCCGGGTGGCGATCGTCAACCAGGGGACGACCCGCGGGGAGCCGTACGCGGGGCTGGTCGTGGACGCGCCGCTGGGCGAGGTGCTGCCCGAGATCGTGCGCCGGGTCGAGGGCCCCGCCGCGGCCTGATCCCCGAGCCCGGCCGCACCTGGCCGACGGCAGGGCTCAGCCGCCCGTTAGGTCCCTTTTCGCGACGGAACTTTAATCCCCTCCGAGAGCGCTCTCACCTGGGTTTACCTGCGACGTTACCGTCTCGAAATCTGATGAAAGTCATCCATGCGTTGACGTGACCCGGCTCACTGCTGTTAACTGCCCGGAACCGCTCCCGAAACCGGTTCCGAATTCCACGGCAACCGGCCGGACACGACAGACCCCTCGGAGGAGAGACCAGTGCCGATCACCATCGCCGACGTGGCGGCCCGGGCCAAGGTCAGCAAGACCACGGTCTCCCGGGTGCTCAACGGCAAGGGTGAGCTGGACGAGTCGACCGCCGCCCGGGTCCGCAAGGTGATCGAGGAACTCGGGTACGTGCCCAGCTCCCGCGCCGTCGGCCTGGCCCGCGGCCGGACCCGCGTGGTCGGCATGCTGGTCCCGTCGCTGACCTGGCCGTGGATCGGCGAGGTGCTGCAGGGCGCCGTCGACGTCCTGGAGACCGAGCGCTACGGCCTGCTGCTGTTCACCTGCAACCGCGGCGAGGAGTCCATGCGCCAGTTCGGCGCCCAGGTCTCCGCCAAGAGCTTCGACGGCCTGCTGGTGATCGAGCCCGAGGGCACCCTCGACTACATCGCCACCCTGCACGCCCGCGGCCTGCCCGTCGTACTCATCGACGACAGGGACCACCAGCCCGGGCAGATCCCCAGCGTCGGCACCACCCACCACACCGGCGCCGGGGCGGCCGCCCGGCACCTGCTGGAGATCGGCCGGCGCACGCCCCTCGTCGTCGCCGGCCCGGAACGCTTCGGCTGCACCCAGCAACGCCTGGAGGGCTTCACCTCGGTGTACGCCGAGGCCGGTCACCCGATCCCGGCCGAACGCATCCTGCCCGGCGACTTCACCATCGCCTGCGGGCTGGACGGCGTTCGGCAGGCCATCGAGGCCGGCATCGAGTTCGACGCGATCTTCGCCCACAACGACCTCACCGCGACCGGCGCTATGCAGGCGGTCCTCGACTCGGGCCGGCGCATCCCGCAGGACGTCGCGGTGGTCGGCTTCGACGACATACCCATGGCGGCGCACACCCAGCCGCCGCTCACCACCGTGCACCAACCGTTGCGCGAGATGGGCGAGGCCGCGGCACGTACGCTGCTCGCCCACTTCGAGGGCTCACCCCTGCCCAACCGTCCGACCGTCATTCCCGCCACTTTCAAGGTCCGCGCCTCCACCGTGGTCGCACAGACCGCCGCTCCATAACGGCACACCAGCCGGACGCTGTCGTCCGGCGCTCCACCACCACCCACCACCCGGCGTCATCGCGCTTCGGCGACCCCGGTCGTACCCGCGTCGGCGCAGCCCTTCCTCGGGCGACCCCTCCAACCGCATTTTCCTAACCCCTCGAGGAGAATTTGATGCAGCGCAGGAAACTGTTCGCGGTCGCCCTGGCGGGTGTCCTCGCCAGTGGCGGAATGTCCGCCTGCAGCAGCGATTCGCCGAACGCCAACAAGGCCAACGGTGCGGCCGCCACCTTCCTCAGTGTCGGCATGCCGAACGGCCCGCAGACAGAGAACTTCAACCCGTTCCTGTCCACTTCGGCCGCCGCATCGCTCGGTTTCAAGTGGATGATCTACGAGCCGCTGATGATGTGGAACCCGGTGAAGCCGGCCGACCCGTCCAAGCCCTGGCTGGCCACGGACGCCAAGTGGGACCCGGCGTTCAAGCAGGTCGACATCACGGTCCGGGACAACGCCACCTGGTCGGACGGGCAGAAGCTCACCGCGGACGACGTCGCGTTCACGTTCAACCTCATCAAGAGCAACAAGGGGCTGAACACCAACAACACGCCGTACGACAGCATCACGACCAACGGCAACGTGGTGACCGTGACGTTCACCAGCTCGATGTTCGTCTACAAGGACAAATGGCTGGGGCAGACCCCGATCGTGCCCAAGCACATCTGGCAGAGCGTCGCCAAGCCGGACACCGACGTGAACAAGAACCCGGTCGGCAGTGGCCCGTACACGGTGAAGTCGTTCACGCCGCAGACCACGACGCTGTCGGTTCGAGAGAGCGGTTACTGGCAGGACCTGCCGAAGGTCAAGGAGCTGCGGTACACCTCGTACACGGACAACAACGCGCAGACCACCGCGCTCAGCTCGGCCGCCTGCGAGTGGAGCTTCGTCTTCATCCCGAACTACAAGACCGTGTTCATCGACAAGGACCCGGCGCACTACAAGGTGTGGGCCCCGGCCGTCCTGGGCATCCACGGCCTGTACATCAACACAGCGAAAAAGCCGTTCGACAACCCGGCGCTGCGCCAGGCGATGAACATGGTCGTCAACCGTGAGGACATCTTCAACCAGGCCGAGGCGGGCTACTTCCACCCCGTGGTCAGCAGCGTGACCGGTCTGCCGTCGCCGGCCGGTGACGCGTTCGTCGCGCCGGACTACAAGGGCAAGAACTCCACCGTCGACGTCGAGGGCGCCAAGAAGGTCCTCACCCAGGCCGGTTTCAAGCTCAACGGCACCACGCTGACCGACCCGAGCGGCAAGCCCGTCAAGATCACGCTGACCGACCCGGCCGGCTGGTCGGACTACCAGACCTCGCTGGAGATCGTGAAGTCCAACCTGGAGCAGATCGGCATCGCGGCCACGGTCGAGAAGGCCAACCAGGACGCCTGGTTCAAGAACGTGGAAGAGGGCAACTTCGACGCCACGTTCCGCTGGACGAACGGCGGCTCCACGCCGTACGACCTGTACCAGACCGTGATGGACGGCTCGCTGCTCAAGCCGATCGGCACGGCCTCGCCCGCGGGCAACTTCGGCCGCTTCAACAGCCCGGAGGCGACCACCGCGCTCAAGGCGTACGCCACCGCGAGTGACGAGGCAGCCCGTACCACGGCGCTCAACACCCTGCAGAAGGTGTTCGTCGAGCAGACGCCGATGATCCCGGTCGGTGCGGACAACGTGGGTGCCGCGTACAGCACGAAGAACTGGGTCGGCTGGCCCGACGACAGCAACGCGTACGGCGCCGGGCAGCCCACCCAGGCCAACGCGCTGGACGTCGTCCTGCACCTCAAGCCCGCCAACTCCTGATCCGCACCCTGCCTCCCCGGACGGTTCCGACCGTCCGGGGAGGCGGGATCCGCGACAGAACAAGACAGGAACTCCCGGTATGACGTTGAGCCACGACGCGCAGGCCCCGGCCGGCGAGGTGGTGCTGGAGGCCGTCGGCCTGACCAAGCACTTCCCGGTCCGCCCGCCATTGCGCACTCTCTTCAGCAGAAAGCGCGACGCGGTGCACGCCGTCGACGACGTACACCTGACTCTGCGGCGGGGCCGGGTCACCGCCCTGGTCGGCGAGTCCGGCTCGGGCAAGTCCACGGTGGCGCGCCTGCTGGCCCAGCTCTACCCGCGCACCGGCGGCGACATCAAGCTGCACGGCGAGGTCACCACGGTCAAGGGCGGCCGGCGTTTCCGCCAGTACGCCCGCCGCGTCCAGATGATCTTCCAGGACCCGTTCGCGTCGCTGAACCCGGTGCACACGATCCGGTACCACCTGACCAGGGCGCTGCGCATCCACGGCAACGCGGGGCGTACCCCGCAGGAGCTGGAGGAGGCGCTGGCCGGGCTGCTGAACCGGGTGTCGCTGACCCCGCCGGAGCGCTACCTGGACAAGTTCCCGCACGAGCTGTCCGGGGGGCAGCGCCAGCGGGTCGCGATCGCCCGGGCGCTGGGCGCGAACCCGGAGGCCCTGCTGGCCGACGAGCCGGTGTCCATGCTGGACGTGTCGATCCGGCTCGGCGTGCTGAACCTGCTGCGCGACCTCAAGGAACGGCTCAACCTGGCGATCCTGTACATCACCCACGACATCGCCTCGGCCCGCTACTTCGCCGACGAGACCATGGTCATGTACGCGGGCCGGATGGTGGAGGGCGGCGACAGCGAGACCGTCACCCAGTCGCCCGCACACCCGTACACCAGACTGCTGATCGACTCGGCGCCCGACCCGGACCGGCTGACGGGGCTGGCCGACGCCGACGCCGAGGACCGGGGCAACGGTGAGCCGCCCAGCCTGATCCGTCCGCCCTCGGGCTGCCGCTTCCACCCCCGCTGCCCGCACGCCATGCCGCGCTGCTCGACCGAGATGCCGGTGCCGCTGCCGATCGGTGACCGCCCCGGCCACTGGGCCGCCTGCTGGCTGTACGACCAGGCGAGCCTCGCCACCACAGCGCCGGGAACCACGGCTCTGGGCACCACAGCTCTGGGCAGCAACGGCCGGGAGGAGCTGTCGTGAAATACCTGCTGCAGCGCATCGCGTTCTACGCGTTCACCGCGTGGGCCGCGATCACCATCAACTTCTTCATCCCCCGGATGATCCCCGGCGACCCGGTCAAGTCGCTGATGGCCCGCTTCCAGGGCGAGATGAGCTCCGACGCGATCGCGTCGCTGTACGTGCTGTTCGGCATCGACAAGAACGCCAGCCTCTGGAGCCAGTACGTCGACTACTGGCGGCAGCTGTTCCGCGGCGATCTGGGGCTGTCGTTCAGTGCCTTCCCCTCACCGGTCTCCGAGGTGATCGCGCAGGCGCTGCCCTGGACGGTCGCCCTGGTCGGCATCACCACCATCGTCAGCTTCTTCCTCGGCACCGGGCTCGGCGTGGTGGCGGGGTGGCGGCGCGGTTCCTGGGTGGACGGCCTGCTGCCTGCGACGACGTTCCTCTCCTCCATCCCGTACTTCTGGCTGGGTCTGCTGGCCATCTACCTGCTGGCCGGGCCGGACAGCTTCTTCCCGGCCTCCGGTGGCTACGATCCGGGCCTGGTGCCCGCCTGGGACCAGTACTTCATCCCGAGCGCGATCCGGCACAGCCTGCTGCCCGCACTGACCATCCTCATCTCCTCGGTCAGCGGCTGGATCCTGAGCATGCGCAACATGATGGTGACCGTCTCCGCCGAGGACTACATCACGGTGTCGCACGCCAAGGGCCTCAAGGAACGGCGGGTCGCGCTGAGCTACGCGGCGCGCAACGCGTTGCTGCCCAACGTGTCGGGCTTCGCGCTCGCGCTCGGTTTCATCGTCGGCGGCACCCTGCTCGTGGAGATCGTCTTCTCCTATCCCGGCCTCGGCTTCCTGCTGTTCCGGGCGGTCGGCGCCAAGGACTACCCGCTCATGCAGGGCATCTTCCTGGTCATCACGATCTCGGTGCTGCTGGCGAACCTGCTGGCCGACGTCGCGTACCTGATGCTCGACCCGCGTACCCGTAAGGAGGGCTGACCATGACGCTCCCCGCCTCCAGCATCGAGCAGGAGATCCCCGGCCAGGGCGTGGTGACCCAGCCCGCCGAGCCGACACCGACCAAGGCGAAGCGGCAGCGGTTCCGCTTCGTGTCCAACGCCAAGGCCATGACCGGGCTGATCGTGCTCGGGATCTACGTCCTGTTCGCGATCATCGGGCCGTGGGTCGCGCCGTACAATCCGGACGCGCGCAGCAACGCCATCGTGCAGCCGCCGTCGGCGGAGCACTGGTTCGGCACCACCCACCTGGGCCAGGACGTGTTCAGCCAGATCCTGGTCGGCACGCGCGGCGTCATGGTGGTCGGGCTGACCGCCGGGGTCGTCGCGACGATCCTGTCCGTGATCGTCGGCGTCACCGCCGGGTACCTGGGTGGCGCCTGGGACGAGACCCTGTCGGCGCTGTCCAACGTGTTCCTGGTGATCCCGGCGCTGCCGCTGATCATCATCGTGGCGTCCACCCTCAACAACGCCGGCTCGACGATCGTGGCGCTGGTCATCGGCTTCACGTCGTGGGCGTGGGGTGCGCGGGTGCTGCGGGCACAGACGCTGTCGCTGCGCCGCCGGGACTACGTCGAGGCGGCCCGGGCCACCGGTGAGAAGACCTGGCGGATCATCCTGTTCGAGATCCTGCCGAACCTCACCGCGATCATCGCCTCCGGCTTCGTCGGTACCGTCATCTTCGCGGTCACCTCGGAGATCACGCTGGCGTTCATCGGCGTCGGCAGCATCTCCAACTGGAACTGGGGCGAAATCCTGTTCTGGGCGCAGAGCCAGCAAGCCCTCGCGCAGGGCGCCTGGTGGTGGTTCGTGCCCGCCGGTCTGGCCATCGCGTTCCTCGGCACCGCGCTGTCGCTGATCAACTTCGGGATCGACGAGTTCGTCAGCCCCCGGCTGCGCAGCGCGGGCAAGACCAAGGTGAAGACGGCCTCGGGGCACACCGTACGGATGCGGGTCGGTTTCACGCCGGTGCTGGGAAGCACGACGGCCCGGGTTCCCGCGCAGCGAAAGGAGGCTGCGCGATGAGCGAGCCGGTTCTGGAGATCCGCAATCTCAATGTGGACTACGGTCTGGGCGACGCGGCGGTGCAGGCCGTCCGCGACGTCAGCCTCACCCTGCACCGCGGCGAGGTGCTCGGCCTGGCCGGGGAGAGCGGCAGCGGCAAGTCCACCCTCGCGTACGGCGTCACCCGGCTGCTGCCGCCGCCGGGCGTGATCAGCGGCGGCCAGGTGTTCTACCACCCCGAGAACGGCGAGCCCTACGACGTGCTGCGACTGTCGGACTCCGAGCTGCGGGCGTTCCGGTGGGCAGAGACCGCGATCGTGTTCCAGGGCGCGATGAACTCGCTGAACCCCGTACACAAGATCTCCACCCAGATGGACGACGTGCTGCGCGCGCACGAGCCGGGGATGAGCGCGCACAGCCGGGCCGCCCGCGGCCGCGAGATGCTCAAGCTGGTCGGCATCTCGCCGGACCGGATGGACGCCTACCCGCACCAGCTCTCCGGCGGCATGCGGCAACGCGTGATGATCGGCATGGCGCTGATCCTGCAGCCGCAGGTCGTCATCATGGACGAGCCCACCACCGCGCTGGACGTGGTGATGCAGCGCCAGATCCTGGGTCAGATCATCGAGCTGCGCGAGCGGCTCGGCTTCTCTGTCATCTTCATCACCCACGACCTGTCGCTGCTGGTGGAGTTCTCCAACCGGATCGCCATCATGTACGGCGGCCGGATCGTGGAGGAGGCACCCGCCTCCGCCCTGTACCGCGATTCCCTGCACCCCTACAGCGCCGGGCTGCTCAGCTCGTTCCCTGCGTTGCGCGGTCCCCGCCGGGAACTGTCCGGCATCCCCGGCTCACCGCCGGATCTCAAGGGCATGCCGAGCGGCTGCTCGTTCCACCCGCGCTGTCCGAAGGCGTTCGACCCGTGCGCCGCGCAGATCCCGGTCCTGGGCCGCCCGGACACCCCGGACGGCGCGTCCCGCTCGGTGGCGTGCTGGCTGCACCCCGTCGGCTGACAACGCCCGAGGGAACCGCACCGGCGCACCGGTGCGGTCCGTCGGTCCATCGCCGAACCGGCCAGCACCGCTCACCGCCGGCCACCCACACGCTCAGGAGAAGCATGAACCCCACCGCCACCACCCCCGCCCCCAGCCTGCTGCTGCCCACCGACACGACGTTTCCCCCGTCGTTCAAGTGGGGCGTGGCCACCTCGTCGTACCAGATCGAGGGCGCCGTCGACGAGGACGGCCGCCTGCCGTCCATCTGGGACACCTTCTGCCGCGTACCCGGCGCGGTGACCGGCGGCGACCACGGCGACGTCGCTTGCGACCACTACCACCGGATGCCCGAGGACGTGGCGCTGATCAAGAGCCTCGGCGTCGACACGTACCGGTTCTCGGTGGCCTGGCCCCGGGTCCAGCCGCACGGCCGGGGCCCGGTCAACGCGGCCGGGCTCGCTTTCTACGACCGCCTCGTCGACGAGCTGCTGGCGGCCGGCATCGACCCGTGGGTCACGCTGTACCACTGGGACCTGCCGCAGGAGCTGGAGGACGCGGGCGGCTGGCCGGTGCGGGACACCGCGTACCGCTTCGCCGACTACGCGATGCTGGTGTTCGACCGGCTCAGCGACCGGGTCGACACGTTCACCACGCTCAACGAGCCGTGGTGCTCGGCCTGGCTCGGCTACCACACAGGGGAGCACGCGCCCGGTCGGCGCGAGCCCGCCGCCGCCATGGCCGCGACCCATCACCTGCTGCTCGGCCACGGCCTCGCGACCCAGCGGATGCGCGCGGCCGCGACGCGCCCGCTGACGCTGGGCATCACCCTCAACATGGGTACGGCCGACGCCGCCACGGACAGCCCCGCCGACCGGGACGCGGCCCGCCGCGCCGACGGGATGGGCACGCGGCTCTACATGGACCCCCTGCGCAGGGGCGAGTACCCCGCCGACATCGTGGCCGACCTGGCGGAGAACGGCATCACGCTGCCGGTCCGGGACGGTGACTTGGAGATCATCTCGACGCCGTTCGAGGTGCTCGGGGTGAACTTCTACTTCGGGCAGGACTTCAGCGGCACGGACGAGCACGGCAACACCCGCGACGCCGACGGGTCGCCGATCGTGCGGCCCGTGCTGCCGGACGGGTCGCGCACCGGGATGGACTGGCCGATCACGCCGGAGCGCTTCACCCAGCTCCTGGTCCGGTTGCACGAGGACTACCCCGGCCTGGCGATGGTCGTCACCGAGAACGGGGCGGCGTTCCACGACGAGGCGGACGCGGACGGGTTCGTGCGCGACGACGGGCGTACCGCGTACCTGGCCGAGCACATCGCGGCGGTGGCGCACGCCCGGACGCAGGGCGCGGACGTGCGCGGCTACTTCGCCTGGTCGCTGATGGACAACTTCGAGTGGGCGTACGGGTACGCGCAGCGCTTCGGCATCGTCCACGTCGACTACGAGACCCAGAAGCGCACCCCCAAGCAGAGCGCCCTGTGGTACCGGGACGCGATCACGCGCCTGCGCCAGCCCTGATCGGCACGACCCGTGGTGTTCCACTCCGGTGGAACACCACGGTCGTTTGTATATGCAGCGTATTTACATATGTAGTTGATCGTCATACAGTGACGGCCATGACGACGCGCATGCGCGAACCGAGCTACTTCATCCTGGCATCACTGCAGGACGAGGCCCTGCACGGCTACGCGATCCTCACGCAAGCGGCCACCCTGTCGCAGAACCGGGTCCGGCTGGCCACCGGCACGCTGTACGCCGCCCTCGACCGCCTGACCGGGGAGGGCCTCATCGAGGTCGTCCGCGAGGAGACCGTCAACGGGCGCGCGCGGCGGTACTACGCGCTGACCCCGGACGGCCGGACGGCACTGCGGGAGGAGGCCGAGGCGCTCAGTCACGCCGCCCGCGTGGTGACCGACCGCGCGGTCGCCCGTACCCGGCTGCGTCCGGCGGGAGGCACGGCATGACGAGCCTGGAACGGTCGTACGGGCGCCTGCTGCGCCTCTATCCCGCCGAGTACCGGCGGGCCCGCGGCGCCGAGATGCTCGACGTCCTGTTGTCGGCGGCCGAGCCCGGGCGCAGCCGCCCCGCCCTGCGCGAGCAGTGGGCACTCGCCGTCGGGGCCCTGCGGATCCGTGCCAGGGCGGTCGGCCGCCGCACGACGTGGGGGTCGTGGCAGATCGCGCTGCGGGCGGCGGCGCTGACCCTGCTGCTCGGCTGCGTGCCCTATCTGGGTCGCGACGCGTTCGACTCGACCGTCAGCGGCCGGCCACTGGCCGCCGCGATGGTGGCGCTGCTGGTCACGGCGGCGGTGCTGGCCTGGCGGGGGCGGTTCCTGCTGGCGGCGCTCGCGACGGCGCTCGCGGCCGGCCTGGACGCGGAGGTCATCGGCGCCGGGCGGAACTGGCGCTTCGCCGTCTATCTCCTGCCCGCCGTCGCGTTCCTCATCGCGCTGGCGCGGCGCGGGCCCGTCCCCGCCCGGCCGACGCTGCTGGCGGTGCTGCTGCCCCTGGTCCTGCTGCCGCAGGTACCGGGATACCTCGCCTACTGGACCCTGGCCGGCAGCGCCGTGACGTTCCCGCTCGCCACGGTCCTGTTCCTCGCGGCGCCGGCCGTCGCCGTCGCGTGGTCCATCGTGGATGAACGGGTCACGCTCGCCTACGGGCTGCACCACCTGGGCCTGTTCGTCTTCATCGTGACCGCACCCCGGGTGGTGTACGGCTTCGATCCCGGTCCGCTACCGCTCTGGGAGCTGACGTGGGTCACGTTTCCGATCGTGGCCGCCGGCCTGGCAGCGGTGCTGGCCACCCGCAGGGCCCGGGTCTGAGTTCCCGGTGCCGCCGCCCGGTCCCGGCCGGGCGGCGGCGCCGCGCCGTGGTCAGGTGCGGGTGCGGCCGACCGGGCGGCGGGGGGCCGCCCGCGACGCGCCCGCCCCGGCCGCGGCGGGCAGGCCACCGTCGGCCAGCAGGCGGGCGACCGGCAGGGTGGCCGCACCCATCGCGACCGCGTCCGGGCCGAGCTGACAGACCTCGATCCGGGTCTTCGAGTACGGCTGACGCAGGGCGTTTCGTGCCGCCGCCGCCCGGATGTCCGACAGGAAACGCTCTCCCAATGCCAAGCCGGTCCGGCCGCCCAGCACGATGCGCTCCGGGTTGAACAGGTTGACCAGTCCCGCGATCCCCGCGCCCAGGTAGCCGACCGTCTCCGCGACGACCTGCGCCACCGGCGGCGGCAACGGGTGGTCACCGGCCAGCAGCCGGGTCAGCAGCATCGGGTCGGCGGGCTCGCCGGTCGCCTCCGCGAGACGACGGATCACCCGGTCCGCCCCGATGTACGCCTCCAGGCAGCCGCGCGCCCCGCACCGGCAGCGCTCGCCGTCGTACACCAGCGTGGTGTGTCCCCACTCCCCCGCGCTGCTGTGCGCGCCTCGGTAGTTGCGGCCGTCCATCACGACCGCCGCGCCCACCCCGGTGCCCACCAGGACGATGACGGCGTGCCGGGCGCCCCGGCCGGCGCCGAACCACATCTCGGCCTGCCCGACGGTCTTGGCGCCGTTCTCCACGAACACGGGGACGTCGGTGGCGGCGCGCAGCATCGCGCCCAGCGGCACCCCGTCCCAGCCGGTGGTCTGGGCGTACACCATCGCCTCGCCGCTGGAGTCGACCACGCCGGCGACGCCGACGCCGTAACCGAGCACCTCGTCGGGGGCGATACCGGCCTGCTCGACCACCGCGTCCAGGCCCTCGACCAGTTTGGCGACCACGAGCTGCGGGTCGCGACCGCGCTCGCCGAGTTCGTACGACGCCACGCCGAGGCGGGACATCGCCAGGTCGTACAGCTCCACCAGCACCCGGGTGTCGCCGACGTCGGCGCCCACCACGTACCCGAAACCGGGGGCCACCCGCAGCAGGGCGCGCGGGCGCCCGCCGTCGGAGCCGACCAGGCCCGCCTCCTCGACCAGGCCCTCCTCGATCATCTCGCCGATCAGGTTGCTGACGCTGGCCTGGCTCAGTGCGGTGGTGTCGCCGAGCTGCTGGCGGCTCTGCCGGCCGCCGTGGAACAGGTCCGTGAGCAGACTGGCCCGGTTGGCCCGGCGCACATCCCGCACCGTCGTACGCCTGGTCTCCACCTGCGCACCACCCCCGCATTCACGTTTCCGACACCCCACGGTAGCGCCCACCGGGATGTCCGCGAGTACCCCTGACCTGCAGTACGGTCAAGGCTCATGACCGACTACCGCGACGTGAACCGGGCCAACTGGGACGAGCGGGCAGACGCGCACGCCGCCTCGGCGGACTACGGTCTGGCCGCGTTCGAGGCGGATCCCGGCCATCTGAGCAGGGTCGTCCGCTTCGATCTGCCGCTGCTCGGCGACATCGCCGGGCTGCGCGGGGTGCACCTGCAGTGCCACATCGGCACGGACACGCTGTCGCTGGCCCGGCTCGGCGCCACCATGACCGGGCTGGACTTCTCCTCCCGGTCCCTGGCGCGGGCGCGCCGCCTCGCCGAACGCGCGGGCCCACCGGTGGAGTTCGTCGAGTCGGACGTGTACGCCGCCCCCGACGTGCTCGGCCGCCACGGCTTCGACCTCGTGTACACCGGCATCGGGGCGCTGTGCTGGCTGCCGGACGTGCACCGCTGGGCGCAGACCGTGGCGGCGCTGCTGCGCCCCGGCGGGCGGCTGTTCCTGCGGGAGGGACATCCGGTGCTGTGGGCGCTGGACTACGAGCGCGACGACGACCTGCTCGTGCTGTCGGAGCCGTACTTCGAGACGGAGCGGCCGCAGGTCTACGACGAACCCGGCACGTACGTCGACACCGACGTCGAGTTCACCCACACAGTGACGCACGAGTGGAACCACGGCCTCGGGGAGATCGTGACCGCGGTGCTGGCGGCGGGGCTGACCGTGACCGGGCTGGTGGAGCATCGCAGCGTGCCGTGGGAGGCGCTGCCGGGGCGGATGCGCCGCGACGACGCGGGCGAGTGGCAGCTCACCGACTCACCCGAGCGCCTGCCGCACACGTACACGTTGCAGGCCGTCCGGTCCTAGTGCCGCCAGGGCGCGGCGTCGAGCATCGTGCGGTGCATCGCCTCGGCGTACGGGGCGATCTCCTGTTCGATACGCGCGGACTCCGCCTCGTTGGGCACGACGGTCGCCTCCTGCACCGGTTGCCCGCTCAGCCACTGGTGCCGCCGGCCGGGTGCGGGATGCGAGGCGAACAGCGACACCCTCGTACGGATGGAGAGCTGCCGCCAGGCCGAGGCGGTCTCCGCCTCGCGGTCCTGCACCACGCGCAGGAACCCACGCCATTTCGTGGCCGCCTCCCCCTCGGGCACATGGGAGTTCGTCACGTAGTGGGTTACTGACGGCAGCATGGCCAGCACGTCGAGCGTCTCCAGTGCCGCGGTGGTGCCGGCCGCCCGCGCCGACATCGCGTCGGCCCGCAGCTCGACCCGCCGGTCGTCACCCTTCGCCAGCGTGTTCAAGCCGACGTGTACGCCCCACAACAGCCAGGAGACCGTGCCGCCGACGAGGTGGATGAGCAGCCGGATCGGCGGCGTGAGGGTGCCGTTCTCCAGCAGCCGGGGGTGTGGTCTGACCATGTTCGACAGCCTGCCGAACGTGGTGCGGGCCGGCTGGGTGAGCAGCGCCCGCCGGTTGTCGTCGTACTTCAGGTGGCCGAGTTCGTGTCCGATCAGCGCCACGACCTGCTGCGGCCGCAGCGCCAGCAGCAGGGGAACGCCGAGCACCAGTACCCGCCTGCGGCGCAGCCCGACCGTGGCCACCCCGGCGCTGAAAGCGGAGTCGAGGATCACCACGTCGGGCGCGGGCACGTCCAGGCTCGCGGCGACGCGGTCGATCAGCCCGTGGACCGCCGGCGCATCGCCCGGCTCGATCCGGTAGCCGTGCTCGAGCAGCGGTTTCAACCGGCCGAACCGTGGCCGGAACGCCGCGCCCACGCCGAGCACTACCAGGCCGAGCAGGACGAGCAGGAACGAGTCGTGCACCGCGATGAGCCAGGCGCCGGTCACGAACGCGGCGACGACCACCGCCATCAGCAGAGCCGAGACCGCCAGGAGCGCGCGGTGCGGGCCACGGGTGACGGGAGTATCAGCGGTGGACAGCGCCAGCAGCAGGTCCGAACGGAATCCGGCACGGTGCTGCGCGCGGCCGATCCGCCGCCCCATCCGGCCCTGGCTCGGGTCGGGCAGGAACAGATCGAGGTTCCACTCGCAGGATCCGCACCAGGGCTCCGCCTCGGGCAGCGACGTCAGCGCCGTGCCGCAGGCCGGGCACTCAGTTTCCACGATCACGCCAGGACGCTGGTCGGCGCCGCACCGGTCGGCTACTCACTCAGTAGCGGAACCGGGCGACCAGGCCGCGCAGTTCGTCGGCCATCTGGGCGAGTTCCCGGGCGGTCTGCTGCGACTCGGCGGCGTCGCGGCTGGTGGTCGTGGTGACGTCGGCGACCCCGGCGATGTTGCCGGCGATCTCGCCGCTGGCACCGGCCGCCTGGGCCACGCTGCGGCTGATCTCGGCGGCGGTCGCGCGCTGCTGCTCGACGGCGGCCGCGATCATCGACTGGAACTCGTTGACCCGCGCGATGACGTCGGTGATCGAGTCGATGGCCTCGACCGCCGACGCCGCGTCGGCCTGGATCGCCTCGACCCGCTGCACGATGTCCTCTGTCGCCCGGGAGGTGTCCTGGGCCAGGTCCTTGACCTCTCCGGCCACCACGGCGAATCCCTTGCCGGCCTCGCCGGCCCGGGCCGCCTCGATGGTGGCGTTGAGCGCCAGCAGGTTGGTCTGCTCGGCGATCGAGGTGATCACCTTGACCACGTTGCCGATCTCGGCGGACGACTCGCCGAGCCGGGACATGATCTGCCCGGTCGACTGGGCGCTGGTCACGGCGTCGGCGGCCACCCGCGCGGCCTCGCTGGTGTTCTGGGCGATCTCGCCGATGGACGAGCCCATCTCGTCGGTGCCGGTGGCGACCTGGCTGACGCTGTCGGAGACCTGGGAGGCCGAGCCGGAGACGACGGTCGCCTGGCCGTGCACCTCGTCGACCGAGGTGGCGATGCGCGAGGCGACCGTGGACATGGTGGTGGCCGAGGAGGCGACGGTGTCGGCCGAGCCGGCCAGCGCGCGCACGGTCTCCCGGACACTGCCGATCGCGGTGTTCAGCATGCCGGCCATGCGGCCGAGCTCGTCGCGGGAGGACACGTCGGTCTCGCGGGTCAGGTCGCCGTCGGCCATGGCGCGCAGCACCCGGCTGACCGCGCCGAGGGGACCCAGGATGCTCCGGGCCACCAGCACACCGATCAGCGCCAGCAGGGCCACCCCCACGACGGTGACCGTGCCCAGCATCCAGATCGCCGTGTGACGCTGCGCGCCGACGGCCGTGGAGGCAGCGGACGAACGCGCCTGCAGGCCGTCGGACACGGCGGGCAGATCCTGCTCGATCGCCGAGAACGCGTCCTGGAACGCCGCCAGCGTGTCCGGCTTGGCATGGTCGGTGAGCGCCACCTCGACGGTCTTGCGGGCCAGGTCGAGGTAGGTGTCGACCTCGGGCACGACCTTGGCGGCGGCGGTCCGGATCTCGGGGAACATGTCGGCCGCGGTGAAGCTGCGTACGCCGTCGCGCAGGATCGCCGAGTGCTCCTGCAGGTCGGCGCGGATCTCGTCGGCCTCGTCGCCGCCGGTGCTCAGCAGCGCCCGCTGGACGTCGCCGCGGACGGCGTCGTGGGCCATGTCGGATTCCAGTGACACCCGGGACAGCCGGGCCACCCGGTTCAGCTCCCGTGCCTTGTCGCCCGCCTTCTCCAGGGAGGTCAGGCCCGCGAGGGCGACACCGACCAGCGCGACGAGGCCGACGGCGACCAGCGCGGCGAGTTTGGTCCGCACCGACCGGTCCGCGACCCATCTGGCAAGTGTGCTCATCGTCGACCCCCGTGGAAGAAAGCTCCTGTCATTGGAGCTATCGCCCGGGGCCCGGGGTCCGCTTAGGGGTGATCGCTGCATTCTCACCTGGAGAGACGGTCAGCCCTCCCGGCGGGGCCGATCGCGCTCCGGGTCGGGTGATGAGACCGGCGTCGGCGGGTGACATCGGACGCGGGGCGTGAGAGCTTGCTCACCAGCCGCTTAGGTCCCAGTCGAAACAACCACGGTCCGTCACATCAGCGCATTGCTATATGTCGTTGGGATTACCACCGCGACCGGCGCACCAGCGCCGCAGCGCGCCGATGCGTGACTCGGCAGGCAACCTGCCGCACACGCCGCCCGACGGCACCGCCGAGGGGCTGGTTTGCTCATCCAAGATCGCCGTTGCTAGCTTCCAAGCCGCTTGCTCTGCCGAAGATTCGACGGAAGATCATCGAAATAGCTGATGATTCGATGCCTGTCTCGCACTTCTTCCGAAGATCTTCGACAACCGTCATCTTTTGGGGGAAGACACGTGACCACGATCAACCGTCGTGAGCTGCTCAAGCTCGCGACCGCCGGCACGGTGGCGGTCGGCACCGGCGCCCTGGCCGTCCAGGTCCTCACCGAGGGCGGCTCGCAGGCCGCACCCGCGCGGGACCCCGAGGCCAACGCGCCCGCCGGCGAACGCTTCGCCGAGGTCTACAAGGGCCGTCGCATCGAGGGCACGACGGTCGCCGCCGCGGCCCCGCGTGCCGCCCGCAGCCTGGCCGCCGCACCGGCCGCTCCGGCCACGCCCGATCTGCTCATCGACGGCGTCCCGCTGCACGTCATGGTCAACGGGGACGGCACGTACACCAGCGTCGTGAACCACTACCAGACCTTCCGCTCGCTGCGCGAGGTCGCCCGGGCAGCGGTCGACGAGCTCGACGGCGCCACGCTCGTCCCCGTCCACGTTCACCACAGCTGATCGCCGCCGACCACCCATATCGAAAGGCCGACCCACCACCATGGGCGTACGCAAGAACCAGGCCAAGCTCACCACCGATGAGAAGGGCTACTTCGTCAACGCCGTGCTCGAACTCAAGAAGCGCGGCCGCTATGACGAGTTCGTCCGCACGCACAACAAGTTCATCCTCGGCGACACCGACAACGGCAAGCGGACCGGACACCGCTCCCCGTCGTTCCTGCCGTGGCACCGCCAGTTCCTGCTCGACTTCGAGCGGGCCCTGCAGGCCATCGACCCCAGGGTGAACCTGCCCTACTGGGACTGGACCGACCGCGACGCCAGCAAGACGCCGTTCACCAAGGACTTCCTCGGCGGCGACGGGCGCTCCTCCGACAACCAGGTCACCGACGGACCGTTCGCGTTCAGTGGCGGCAAGTGGACCATCAGCGTGAGCGGCGACAGCCGCAAGTTCCTGCGCCGCGAGCTCGGCGCCAGCCAGCAGCCGCTGCCGAGCGCCAGCGACGTGCGCTCCGTGCTGGGCCAGAACACGTACGACGTCTCGCCGTGGAACAGCACGTCCAGCAGCGGGTTCCGCAACCTGATCGAGGGCTGGCGCGGGCCGAACCTGCACAACCGCGTGCACGTCTGGGTCGGCGGCGACATGACCTCCGGCACCTCGCCCAACGACCCGGTCTTCTGGCTGCACCACTGCCACATCGACAAGCTGTGGGCCGACTGGCAGAAGGCCCACCCGTCGTCGAGCTACCTGCCCACCCAGGCCACCACCAACGTCGTCGCCCTCAACGGCACGATGGAGCCGTGGGGGAACGTCACCCCGGCGGACATGCTCGACCACACCAAGTGGTACACGTACGAATGAGATAGCAAACGCGCCGCGGTGGCTTCGGCCGCCGCGGCGCGCTGCTTTCCGGTCAGTCCCGTTCGATCAGGTGCCCGACGATCTGCGGGCCCATCATGACCGCCTCACCGGAACCGTCGCGGCGGTTGTCCGGCTCCGGCAGCTCCACCGGGTCGCCCGTGGCGGAGGAACCCACCGGCCGCGGCCCCACCCAGGCCACCGCCAGCCGCGACTCCCCCTTCAGGAACCGCTGCACCCGCACGCCGCCGGTCGCCCGGCCCTTCGCCGGGTACTGCGCGAACGGCGTCACCTTGACCTGATGCCCCGTCGAGGTCACCACCATCGGCTCACCGTGCTCCGGATCGTCGGTGTGCAGCGCATGGAACGCGATCACCTCGGCGCCCGCGGCCAGGTTCACCCCGGCCATGCCACCGCCCTTGAGGCCCTGCGGGCGCACCAGTTTCGCCCCGAACCGCAGCAGCGCCGCGTCCGACGTGACGAACACCAGCGCCTCGCCGCCGTCGGTGAGCCACGTGGCGTTGAGCACCTCGTCGCCCTCCTTGAGCGTGATCACCTCGAACTCGTCCGACCGCACCGGCCACTCCGGCGCGCACACCTTCACCACCCCGTGCTTGGTGCCCAGGGCGATGCCCGGCGAGCCCTCCGCGCCCAGCGGCGCCAGCCCGACCACCCGCTCCCCCGGCTCCAGCGGCACCAGCTCCGAGGCGGACATGCCGCCGCGCAGCGACACCGTCCCGGACTGCTCCGGCAGCACCGGCAGCGGCAGCACGTCGGTCTTGAAGGCCCGGCCCCGGCTCGTCACCAGCAGCACCCGGCCGCGAGCGGTGGAGTGCACCACGGAACGGACCGCGTCGTGCTTGACCCGGCCGCTGCGGCGGCGCGCCTCCACCGACTCCTCGCTCTCCGCCGCGGTACGGGCGATCAGCCCGGTGGCGGACAGGATCACCTGGCACGGATCGTCGGCGACCTCCAGCGGCCCGGCCGGCACGGACGCCGCCAGCACCTCCTTGAGGTCCCCGCCGATCAGCGTGGTGCGGCGCGCCTGCGCGTACTCGCTCGCCACGGCGGCCAGCTCGTCCGAGACCACCTGCCGCAGCACGGCGTCGTCGTCCAGGATGCGCGACAGCTCGGCGATCTCCGTACGCAGCCGCTCCTGCTCGGTCTCCAGCTCGATCCGGTCGAAGCGGGTGAGCCGGCGCAACGGAGTGTCCAGGATGTACGTCGCCTGGATGTCGCTGAGCCCGAACTCGCTGATCAGCCCCGCCTTGGCCGCCGCCGCGTCGTCGCTGCCCCGAATCAGGGCCACCACCCGGTCGATGTCGATCAGCGCGATGAGCAGGCCGTCCACCAGGTGCAGCCGGTCCTGCCGCTTGGTACGCCGGTGCGTCGTGCGCCGGGTCACCACCTCGTAGCGGTGCGCCAGGAACACCTCGAGCAGTTCCTTGAGGCCCAGCGTGCGCGGCTGCCCGTCGACCAGCACCAGATTGTTGATGCCGAACGAGCTCTCCAGCGGGGTCAGCCGGTACAGGTCGGCCAGCAGCGCCTGCGGGTTGACCCCGACCTTGCACTCGATGACCAGCCGGGTGCCGTGCTCCCGGTCGGTGAGGTCCTTGACGTCCGCGATGCCCTGCAACCGGGGCGCCTGCCGCTGGCCCTTGCGCGGGCCCGAGACGATCAGCTTGCCCTTCACCTCGTCGGTGATCGCCTCGATGATCTTCTCGCCGCCGATGCCGTACGGCAGCTCGGTGACCGTGATCGCCTGGCGCCCCCGGCCGCCCTCCAGCGGCCCGGTCTGCGCCCGCGCCCGCATCCGCACCACGCCACGCCCCGTCTCGTACGCGCGGCGCACCTCGTCCAGCCCCAGCAGCTGCCCGCCCGTGGGCAGGTCGGGACCGGGCACGATCCGCATCAGCGTGTCCAGGTCGGCATCCGGGTCGGTGATCAGATACCGGGCGGCAGCCACCACCTCGCCGAGGTTGTGCGGGATCATGTTGGTCGCCATCCCGACCGCGATGCCCGAGGTGCCGTTGACCAGTAGGTTCGGGAAGGCGGCGGGCAACACCTTCGGCTCCTGCTCGGAGCCGTCGTAGTTCGCCTTGAAGTCGACGGTGCCCTCGCCCAGCTCACCGACCAGCAGCATCGCCTCGGGCGACAGCCGCGACTCGGTGTACCGCTCGGCGGCCGGGCCGTCGTCGGGCGAACCGAAGTTGCCGTGCCCGTCGATCAGCGGGTTGTTGAGCGAGAAGTCCTGCGCCAGCCGGACCAGGGCGTCGTAGATCGCCAGGTTGCCGTGCGGGTGGAAGCGGCCCATCACGTCGCCGGTGATCCGCGCCGACTTCACGTACGGCCGATCGGGGCGGTGGCCCTGGTCGTACATCGAGTAGAGGATGCGGCGGTGCACCGGCTTGAGGCCGTCGCGCGCGTCGGGCAGCGCCCGCGAGTGGATCACCGAGTACGCGTACTCCAGATAGGAGTCCTCGACCTCGGTGGTCAGCGGATTGTCGATGACGCGGGCGCCCGCCTGGTCGAACGCGGACGGGTCCACGCGCGACTGCTCGGCCTTGCGGCGTGCCATGTACTGCCGTCTCCTTCCGGTACGCCGCTCAGGCGTCGATGGTCTCCTCGTCGATCCGGCCGGACGACTCGATCAGCCAGTTCCGGCGCGGTTCGACGCGCTCGCCCATGAGCAGTTCGAGGGTCTCCTCGGCCCGCTCGGCGTCGTCCAGCGTGATCCGCCGGACCGCCCGCGTCGCGGGGTTCATCGTGGTGTCCCACAGTTCGTCGGCGTTCATCTCACCGAGGCCCTTGAACCGGGGCACCGGCTTCTGCACCTGCCGCCCGCGTTTCTCCAGCCCGGCGACGGTCGATTCCATCTCCTGCTGGGTGTAGGTGTAGAGCGTCTCGGAGTTGCGGCCCTTGGTGACGATCTTGTGCAGCGGAGGCATGGCCGCGTACAGCCGGCCCGCCTCGATCACCGGGCGCATGTACCGGGCGAACAGCGTGATCAGCAGCGTCCGGATGTGCGAGCCGTCCACATCGGCGTCCGCCATGATCATGACGCGGCCGTAGCGCATGGCCGACAGGTCGAACGTACGCCCGGACCCCGCGCCGAGCACCTGCACGATCGCCGAGCATTCGGCGTTGTCGAGCACCTGCTGCAGGCTGGCCTTCTGGACGTTGAGGATCTTGCCGCGGATGGGCAGTAATGCCTGATATTCACTGGAACGCGCCATACGCGCGGTTCCTAACGCGGAGTCCCCTTCGACGATGTATACCTCACTTCGGGCGATTCCGGTAGACCGGCAGTCGACCAATTTCGGAGGCATCGAAGCGCCCTCGAGGGCGGTCTTGCGCCGCGCCGCGTCCTTCTGCTGCTTCTGGGTCAGCCGCACCCGGGCCGCGTCGACGATCTTCTGCAGCACCGTACGGGCCTCGGCCTTGGTGCGCCGCCCGTCCAGCCACTCCTTGATGTGCGCCTCGACCAGACCCTGCAGCACCCGCGTGATCCCCGCCGTGGACAGCTCGTCCTTGGTCTGGGAGGTGAACTGCGGCTCCGGGATGCGCACGTGGATGACCGCGGTCATGCCCTCCAGCAGGTCGTCCAGGACGGGCGGGTCCTCCTTGGGCTTGAGCAGCCCGCGGGCGTTGCGGATCGCCTCGGTGAGCGCCCGGACCAGGGCCCGTTCGAAGCCCTTGCGGTGGGTGCCGCCGTGCATGTTGCGGATCGTGTTGGTGAAGCACTCGACCGTCCGGTCGTAGCCCGTGCCCCAGCGGAAGGCGATCTCGACCTCGGCGCGCCGCTCCACGTTGGACTGCATCACGCCGTTGGCGTCGGCGGCGTTCTCCTTGTACGTCCCCTCGCCGGCGACCAGCAGGATGCCGGAGACCGGCTTGTCACCCGGCGGGGCGAGGAACTCCACCATGTCGGTGAGCCCGTTCGGGTAGTGGAACGTCTCGTTGGTGGGCTCGGGGCGGGTCTCGTCGCGCAGGGAGTAGGTGACGCCGGGGACGAGGAACGCGGTGTTGCGCAGCTTGGCCCGCACGGACTCCACGTCGAGGCGGGCGGCGCCCTCGAAGTAGCGGGGGTCGTACCAGTAGCGCACGGACGTGCCGCCGGCCTCGCCGCGCTTCATCTTGCGCACCATGCGCAGCCCCGACTCGCGGTGGAACTTCGCGTCCGGGCCGGGGCCGTCGAAGACGCCCGGCACGCCACGGTGGAAGGACATCTCGTGGACCTTGCCGCCGCGCTTGACCGTGACGTCGAGCCGCAGGGAGAGCGCGTTGACCGCGGACGCGCCGACGCCGTGCAGGCCGCCGGAGGTCTTGTAGCCCGAGCCGCCGAACTTGCCGCCGGCGTGCAGGCGGGTGAGCACGAGCTCGACGCCGGTGAGGCCGGACTTGGCGTTGACGTCGGTGGGGATGCCGCGGCCGTCGTCGTCGACCTGCACCGAGCCGTCGGCGTGCAGGGTGACCTCGACCGTGGTGGCGTGGCCGGCGACGCCCTCGTCGGTGGCGTTGTCGATGATCTCGTTGGCGAGGTGGTTGATGCCCCGGCTGTCGGTCGAGCCGATGTACATGCCCGGGCGCTTGCGCACCGCGTCGAGGCCCTCAAGGTGCGTGAGGTCGTCGGCCCCGTACAAGGTCTCCGGTTGCGCAGTCACGAGGTGGTACTCCCGAGCGAGGTGGCGATCGACCCGGCGAGCCTACCGGTCACCTCCGACGAGATTGCGGAGATGAGCGGAGCCCGCCGGGTCGCGCCCGGGCACAAGACGGACAAACGCCGTCAGGGCGTGAGCGATGACACCCCTCAGGCGGCGGCCAGGGCGCATTCCGCGGGCCGTGCGGCGGGGCTCAGGGCCCGCCACAGCTCGACCGGGTACGGCCGTCCGGCGATCGCCATGGGGGGCAGTTCCTGGTAGGCGATCAGCGTGTCGGTGACTCGCCGCGTCTGCGCGCACACCACGACGGTGTCGTACGGGGCGTAGGTCTGCAGGCGCGACGCGGTGACGACCACCCGGCCGCTGACCATGCCCTGCCCGCCATCGCGGGCCGCGTCGAGATCCACGATCACCTCGCCGGTGGCGACGCCGACGCGGGTCCGTACGGTGAACCGCCCGCCCAGCAGGCGCCCCCGCAGCGCCTTCTGGACGGCCAGCCCGGCACGCACCGCGTCGTTCGCGGCGGCCGTGGGATCGCCGTCGACGCCGAAGACCGCCAGCACCGCGTCGCCCACGAACTTCTCCACCACGCCGCCGAACTGGCGCACCACGGTCGAAACCTGGGCGAAGTAGTCCATTTGCAGCGCCCGTACCTCTGCGCAGTCGAGTTCCTCCACCAGGGAGGTGTAGCCGACGATGTCGATGAACATGACCGTGACGTGCTGCCGACGGCAGCGGGCTGGGATCGTCACGACGCTCATGGCCACCTCGTTTCCCCTCGGTCGTGTTGGTGTCCTCACGCTGCCAGCCGGGCGTTTCGCAGGGATCCGCAGAACGACGTATCTCTGACACAGCCATCGACGGTCAGTTTTGTGACGCAGAACAGTCCGAACCGACGAGAACGTGCTACCCCCTTTCGGTTTAGGCTGCCGGGCATGGCCAGCGAGGGGGACGAGGCGCCACTTGTCGGGCGCGCGGCCACACTGGCTGAGTTGCGTTCCGATCTTTCGGACGTCGGCCCGGCCGGCACGGCCGCGGTCTTCGTGACCGGTGAGAGCGGCGTCGGCAAGAGCCGGCTGCTGCAGGAGACCGCCGACGCGATGCGTGCGGCGGGTGCCGCCGTACTCTCCGGGACCTGCCTCGACATCGGTGACGCCTCCCCGCTGCACCCCGTGCTGCAGGCCCTGCGCCGCTGCGGCTCGGCGCCGGAGGCGCCGACCGGCGGGCCGCCGGACGACGCCGGCGCCCTGCTGGAGTGGGTGTCGCAGCGGCTGCGCGCGGTCGCGGGCGACCGGCCGCTGCTGCTCGTCCTGGACGACCTGCAGTGGGCCGACCGCAGCACCCGGCAGCTGCTGCTCTACCTGCTGGCCGGGCTGGGCGAGGTGAACCTGTCCGTGCTGGCCGCGGTGCGGGCCGAGTCGCTGCAGGGCGCGCACCCGCTGCGCCGGGTGCTCGCGGAGCTGCGGCGCCTGCGTTCGGTACGGGTGCTCGACCTGGCCCCGCTCGATCACGACGGCACCCGGGAACTGGTCCGGGCCATCGCGGGTGAGCAGGTGGCGGCGGAGGACGCCGAGCGGGTCTTCAAGCGCAGCGGCGGTAACCCGTTCGTGGCCGAGGAGCTGGCGCGGGACCTGCGCGACGGCCGGGCCGAGCTGTCCGACACGCTGCGGGAGATCTTCCTGGCCCGGGTGGACGAGCTGCCCAAGCACGCGCACGCCGTGGTGCACGCGATCGCCGCCGGGGTGGAGCCGGTGGAGCATCCGGTGCTGGCCCGCGTGGTCCAGCTGGGCGACGACGAGCTGCTGGAGGCGGTCCGGGCCGCGGTCGCGCACCGGTTCGTGCTCGGCGAGGCCGAGGGGTACCGCCTGCGGCACCGGCTGGTCGCCGAGGTGCTGGAGCAGGAGGTGCTGCCGGCCGAGCGGGCCGCCCTGCACCGCCGGTACGCCGAGGCCCTCGAAGCCGACCCGGGCGCGGCCGACCACGCCGCGCTGGCGCACCACTGGCAGCAGGCGGGCGAGCCGCTGCGGGCGCTGCCGGCCGTGGTGGCGGCGGCCCGCGACGCGGAGCGGCTGTACGGCTTCTCCGAGGCCCACCGGTACTGGACGGTGGCGCTGGAGCTGGCCGGCGAGGGCACCCCGGAGATCGGCCGGACGGAGCTGCTGTCCCACGCGGCCGAGTCGGCGTATCAGTGCGGGGAGCACGCGCTGGCCCTGACCCGGCTGGAGGAGCTGGCCGGCCGCGCGGACGCGCCGGGCGCCTGCACGCTGCACCTGCGCCGGGCCCGGTACCTCGCGGCGGCGGGCCGCACCGCCACCGCCGAGACCGAGTACGAGCAGGCCCTCGCGCTGTCCGACTGCACCCCGCGGGAGAAGGCCAGCGCCGCCGCACACCTGGCCGAACTCCTGCTGCACCTGGGCCGGTACGCCGATGCCAACGCCCGCGCCCGCGAGGCGCTGGAGCTGGCGGAGCTGGACGGCGCCACCGCCGACCTGGTCCGGGCCAGCGCGGCGCTCGGCTTCAGCTCGGCGTTCCGGGAGGACCCGGACGCGGGACTGGCGGTGATCCGGCACGCGGTCGAGATCGCGGAACGCTCCGGGCACCCCGACGACATGGGTGTCGCGTACCTGCACCTGGCCGAGCTGCTCACCGGGCCGCTGAACAACCTGGAGGAGGGTGTGCTGGTGGCCCGCCGGGGTGCGGAGAAGCTGGCCGCGCTCGGGGTGGGGCGTACGTACCAGACGCGGCTGCTGGCGATCGCCGCGAACGGGCTGTTCCGGGTGGGCCAGTGGGCGGAGGCGGACCGGGTGCTGGCCGACGCGATGCGGCACCGCCCGTCCGGCGCCGACGCGGTGGAGCTGCTGCTGGCCCGGTGCCGGCTGTGGGTGGGCTTCGGCGACGAGGAGGCCGCCGACCGGGACCTGGACGCCATCGCCACGATGCTGGCCGGTGGCGGGGCCCGGCACGTGCTGCCGATGCTGACGTTGCGGGCCGGGCTGGCGATGTGGCGGGGCCGGCACGCGGAGGCGCGCGCCGCGGTGCAGCGCGGGCTCACCGAGACCCGCTCGGACGACCTGGTGCTGCTCGGCGTACTGGCCTGGCACGGTCTGCGGGCCGAGGCGGAGGCGCACGCGTCCGGTGACATCCCCGTGGACTCCGGCGTGGTGCGCCGGCTGAAGGTCGTCGTGGACCGGATGGGTCAGGGCGCGGGCGACGCCGCGGCCCCGGTCCGGGCCGTCATCGACGGGTACGTGGAGCTGTGCGCGGCCGAACTGAGCCGCCTGGAGGACCGGCCGGACCCGGAGCCGTGGGCGCGCGCCGCCGCCACCTGGGACCGGCGCAAGCAGCCCTACCCGGCCGCGTACGCACGGCTGCGGCAGGCCGAGGCGGCGCTGGCCCGCAAGTCCCGCCGGGCCGTCGCGGTGACCGCGTTGCGGCAGGCGTTCGAGACCGCGCAGGCGATGGGCGCGCGGCCGTTCGCGGCCGAGATCAGCGCCCTCGCTGTTCGCGCCCGGGTGCCGCTGACCAGCGACGAGACGGTCGAGGTGGGTCCGGCGCCGTCGGACGAGCTGGGTGTGCTGACCGAGCGCGAGCGTGAGGTGCTGGCGGCGGTGGCCGAGGGCCTGACCAACAAGGAGATCGGTGTCCGGCTGTTCATCAGCGAACGGACGGTCGGCGTCCATGTGGGGCACATCTTCGACAAGCTGCAGGTACGTACGCGGGTACAGGCCAGCCGGGTGTTCCTGCGCGCGGCGTGACCTTCCTGTGACCTGCGTACTTCAAATACGTCGTTCTACGGATCCCCGTACGTATCCCGGCTGGAAGGCTGTGGGCACGGGGGAGCACCGCCCGGTGACATGGTCTCCATGGTCGCCGGGCGGTGCTAGGGGGCCCCGGGACCTGACTCACGCGCGTGGAGGAAACCGATGACGGAGTCGGTCTGGGGACCCGTGCACGACGACATGACCGCGCTGCTGAGCGGCCATCCGGACGACGTGCCCGCCGTCGTGGATCACCTCACCAAGCTGCAGGACATCCTGGAACGGGTGCCGCCGCTGCTGGACAGCAACCCCCTCGCCGACTTCAACCGGCTGTACCTGAAGATCACCACGTCCGTGCTCGAACGGCTCTACGCCGGACGGTTCGCCGATCCCGCGTTCCTGGCCCGGCTGGACGTGGAGTTCGCGGCCCGCTACTTCGACGCGCTGCGCCAGTTCGGCGACGGCAGCACGTGCTGCCCCCGCGCCTGGGGTGTGCTGCTGCGCCGGGTCGACGGGCCGGACTGCCGCCCGCTGCCGTCGGCGGCCGCGGGGGTCAACGCGCACATCAACTTCGACCTCCCGTTCGCGCTGGTCACCACGTTCGACCACCTGGGCAGCGACCCGATCGACGACAGCGACCAGCACCGCGACTACCTGCAGATCAACGAGATCTTCGCGGAGAACATCCCGTCGCTGCGCCGGGGCTACCTGGAGCGCTGGCAGCTGCTCATCGACACCATGAACGGTGACCTCGACGACTGGTGGCAGGGCGAGCTGATCGAGTACACCCGCGACGTGGCCTGGCGCAACGCGCAGAAGCTGTGGGCCGTACGCCACGATCTGCCTTCCCTGGCGGCCGAGCGCGACCGGCTCGACCACAACGCGGCCAGCCTGGGCCGCCTGCTGCTGTCCCCGCTGGGGGCCTTCCTGCAGTGACCCGGGCCCGCGCGGCGTGTGGCAGCGCTCGCGGCCCTCACCGCGCGCTGTGCACTCGCTCATGCCGGGGAGGACGCGGGCCCGGGTCACTCGGCCCGGCGCCGCTGCGCGCCGGGCCGTGGCCTACTTGATCGCGATGAGCCGGGCCGTGGCGGTGTCGCCGTCCTTGAGGCCCGCGACGCCGACCTGCACGCCGGTCTTGATCGCGGAGGCCTCGGCGGGCTTGCGGTCCTGCACCACCTTCAGCTTGTCGGCGAAGCTCCAGGTCTGCGCGAAGCCGTCCGTGGACTTCACTGTCACGCCGTCCGCGCTGGCGGCGGTGACCGTGCCGCGCTGCACGATGACGGTCTTCACGCCGTTCTTTGTCTGCACGGTCACCTCGCCGTGCAGGGTGTTCTTCTTCAGGAAGCGGCGGCCGGTGCCCTGGCCCGGCCCGCGCTTCTTCGGGCCCGTGGAGGCGGCGGTCGACGGCGTCGAGTCGTCCTCCAGGCCGGTCTCGAATCCGACCTGGGCCAGCACCGTCGCCTCGTCGGAGACGTCCGCGGCGGCCGTGGCGGGGGTGGCCGGTCCGGCGCCGCAGGCGGTGAGGCCGAACAGGCCGGCCAGCGAGAGGGTGGTGACGGTCAGGGCGATCCGGGTACGTGTCATGGAGATGATCTTTCCCGCGCCGTGCTCGGGACTCGTCAGCCTTGTGTTCGGGCCGGGTAAGGAAGCTCGACGGTGAACCGGGCGCCGCCCTCGGCGGCGTGCCCGGCCTCGATGGTGCCGCCGAGCCGGGCCACCAGCCGCGCGGCCAGGGCCAGGCCGAGCCCGCTGCCGACCTTGCGGATGCCCCGGTAGCGCTGGTGCAACGCCCCCCGCTGGAACGCCACGGCGAGGTCGTCGTCGGTGAAGCCGGGTCCGCCGTCGCGGACCTCGACCACCCCGCCGGTGGCGGCGGCGCGGGCCGCCAGCACCAGCGGCGCACCCGGCGGGACGATGCGCAGCGCGTTCTCGCAGAGCCCGTCCAGGACCTGCCGGATCCGGCCGGGATCGGTGTGTACGACGATCGGCTCGGCCGGCGCCTCGACGAGCAGCCGCGGCCCGTCCGGGACGCAGCGCGGCGCCCACGCGTCGGCGGCCGCCCGCACCAGTTCCGCGAGGTCCACCTCGACCACGTCGATCGGCAGGTCGGCCGCCTCCAGCCGGGACAGCACGAGCAGGTCGGCGATGAGCCGGTCCAGCCGTTCCGCCTCGGCCAGCATGGTGGCACCGGCCCTCGGCGCGCCGTCGGCACCGACCACCCCGTCGGCCAGCGCCTCGGCGTAGCCGCGGATCGTGGCCAGCGGCGTACGCAGCTCGTGCGACACCGACAGCAGGAAGTCGCGTTCCCGGCCCTCGCTGGTCTCCAGCGCTGCGGCGAGCTGGTTGAACGCACCGGCCAGCTCGGTCGCCTCGGCGGGCGGGCGCACCGACAGCCGCACCGTGCGCTCCCCCGCCGCCAGCTGGACGGCGGCCGCCGCGGCCTGCCGGATCGGGCGCGCGATGAACCGGGCCAGCAGCGCACCGGCCAGCACCCCGCAGGCCAGCCCGGCCAGCAGGGCCAGCCAGATTCCCCGCAGCACCCGGGCGGCGGTGCCGGTGACCGGGCGGGTGAGCACCACGCCCGCGTTGTTGCCCTTCAACGGGCGGCCCGCGATCAGCATGGCCCTGCCCCCGACGACGCCCGTCTTGTCCACTTCCGAGCCGTTCGCCACCTGCTGGACCACCGCCGGAGGCAGCCCGGGCGTGTCCGCGACGCCACGGCGGATCAGGTACACCCGGACGCCGTCCTCGCGCAGCTGGCTCACGATCTTTTCCCGGGCCGCCGGGCGCTCGGTGCGCAGCAACTCGACCGCGACGGCACTCTTCTCCTGGAGGTCCACCCGGGCCGCGTTGTTGGCGGTGCGCACCGCGATCGGCACCGCCACGATGGCCGTGACGATCACCGCGACGACCGCCGTGGCCGCGGTGACCAGGACGACCCGCCCCGCCAGGGTCCGGAAGAAGTCACGCATCGGCGGTGTAGCCGACGCCGCGGACCGTGCGGATCAGGTGGGCGGCGTCGCCGAGCTTCGCGCGGACCTGCGCGACGTGCACGTCGACCGTGCGGGTGCCCGCGTGCGAGGCGTACCCCCACACGCTGGCCAGCAGCTCCTCGCGGGTGAACACCCGGCCGGGGCGGCCCAGCAGGTGCCCGAGCAGGTCGAACTCCGTGGGGGTCAGCGCCAGCCGGCTGCCGTCGACGGTGACCTGGCGGCGGGCCGGGTCCAGGGTCACCGGGCCCAGGGTGCGTACCGGGGTGTCCGGCGGGCCCGCCGCGCGGCGCAGCAGCCCCTTGACCCGGGCGACCAGCTCGCGCGGGCTGAACGGCTTGGTGACGTAGTCGTCGCCGCCCATCTCCAGGCCGAGGATGCGGTCGATCTCGTCGTCACGGGCGGTGAGGAAGATGACGGGGGTCCAGTCGCCGTCGGCGCGCAGCCGGCGGCAGATCTCGGTGCCCTCCATGCCCGGCAGCGCGATGTCCAGCACGCAGACGACAGGGCGCAGCCGGCGCGCGGCGGCCAGCCCGGCGGCGCCGTCGTGCTCCACGTGCACGCCGAAGCCGTCGCGGGACAGGTACATCCGGACGAGGTCGGCGATCGGGCGCTCGTCCTCGACGACGAGCACCAACCCCTTGCCGGCCTGCGATTCGGTCACGGACCCATCATGCCGGGCGGGCTCACGCGGCGGTGTTCGGGCAACGTAAGGGCGGCCCTTCGGCTCGGCATCATCATAGGCTGACGACATTCGTAGGGAGGCAGCTCATGGACACAGTCGTCCATTTCGAGGTCCCGTTCGACGACGCCGAGCGGGCGACCACCTTCTACCGCGAGGCGTTCGGCTGGAAGCTCGACTCGATGCCCGACTTCGCGTACACCATGGTGACCACCACGGCGACCGACGAGCGGGGGCGGCCCAGCGAGCCGGGCGGGATCAACGGCGGCATGCTCCAGCGGGGCTCGATCACCTCGCCGGTGATCACGATCAACGTCGAGGACATCGACGACGCCCTGGCCAGGATCGAGCGGCTGGGCGGCCGGGTGGCCATCGGGCGGCAACCCGTCGGCGGGATGGGCTTCAGCGCGTACGTGCGCGACACCGAGGGCAACCTGATCGGCCTCTGGCAGAACGCCTGATCATGCCGCCGCCGCAGCGGCGGCTCCCCTGACGCGGGCGCACCGATTCCTCACCCGGGCCGTGCACTCGCCGATCGGTGTGAGAGTCCAGTGCACCGAAGGCGCCGCCCCCGCGGCCAGGGAGAGCCGATGCGCACCGCTGCAGCATGCCGAGCCGCGTGCTCGCTGCAGCGTGCCCGGCACCGGGACGACGGCTTCACACTGGTCGAGGTGCTGGTCTCACTCGCCGTGATCGGTACGGTGATGACCGCGCTCGCGCCGTTCCTGATCCGGTCACTCGCGGTGGTCGCGGAGCAGCGCAGCCGCGAGGTCGCCGTGCAGCTGGCGGGCGACGCCATCGAACGCGCCCGAGCGCTGACCGGCACCACGGCGCTGGCCGGGCGCAGCGAGATGGCCACCAACGCGCAGTGGGTCGCCGCCCCGGCGGCGGTACGCCCGTACCTGTCGACCATGTCCCCGGCGTGGGACCCGCAGCAGAGGGCCGGATCCACCGCGGGCGCCGCGGCGGGGCTGCCCACCAGCGCCGTGGAGGTGCCGGTCAACGGCCTGCGGTACCGCCAGGACTGGTACCTGGGCACCTGCCGGCAGCAGTTCGGCAGCGGCGGCTCGTGTGACGACCCCGCCGGTCCGGACCCGGACCCGGCCGTGGCCGACGTGCCGTTCCTGCGCGTCGTCGCCGCCGTGACCTGGCCCGACGGCTCCTGCCCGAACCGCTCCTGCACGTACGTGACCACCACGCTGATCAGCTCCGCCCCGGACCCGGTCTTCAACCTCGACCGGCCCGCGCCCAAGGTCGACGACCCCGGCGCGCAGACCGCCTACGCCAGGATCGCGACGCCGGGGGTGCAGCTCACGTCCACCGGGGGAACGCTGCCGCTGACCTGGACCGTGTCCGGCCTGCCCGCCGGCCTGACCGTCTCGGCAAGCGGCATGATCACCGGGACTCCGGACGATCCCGGGGCGGACGTCGTCTACACCGTCACGGCCACCGTCAAGGACCGCCGCGGCCGCACCGACAGCGCCAGTTTCCCCTGGACCGTCTGGGCCGCCCCGGTCCTGATCAGTCCCGGCGACCAGACCACTCACACCGGTGCACCGACGTGGCTGGCCATGGGCCTGACCCACGCGGTCACCCCGGTCGCCTGGACCGTCAGCGGCCTGCCCGCGGGCCTGATCATGGACCCGGCCACCGGCGTCATCTCCGGCACACCGACCGCGACCAGCCGTACCGTGTCCCGGGTCACGGTCACCGCCACGGACAAGCCGGGCCGCAGCAGCCAGGTCAGCTTCAACTGGACCGTGGTGGACCTCGCCGTACCGGCGATGGCCACGCGCACGGACAAGATCCGCGACACCGTGCGGTTCTCCGTGCCCACCCCGACGGGCGGCACCGGGCCGTACACGTACCGGATCGTGGGGGTTCCGGGTGACGACACGGACATCTCGATCGACCCGGCCACCGGCGTGATCTCGGGCCGGGTCGCGTACGCGAACCGGTTCTTCACCACCGTCTACGTGAAGGACGCGAACGGCGACGAGGTGAGCACGACGTTCCTGTGGAACGTGCAGGCCAGCCAGCCCAACGACCTGGTGATCACCGCACCCGACCCGGCGGCGCCGGACCAGAGCGGCACCGTGGGCCGGGCCGTGACCCTGAACACCGACCTGACCGGCGGCAGCAACAGCGCCGTCACGTGGTCGGCCACGGGCCTGCCCCCGGGGCTGTCGATCAACGCGCGCGGCGGCCGGGGCGGCGTGATCACCGGCACCCCCACCACCGCTGGAACGTTCCACGTGACGCTCAAGGTCGTCGACTCCACCAACAAGTACGCGGTCGTGGTGTTCGACTGGACGGTGCTGCCGTGAGGGCCGCCGTACGCGCCTGGCGCCGCCGGACCCGGCGCGGCGACGAGGGTCTGAGCCTGCTCGAAGTGATGATCGCGATGAGCATCCTGGGCGTCCTCATGACGATCTTCACGAACGCCGTGCTGGACGTCTACCACGCGGTCGACCGCGGGGAGAACGGCTCGGCCGTGCAGAGCCAGCTGCACCTCGGCGTCCAGCGGCTCGACCAGAACGTCCGCTACGCCTCGGGGATCACCGACCCGAACACGACACCGGACGGCGGCGCCTGGTACGTCGAGTACCTCACCGTGAACCCGACCACCGAGCAGCCGGAGTGCCAGCAGCTGCGCCTGGCCCCGGCGCCCGGTGCCGGATCGTCCGGCGCGGTCGGGGTGCTCCAACTGCTGCGCTGGACGCCGGGGCACCCACCGGCGCCGGGTACCGCCGGACAGACCATCGCGTCCCAGATCGTGCTGCCCGGCGGCAGCGTCCCGGCACCGTTCACGCGGACGTTGGCCGACGACAAGCCCGATTCGGGCGCCGCGGTCGGCAGCGACTTCCGGCCGGACTTCATGCGCCTGCGGCTGCAGCTGACCGCCAGCGCCGGCCGCGCCACCAGTACGGCGCAGCTGACCTTCACCGCGCTCAACACGTCCCGCGACACGCCTGCGGACAACGTCTGCCGCGAAGGGAGGCCGTAGTGGGGTTCCCTCGCCGCCGTCCCGACGCGGACCGGGGTTCGCTGCCCATCGCGATGCTGCTCACGCTCGTCGGCCTGTCGATGAGCGCACTGCTGGTCCCCGCTGTGCTCGAACGGGTGCACGGCACCCAGAACGCGTCCGAGCGGACCCGTGCGCTGCACGCCGCCGAGGCGGGCCTCGACGCCGCGATGGGCCAGATCCGGGCGGCCGTCGACGGCACCGGCTCGGGCGACGCAGCCCGCCTGCCGATGGGCCCGCTGCACGGCAACGCCGCACCGGACGGCGGCGAGCGCTACCAGGTCACCATCGAGTACCGGAACCTCGACGGTGTCGCGCTCGGACCCGCCCTCGCCGAACAGCCCGGGACCGCGGTGCTGAGGTCGACGGGCGTCGCCGGGCCGACCGGCACTTTCGACGCACGGACCGCGGGCGCCCGTACGCTGCAGGCCACCTACCGGTTCCGGACGTCGAACGAGCACATCCCGGGCGGTCAGATCCACGTCCGCAGTTCCCGCGCCGACCTGTGCCTGGACGCGGGTTCGGCCACACCGGCCGCCGGCACCCCGGTGACGATGCGGGACTGCGGGGACGCGCCGCAGCCGCCGTCGCAGCTGTTCGCGTACAACCGCGACCTGACCATTTCGCTGGTGTCGTCGCAGACCTCGGCGAATACGAACGGCATGTGCCTGGACGCCGGTTCCCCGCACCGGGCGGGTGCCGCGGTGGTGCTGCAGCCGTGCGCCGGAACCAGCCCGGCCGCGGCACGCCAGCAATGGAGCGCCAACGACGTGGCGAACTTCGTGGGCACCAGCGACGGCACCACCCTGGACGGCTTCTGCTTCAACGTCCAGCAGCCCGACACCGTCGGCAGCCCGGTCGTGCTCGGCTCGGGCGGCGACTGCGGTGCCGGGTACGACAACAAGCAGACGTTCCAGCCGGACCCGACGGTGGGCGCCGGTGCCGCCGGTGCCGCGACCGGCCAGCTGGTGAACTACGAACAGTTCGGGCGTTGCCTGGACATCACCGAGGCGAACAAGAGCGCGTCGTACCTCATCGCGTGGCCGTGCAAGCAGGCGCCCAACCCCAACAACGTGCTGTGGAACCAGCGGTGGAAGCTGCCCGCGGTGGCCGACGCGACCGGCACGGGCACCGGGCGCATCTACGTCACCGACGGGGGTAGGGACTACTGCCTCAAGAGCCCCGGCACGACCAGTGGGTATCCCACCGTGGAGGCGTGCCCGAGCGGCGCGCTGCCGGCCGACCTGACCTGGACCGTGTACGGCTACACCGGCAACTACGCCACGAGCTACCAGATCGTCGACGGCGCACACCCGACGACCGCCGGGCTGTGCCTGGCCGCGGCCGACCTGAAGGCCACCTCGCCCGAGCTGTACGACGCCAAGAAGTACACCGGCCCGCCGATCAGCAAGATCGTGCTGCGGACGTGTGACGGCAAGGCGGCGCAGAAATGGAACGCCCCGGCCGACCTCGGCACCGCCACCCCGCTGAAGGACGTCTACGAGCGGACCGGCTGAGCCGGCTCACCGTGCGGGCGGGGTACCGCCGGGGATGGCCGCGCGGTCGTCGTCGCGGATCGCCCGTTCCAGGGCGCGCAGGCCGGGACCGTCCTCGAGGCCGAGCTCCTCGAACAGCAGGTCACGGACCCGCGCGATCGCGGCCAGCGCGTCGTCGCGGCGCCCCGCCCGGTACAGGGCGGCGGCGTACAGCTCCCATAGCCGTTCCCGGTACGGCGTCTCGCGTACCAGCCGGTCCAGCTCCGTGACGCACCAGTCGGCGTCGCCGAGCAGCAGGCGGGCCTCGGCCCGGTCCTGCACCGCCTGTGCGCGCAGGTTCTCCAGCTGGGCGATCGTCGGCCCGGCGAACGGTTCGCCCGGGAAGTCGGCCAGCGGGGCGCCCTGCCACTCGGCGAGCGCCGCGTCGAGCGTCCGCGCCGCCTCGGCCGGGTGCCCGCCGGCGAGCGCCGCGCGCCCCGCCGCCGCGCCCGTGGCGAACCGGCACACGTCGACGCGTTCGGGCGCCACGTCCATGAGGTAGCCGGTGTCGCGGCCGACGAGCAGCGAGCCCGCCGCCGCCAGCGACTCGCGCAGGGCGGCCACCTCGCCATGGACGTCCGCGGCGCCGCCGGGTGGCGGGGACGCGGCGGCCCAGACCTGGCCGATGATCCGTTCCACCGGTACGACCCGGCCGGGACGCAGCAGGAGCACGGCGAGGATGGCCCGCTGGGTGGGTGAACCGAGCGCGGCGCAACCCCCGTCCGCGCCGCACACCCGCAGCGGCCCGAACAGATGAAACGTCGGCTCCTCGGCCACGGTCACCCGCCCACCCTCTCGCACATGCTCCGCTGGCTGGGCATGCGCTCGCGGCCCTCGCTGCGCTCGCGGCCCTCGCTGCGCTCGGTGCACTCGCACATGCTCCCCGGACGAGACGCTACCGGTCGACGGCGCGGCGCAGGTGCAACGGCAGGCACGGACCGCCCGGGCGCGGCAGGATGGCAGCCATGGCGTACGTGAATCCGTCCGGTGAATTCACCCGGGACCAGCGCTACATCGCTACGCGCATCACGGCCGACGGCCGGGACGGCTACCCCGTCGAGCCGGGCCGGTACCGGCTCGTGGTGAGCCGGGCCTGCCCGTGGGCGAACCGAGCGATCATCGTGCGTCGCCTGCTCGGCCTGGAGGACGCCCTGTCCATGGGCGTCGCCGGTCCCACGCACGACCCGCGGAGCTGGACCTTCGACCTCGACCCCGGCGGCCGCGACCCGGTGCTCGGCATCGAACGTCTGCAGGAGGCGTTCTTCGCCCGCTTCCCGGACTACGACAAGGGCATCACGGTGCCCGCGATCGTCGACGTGCCGACGGGGCAGGTGGTCACCAACGACTTCGCGCAGATCACCCTCGACCTGAGTCTGGAGTGGACGCGATACCACCGCGAGGGCGCGCCCCAGCTCTATCCGGAGGCGCTGCGCGACGAGATCGACGAGGTGAACCGGTACGTGTTCGCCGACGTCAACAACGGCGTCTACCGGGCCGGTTTCGCGGGCACCCAGGAGGCGTACGAGAAGGCGTACCAGCGGCTGTTCGACCGGCTGGACTGGCTGTCACAGCGGCTGAGCACCCAGCGCTACCTCGTCGGGGACACGATCACTGAGGCGGACGTGCGGCTGTTCACCACGCTGGCCCGGTTCGATCCGGTGTACCACGGCCATTTCAAGTGCAACCGGCAGAAGCTGACAGAGATGCCGGTGCTGTGGGCGTACGCGCGGGACCTGTTCCAGACGCCCGGCTTCGGCGACACGATCGACTTCGTACACATCAAGCGGCATTACTACGTCGTGCACACCGACATCAACCCGACCCGGGTGGTGCCGGCCGGTCCCGACCTGTCGGGCTGGCTGACCGAGCACGGGCGGGCGGCGCTGGGCGGGCGGCCGTTCGGCGACGGCACCCCACCGCCGCCGCCGCGCCCGGAGGAGGCCGTGCCCGCGGGCCACGGCGCAGCCTGAGCTGATCAGGTTTCGTACGGTTCGAGCGCCGCCCGCAGCAGCGCTTCCAGGTCGCGCTGCTGGTCGGGGGTGAGGTGGGCCAGCAGCCGCTGCTGTTCGGTGAGCCCGGTGACCACCGCCCGGTCCGCGACCTCCCGCCCCTCGGCGGTGAGGCTGACCAGGACACCGCGCCGGTCGTGCGGGTCCGGGGCGCGGCGCACCAGGCCCGCCTTTTCGAGGCGGTCCAGCCGGGCCGTGGTGCCGCCGCTGCTGAGCATCATCGAGGCGGCCAGCGCCCCCGGGGACAGCTGGAACGGCTCCCCCGCGCGGCGCAGGGTGGCCAGCACGTCGAACTCGGGGCGGCCGATGCCGTGCCGCCCGTACGCCCGGGCCACCTCGTCGCCGGACACCTGGGCGAGCCGGTAGACGCGACCGAAGATCGACATCGCGGTGGTGTCGAGTTCGGGCCGCTCGCGGGCCCACTGGTCGATGATGCGGTCCACGCCGCGGGGATGACCCATGTCTCCATTCTCTCGATGTCGAGCTTCTTGACAAGGAGAAGAATGCGAGAGAGTCTCTTTACGTCGAGATACTTTACGTCGAGGGAGTTGATCGTGCGGCGGTTCGTCCTGGTCACCGCCCTCACCCCGGTCGTCTGGGGCACCACGTACGCGGTCACCACCGAGTTCCTCCCCCCGCACCGGCCCCTGCTGGCCGCCCTGCTGCGCGCCCTGCCCGCCGGGCTGCTCCTGCTCGCGATGACCCGCCGGCTGCCCCGCGGCGACTGGTGGTGGCGCTCCGCAGTGCTCGGCGCGCTGAACATCGGGGTGTTCTTCGCGCTGCTGTTCGCCAGCGCGTACCGGCTGCCCGGCGGCATGGCCGCGGTCCTCGGGGCCGCCCAGCCGCTGGTGGTGGCGGGTCTGTCGGCAATGCTGCTGAGCGAGCGCGTCGCCCTGCGTACGGTGCTGGCGGGTTTCGCGGGCGTGGTCGGGGTGGCCATGGCCGTGCTCACGGCGTCGGCCCGCCTCGACACGGTCGGGGTCCTGGCCGGGCTGGGGGCCGCGATGTCCATGGGGCTGGGGCTCGTGCTGACCAAGCGCTGGGGCCGCCCCCACGCGACCCTGCTCACGGCGACCGGCTGGCAGCTGACCGCGGGCGGGCTGATGCTGGTCCCGGTCACCCTCGCCGTCGAGGGCCTGCCCGGATCACTGTCCGGCGCCAACATCGCCGGGTACGCCTACCTGTCGCTGATCGGCACGGCCCTGGCGTACACGGTGTGGTTCCGGGGGCTGGAACGCCTGCCCGCCGCCCGGGTCTCGCTGCTCGCGCTGCTCTCCCCCGTCGTGGCGACCGCGGTGGGCTGGGCGGTGCTCGGGCAACAGCTCACCGCCGCGCAGCTGGTCGGCATGGTGGTGGCGTTCGGCGCCGTCCTGGTCGGGGCCCGGCAGCCACGCCGCACCCCCAGCGAACCGGTGACGGAGATCCCCGCGACGGTCGAAAGCGTCGTACCGCGCGCATACAGTGCGGCGTGTGCCCGTTGAATGGACGACCGCGGAGACCGACGGCGCTTCCGAGCTAGCCGACGCCAACGGATCAGACGCCGTGGCGACCGGGCCGGCCACCGCAACCGGCTCAGGCACGGCAGCCCAGCCGGCCGATGAGGCAGAGCAGCCGGCCGCCGCCCCCGCCTGGAACACGGAGCGGGTCGCCGCGCTCGCCCCCGACTCCGGTTCGATGCGGGCCGCCCGCGCGCTGAGCGGCGCCGGCCACTGGGCGGGCACCGGCCTGCTCGGCGAGGTCCTCTGGGGACTGTGCCGGGGCAGCGGCAGCACTCCGTATCAGGTCTGCGTGGACCTGTCCGACCCGGCGTACCGGTGTTCCTGCCCGAGCCGCAAGATCCCCTGCAAACACGCGTTGGGCCTGCTGTTGCGGTGGATGGACGGCCCCGAGCTGCCGACCGAGCCGGCGCCCGCGTTCGCGGCCGAGTGGCGTGCCGCGCGGTCCGCCCGTGCCGCCCGGGCCGCCGCGCCGCGTGGTGGGCCACCGGCCGATCCCGCCGGGGCGCACCAACGAGCCCGCCAGCGCGCGGAACGCGTGGCGGGCGGGATGAGCGAGCTGCGCCGCTGGCTCGACGACCAGGTGCAGCAGGGTCTGGCCGCGGCCCAGCAGGTGGGCCACCGGCCGTACGAGACCATGGCCGCCCGGCTGGTCGACGCGCAGGCGCCCGCAGCGGCCGCCGCCGTGCGACGCCTCGGCGGACTGATCGGCATCGGTCCACTGTGGGCGGACAGGCTGCTCGGCGAGCTGGCGCTGCTGCGCCTGCTGGTGGCCGGGCATGCGCGGCTGGACGAGCTTCCCCCCGGCCTGGCCGCCACGGTCCGGTCCCGCATCGGATTCCCCGTCGCCACCGACGACGTCCTCTCCGGACCCCGGGTCACCGACCGCTGGCAGGTGCTCGGCCAGGTCGAGTCCGACGACGGCGCGCTCACCACCCGACGGACGTGGCTGCGCGGCACCGGCAGTGGACGGTTCGCGCTCGTGCTCGCGTTCGCGGCGGCCGGGCAGTCCCTCACGCCCGACTTCGCGCCCGGCACCGAGCTGCGCGCCGATCTCTGCTTCTATCCCGGCACGACACCCCTGCGCGCCCTGGTCGCCGAGCGGCACAGTGCCGCGGTGGCATACCCCGCCCCCGCGGGCGCCCTGCCCGCCCGGGCGGCGCTGGCCGGGTGGGCGTCCGCGCTGGCCTCCGACCCCTGGCGACACGACGCGCCGGTGCTGCTGGCGGACATGACACCGGCCGGGACGGGCTGGGTGGTCGACGCCAGCGGCGACGCCCTGCCATTGGCGCCCGGCTACCACGAGCCGTGGTGGCTGCTGGCGGCGGCGGGCGGCGCACCGGCCACCCTGGCCGCCGAGTGGGGTCCGGCGGGGCTGCGGCCCCTCGCCGCCTGGGTCGGCGGGCGGTACGTTCCGGCCGCCATCCCCCTCTTCGATTCCCGCGGCCCCGACCTGCCGCCCGAGTTGCCCCCCGACCTGCTGGCGACCGCGCTGCTGGGCACGGCCCGCCGCCCGTGGGCACAGCCCGGCGCGCAGGCCGGCGCGCAGGCCGGTGGCCGCACCCTCGACACAGCGCCGTCAGGGCCGGCGTCGTTGCTGGAGTCTGCCGCTGCCGCGCTGGTCTACCACCGGGCGGGCACGACCCCGGCCACCGGCCACCCGCCCGTAACGGCCGCACCGGCCGAACCGGACCCGCCGCTGCCCGCAGCCGCGGCCGACCGGCTGCTGCGGCTCGTCGACGGCGACGCTCCGGGCGGCGCCCAGGCGGTGCAGGAACTGCTGGCCCAGTGGCTGGTGGCGGCCGCGCGGCGCGGTGGGCACGTTCCGCCGCAGGCCCTGCCCGCCCTGCTGGAGGCCGGACGGCGCAACGCCACCCTGCGACCCGCCCTGGGGATGGTCGCTGGGCGGCGTGGCAGCTGGCTCGCCGCGCAGCGGGCCGACTGGCGGTGGCTGCTCGACGAGGCACCCGGCGCCCCCACCGCCGAGCCCGAGGCGTGGCGGACCGGCTCGCCCGGCGAACGGCTCGCGTACCTGGCGCGGATGCGCGCCGACGACCCGGCCGCGGCCCGGGACCTGCTGGTGGCGAGCTGGGACACGGAGCCACCCGAGGAACGCGCCCGTTTCCTGACCACGCTCGCCGCGGGCCTGTCGGCGGCCGACGAGCCGTTCCTCGAACGGGTGCTCGACGATCCCCGCCGCGAGGTGCGCGAGGCCGGGCTGGAGTTGCTGCGCCGCCTGCCCGGCTCGGGGCTGAGCCGGCGCATGGCGCAACGGGCCCACGCCGCGGTCCGGCTGGAACGCGCCGGCGGGGAACGGCTCGCTGTCGACCCTCCGCAGACGCTGGACGCCGCACTGCGCCGCGACGGCGTGGCCGCCACCCCGGCCCGGGGCATGGGCATCGGCGCGTGGCTACTCGAAGAGGTCGTGGCCGGGACCCCGCTCGACACCTGGTGCACCGCGTTCGGCCGCGACGCGGCGGCCGTCGTCGAGCTCGGCCGCGGACACGACTGGGCGACGCCGCTGCTGCACGGCTGGGCGAAGGCGGCGATCGCCGAGCGCGATCCGGCCTGGGCGGCCGCGCTGCTGGCGGCCGACTCCCGGCGCGGCGCCGCGGGCCTGCGCGAGGCGGTGCGCTGGGACCTGCACCTCATCCTGCCGCCCGCCGAGCTGGGCCGCCTCGCCGCCGACGCGCTGCGCCGCGAGGATCACGTCGCGCACCGGCTGCTGGCCGTCCACCCCGGACGGTGGCCCGACGAGCTGGCCGTGGCAGTGATCGAGACGATCGCGCACCGCGCCCGTACCGACCGGCACAGCTGGCAGCTCGGCGAGCTGTGCCGGGCCGCCGCCATGGCCATGCCGACCGGGTACGCCGCCGCGGTCGCCCGGCTCGCCGCCGAACTGGACGCCGAACCCGCCGACCCGTCCCGGGTACGCCCGGTCGCCGAGCTGGCCCGGACCCTCACCTTCCGCCACGAGATGCTTCAGGAGTTGCAGTGACCGTTCTGCGCCCGCATGCCGAGGACCAGTACGCCGAGGAGCTGTCCCTGCTGGCCGCCACCGACGACCGGCCACGCCCGCCCGGCTGGCGGCTGTCCCCGCAGGCCGTGGTCACCTACCTGCTCGGCGACGGGGCGAAGATCTCCCCCAAGTACGTGGGCCCGCGCCGGCTCATCGAGGTGGCGGTGTCCACACTGGCCACCGACCGGGCACTGCTGCTGCTCGGCGTGCCCGGCACCGCCAAGACGTGGGTGTCGGAACACCTGGCCGCCGCGGTCTCCGGCGACTCCACGCTGCTGGTGCAGGGCACGGCCGGCACCCCCGAGGAGGCCATCCGGTACGGCTGGAACTACGCCCGCCTGCTGGCCGACGGCCCCACGGAGGCCGCGCTGGTGCCGAGCCCGGTGATGCGGGCGATGCAACGCGGCGCGATCGCCCGGGTGGAGGAGCTGACCCGGGTCCCCTCCGACGTGCAGGACGCGCTGATCACCGTCCTGTCGGAGAAGTCGCTGCCCGTGCCCGAGCTGAACACCGAGGTGCAGGCGCAGCGCGGGTTCAACCTCATCGCGACCGCCAACGACCGGGACCGGGGCGTCAACGAGCTGTCCAGCGCGCTGCGCCGCCGGTTCAACACGGTCGTTCTGCCGGTCCCGGCGTCCGCGGACGACGAGGTGGAGATCGTCGCCCGCCGGGTGGCCCAATTGGGCCGGGCGCTGGAGCTGCCGGACGTGCCGGCCGCCCTCGACGAGATCCGGCGGGTGGTCACGGTGTTCCGGGAGCTGCGTGGCGGGCTCACCGAGGACCTCCGGACGAAACTCAAGTCCCCCACCGGCACGCTGTCGCCCGCCGAGGCGATCTCGGTGGTGACCAACGGCATGGCGCTCGCTGCCCACTTCGGCGACGGGCGGCTGCGGGCCGCCGACGTCGCCGCCGGCATCGTCGGCGCGGTCATCAAGGACCCGGTCTCCGACCGCGTGGTGTGGCGTGAGTACCTGGAGACCGTCGTCCGGGAACGGCCCGACTGGAGCGACTTCTACCGCGCTGCCCGCGATGCCTGAGCAGCTGTACGGCATCCGGCATCACGGGCCGGGCTCAGCCCGCGCGCTGCTGCAGGAGCTGGACCGGCAGGGCCCGGACATCGTGCTGATCGAGGGCCCACCCGAGGCGGACGACCTGGTGCGCTGGGTCGCCGACGAGCAACTGGCACCGCCCGTGGCACTGCTCGGGTACGCGGTCGACGATCCGCGCCGGGCTGCGTTCTGGCCGTTCGCGGTGTTCTCCCCCGAGTGGCAGGCGATGCGCTGGGCGGTGACGCACGGCGTGCCGGTCCGCTTCTTCGACCTGCCGTACGCATACCACACGACCGGCGCCCCCGTCGGCGACGCACCCGCCGGGCCGAGCGGGCCGGCCACCCGGGACGGGCCAGCCACCCAAGGCGGGCCAGCCACCCGGGACGGGCCGGGCGAGCCGGCCGGACCAGCCACCCGGGACGGGCCGGGCGAGCCGGCCGGGCCAGCCACCCGGGGCAGGCCGGCAGAGTCGGGCGGGCCGGCAGAGTCGGGCGGCGGTGACGCGGGTGGGCCGGAGGGGCCCGGCGTGCGGGGCCGGTCGCGTCCCGCCGACCCGATCGGGGAGCTGGCCGCCGCGGCCGGGTACGACGATCCGGAACGCTGGTGGGAGGACGTGGTCGAGCACCGGGGCATGCCCGCGTTCGCGGCGATCGCCGAGGCGATGACCGCCCTCCGCGAGTCCACCCCGGACGACCCGGAGGACCTGGTCCGCGAGGCGTACATGCGCACCGTCCTGCGCGAGGTACGCCGTACCCGGGAGAACGTGGCCGTGGTGTGCGGCGCCTGGCACGTCCCCGCGCTGGCCCGCCGGGTCCCGGTCAAGGACGACGCGGCGCTGCTCAAGGGCCGCCGCAAGGCGAAGGTCGCGTTCACCTGGGTGCCCTGGACGTACGGGCGGCTGGCCGCGGCGTCGGGTTACGGCGCGGGGGTGCGCTCCCCCGGCTGGTACCACCATCTGTTCGCCACCGCGGAGGAGGTCGTGCCCCGCTGGCTGGTGGAGGCCGCCGGGGTGCTGCGGGCCGAAGGGGTGCCCACCTCGTCGGCACACGTCATCGAGGCGACCCGGCTGGCCGAGGCGCTGGCCACGCTGCGCGGGCGGCCGCTGGCCGGGCTGGCCGAGGTGACCGAGGCCGCGGAGGCGGTGATGTGCGACGGTGAACCCTTGCGTACCGAGCTGATCGGCCGCCGGCTCACCGTCGGCGAGCGGCTCGGCGGGGTCCCGGAAGCCATGCCGGCCGTGCCGCTGGCCCGCGATCTGGCCGCGCAGCAACGGTCCGTACGCCTCAAGCCGGAGGCGCTCGAACGGGTGCTGGAGCTGGACCTGCGCCGCGACATCGACCTGCGCCGCAGCCGGCTGTTGCACCGGCTGCGGCGAATCGGGGTGCCGTGGGGCGAGCCCGAGGCGGGCCGGCGCGGCACGGGCACGTTCCGGGAGTCGTGGCGTCTGCGGTGGCAGCCCGAGTTTGCGGTGCGCCTGGTGGAGTACAGCATGTACGGCACGACCGTGAGCGCCGCGGCCACCGCGCGGGTCACCGACGCCGCCGGTGCGGCAACCTCGCTGGCGGAGGTCACCGCGCTGGTCGAGGCGTGCCTGCTGGCCGACCTCGCCGACGCGTATCCGCCGGTGCTGGTCGCGTTGGACGCCCACGCGGCCGCAGACGCCGACGTCGGGCATCTGATGGCCGCCCTCCCGGCGCTGGCCCGCACCCTGCGGTACGGCGACGTGCGCCGCACCGACGTCGCCGGGCTGGCCGCCGTGACCACGAGCCTGTTCGACCGGGTCTGCGCGGGCCTGCCCGCGGCCGCGGGTGCGGTGGCCGACTCCGCGGCGCGGGAGTTGCGCGGGCATCTCGACGGGGTGCACGCTGCGGTGGCGTTGCTCGACGACGCGCTCCTGCAGCAGCGGTGGTTCGCCACCCTGGCCACCGTGGCCGCCCGCGCCGACCTGCACGGGCTGCTGGCCGGCCGGATCACCCGCCTGCTGCACGACGCCGGGCTCCTCGACGAGGCCGAGGTGCGCCGGCGGTTGCGGCTGCCGCTGACGGTCGGCACCCCACCGGCGCACGGGGCCGCCTGGGTCGAGGGTTTCCTGTCCGGCGGCGGGCTGCTGCTGGTGCACGACGAGGCGCTGCTGCGTCTGCTCGACGCGTGGCTGGCCGACATCCCGGCCGACGCGTTCGACGAGGTGCTGCCGCTGCTGCGCCGGACGTTCGGCGGGTTCGCGGCGGGTGAGCGGCGGGCCATCGGCGAACGGGTGGCCGGTGCCCCGGCGCCCGGCGCAGGCGCGGTGATGGGACCACTCGACCACGACCGGGCGGCGATCGTGCTGCCGACCCTGAGCGCCCTGCTGGGCCACGAGATCCATCCGCAGGCGTCACCGGACGACAAAGGTCACCAGATCCACACGCGACAGACACCAGGCGACCCCGGTCACCGGATCCACGCGCGGGAGGTAGCAGATGACCGATCCTGAGCACCGGGAACGCCTGCGCCGGTGGCGGCTGGTACTCGGCGGCCCGGCCGAGGACGCCCTCGGCGCCGCCACGGGCCGCGACGGGGCCATGGACGCCGCGTTGGCCACGCTGTACGACGCGGCCGAGGACGCCGACGGTGAACGGCGTGCGGGCCGCTCCGGCGGGCTCGGCGGGTCCGCGCCCCGGGTCGCGCGCTGGCTCGGCGACATCCGGGAGTACTTCCCCCGCACGGTGGTGCAGGTCATGCAGGCGGACGCGATCGAGCGGCTGGATCTGACCCGGCTGCTGCTGGAGCCGGAGATGCTGGCGGCGGTGGAGCCGGACGTCCACCTCGTGGGGACCCTGTTGTCGCTCAACCGGGTCATGCCCGCCGAGGCCAAGCAGGCGGCCCGGCGGGTGGTCCGGTCGGTCGTCGACGATCTGGAGCGGCGCCTCGCGCAGCGTACCCGCGCGGCGGTCGCGGGCGCGCTGAACCGGGCGGCCCGGATCCGCCGCCCCCGGCACGCCGACATCGACTGGGACCGCACGATCCGCGCGAACCTCCGGCACTACCAGGTGGCACATCGGACGGTAATCCCGCAGCGGCTGATCGGCTACGGCCGGCGCGCCTCGGCGGTGCACCGCGACGTCGTGCTCTGCGTCGACCAGTCCGGCTCGATGGCCTCGTCGGTGGTCTTCGCCGGGGTGTTCGCGGCCGTGCTCGCCTCGGTGCGCTCGCTGCGGACCTCCCTGGTGGTCTTCGACACCGCGGTGGTCGATCTGACAGAACAGCTCAGCGATCCGGTCGAGGTGCTGTTCGGTACGCAATTGGGCGGCGGCACGGACATCAACCGGGCGCTGGCGTACACCCAGCAGCTCGTCACGCGGCCCCGGGACACCATCGTGGTGCTGGTCAGCGACCTGTACGAGGGCGGTGTCCGGGAGCAGATGCTGCGCCGGGTGGCGGAGCTGACCGCCGCGGGGGTGCAGGTGGTGGCGCTGCTGGCGCTCTCGGACGAGGGGGCTCCGGCGTACGACCACGAGAACGCGGCCGCACTCGCCGGCCTCGGGGTTCCCGCCTTCGCCTGCACACCCGACGCGTTCCCGGAGCTGATGGCGGCGGCGATCGAGCGGCGCGACCTCATGGCGTTCGCCCAGCGACACACCGCCGGGTGAAATGTGTCTACTGTGGGGGTCGGCCGTCGGACAAAGGAGAACAGAATGCCACTGACCGGAGAGTACGAGCCGAGCCCGACCGACTGGGCCCGCCAGCAGGCCGAGTCGTACGAGGCGTCCGGCGGGACCGAGGCCGACACCATCCTCGGCCTGCCCATCGTGCTGCTGACCTCGGTGGGTGCCAGGACCGGCAAGCTGCGCAAGACCCCGCTCATGCGGGTGGAACACGACGGCCGGTACGTGGTGGTCGGCTCGCTGGGCGGTGCCCCGAAACACCCGGTGTGGGTGTACAACCTGCGCAAGAATCCGCGGGTCGAGCTGCAGGACGGCGCGGAACGGCACGACTATCTGGCGCACGAGACCGAGGGCGCGGAGCGCGACGAGTGGTGGCTACGGGCGGTCGCCGCGTTCCCCCGGTACGCGGAGTACCAGCGCAACACCGAGCGGGTCATCCCGGTGTTCGTGCTCACCCGCGTCCAGGACTGACCGGCGGCGGGGGCCCGGTGCTGCGCGCCACGGTCGGTTCCGGTCCGGGCGGACGCCGCGAGAGCCCGGGCGTTCCCGCTGGCCGTCGAGGGAAAACGGGATGCCGCATCGGCGGTCCTGGCTGATCATGGAAAGCATGCGTGCCCCTCACCAGACCGTCGACCGGCTCGGCAGCCGCGCCGTGGAGCAGGCGGTCAACCCGCCCGCCTCCACCGGCGCCGCGGCCCGGTCACACGCGTCCGGCGCGGTGCCGGTGTCCGGCGCCGTCGACGACGCCGACCGGCTGGTGGACGTGGTCGACCTGCTGGCCCTGGACGGGTTCACGACGGGTCGGGAGCCGTTCGGCCGGACCAGCACCCTGGAGAACGTCCGGGCGGATGCCCGGCTCAGCACGGACGACGCCCGCACCGTGCGGGAGGCGTCCGAGGAGGACATCCACAGCCGCCTCGCCGTGGGTGACGGGTGGACGCTGCACGTGATCCGGTGGCCGCAGAGCCGGCGCGCCAGGGTGACCGTCACCGCGACCACCGCGGAACTGGCCGAGCGGGTGCTGGCGAGCGTGACCGAGGGTGCGGTGGAGCCGCCCGCGCCCGCGGCCGACACCGTACCGGTGGGCTTCTGGCACTTCGGGCAGCACGGGCCACGCCGCGTGCCACGTGAGATCGACGCGGCCGGGTGGCCGCAGATCCGCCGCAACTACGCGAGCGCGGTGGCCCGTACCCTCGAACGGCTCATGGCCCTGGACGGCACGTCGATCAACGGCCGGCTGCTGCTCCTGCACGGGGAGCCGGGCACGGGCAAGACCACGGCGCTGCGCGCACTCGCCCAGGCGTGGCGCGGGTGGTGCCAGGTGGACTGCGTGCTGGATCCGGAGCGGCTGTTCAGCGATCCCGCGTATCTGATGAGTGTCGCGCTGGGCGGCGGGGACGACGACGAGCCGCGCTGGCGGCTGCTGATGCTGGAGGACTGCGACGAGCTGATCAGGGGCGAGGCCAAGGCGAACGCCGGGCAGTCGTTGTCGCGGCTGCTCAACCTGACCGACGGTCTGCTCGGGCAGGGCCGCCACGCGCTCATCGCGATCACCACGAACGAGGACCTGGCGTCGCTGCATCCGGCCGTCGTGCGGCCGGGCCGCTGCCTGGCCAGCATCGAGGTCGGGCGGCTGCCGTACGCCGAGGCGGTGTCCTGGCTGGGCCGCCCGTCGGGGATCGGCGCGGACGGCGCCACGCTTGCCGAACTGTACGCGCTGCGCACGGACGCCCGCCCGCTCACGGTCGCCGCCGCACCGCCCGCGACGGGCCTCTACCTCTGAGGCCTACTCGGGCTGGTTACCGGCCGCGCCACCGACCCGGTACGGGGTGCTGACCCCCTGGTACGCCAGGTGGGCCAGCAGCCCCTCCGCCGCGTGCTGCAGGTTGTGGCAGTGATCCACCCAGATGCCCGGGTTGTCCGCGATGAACGCGATCTCGTACGTGTCGCCGTCGGCCACGTCGAGGGAGTCGACCCACCACGGGCTGCCCGTGGCGGCGGTCCCGTTGCGGCTGAGCACCACGGCGTGATGGCCGTGCAGATGCATGGGGTGCACCTCGCCGCTGGTGTTCGCGACCGTCATCCGTACGACGTCACCGGTGGCGACCATGAACATCGGCAGGTCCGGGAAGAGATGCCCGTTGACCGTCCACCACAGACCGGGGCGGCCGTCGAGGAAGCCGGGGCGGCGGCCGACCCGGTACTCGAAGACCCGGGTGGCCCTGGCGGGGTCGAAGCCGAGCGGTGCGGGTGTGCCGTACCCGAGCAGGTCGAGGGTGGCCCGCGGCTGTGCGGTGGTGGGCGCGCCCGGTCCGGGGCCGACGGCCAGGGCCGTGCTCGCACCGACCTCGACGCGGGCGCCGGCCTCCGGCACGGTGAACGCCACGTCGATCCGGCCGCCCGCGGTGACCAGCACGGCGGTGTCCGTGACCGCCGACGGCCCGTGCACGTCCCGCCCGTCCACTGCCACCACCTCGTACGGGGCGCCGCCGACCCAGACGCGGATCGGCCCGGCGTCGGTGTTGATGATCCGGGCGCGTACCCGCATGCCGGGCCGGACGTTGAGGCTGCTCACCCCCGCCCGGCCGTTGACCGTGCGCTTCCCGCCGTACGTGTGCACCGCGACGACCGGGTCCGCATCGGATCCGACGGTGGCGGGCGGTGCGGGCGTGACGACCAGCGCGCCGAACAAGCCGAGCCGGACCTGTTCGTGGCCGACCTGATGGGAGTGGTACCAGTACGTTCCCGCGTCGCGCACCACGAACCGGTACACGTGTGACCCGCCGCGCCCGACCGCGTCCTGGGTGACGCCCGCGACGCCGTCCTCGGCGTTGGGCACGTCGACGCCGTGCCAGTGCAGGGTGACGCCGTCCGGCACTGACTCGTTGACCAGCCGCACCTCGACGAGCTGCCCCTGCCGGGCCCGGATCTCCGGGCCGGGCGAGACGTGGTTGAGGGTGTATCCGGCGCCCTCGCGGCGGGCGGTGAGGGTGACCGACACGTCGGCCGGGCCGGACGGGCCGGTCAGGTCGGCGACGCTCAGGCCGCCGACGTGCCCGTGACCGGGTGGGCCGCCGCCGTCGTCGGGATACCCCATGGCGGCCATGTCGTAGGTGTCCGGTACGAGGCTGCGCTGCCAGAACCAGCCGAGCGGTCCGAGCACGGCCGCGGCCGCCACCACGGCGACGACCAGGCGCAGGCGTCCGGACACCGGGTCAGGCCGGGGTGGCCGCGGCGGCCTCGCCCGCACGGCGCGCCTTGGCGGCGGCGACCGAGGCGACACCGGCGACCGCGAACGCGTTGATGCCGTGCAGCAGGCCGACGAACGGGACGCTCGCACCGGTGGTGCCCAGCACCACCTGGAGCAGGACCACGCCGAGGGTGATCGCGGCCCACATCACCCCGCCGGGCACCTTGGCGAAGAACGCGACCAGGAGCAGCAGCACCGCGATCGTGGGCAGCACCATCATGCCGATGACCTCGTGCGCCTCGTGGCCGCCGTTCATCGTGTTCTTGTCGAACACGCCGCCGGAGTCGGTGTCGTGCAGCACCACGAACCAGGCGTACGCGACGGTGGCGGCCTGCACCACGACGCCGACGGCGATGAGCAGGGCCAGGACCCGGTAGGCGGTGCGCATCTGCGCCTCCTGTGCAGCGGCGGTACGAGACCGGCACAGGCTAGTGGATGCCGCCGCGCCGCTCGGGCAGGGTCCGGCGTGGCGTGGTCGGCGTCGCGCGTGGGAGCAGGGCCGGCGCGGCGCCGGCCCTGCTCGGGGCGCACTGTTCAGTCGAGCGGGTCGAGCGTGATGGACGCGTGCACCGGCGCCCCGTCGTGCACGAGCGACTCGTGGGCGCCGACATCGTCGAAGGCGAACGCGTACGCCCGGCCGTCCGCCATCTGCGCGTGCACGAGCCGGGCGTACTCGTTGGTGACGTCGTCGGCGTAGAACTCGCCCGGCTCGTTGTACGGCTGGTCCGCGCTGGACAGCAGCGTGCCCCTGTTGTACCCGGCGCACAGGGTCCGTGAGATCGGGCCGCGGACCAGGTCGTTGGGGGCGTCGAGCAGCTTGTAGCAGCCGAGGATGCTGTCGGAGTCCGGCTTGCCGAAGGTGGTGACGACCCGCCCGGCCGCGTCCGTGAACGTCATGACGTCCCCGGTGACCCGGCCGTAGTACTCGATCTCGGGCGATTGGGCGAACGGGGCGACGGTCAGGGTCTGGACGCGGTACCGGTCCCAGACCCGGTTGACGTAGTCGTCCAGCAGGGTGCCCGGCAGCGCACCGGCCTCCACGCCGTGACCGGGGGCCAGCGCCCGCAGGACGGTGCCGTCGGAGCGGGTACGGACCAGGCCCGCCCATCCGCCGGGCAGGTCCTGCAGCGCGTCGAAGAACGCCCGGTAGCCGCCGGGCTTGAGCCGCCCGGTGCTGATGGTGCTGCCGTCGCTCCTGGTGAGCCCGACCGCGTACGGGGCGGAGAACATGTCGACCTGGGTGCTGTTGATCCACAGGCCGTCGTCGTTGAGGGTGTATTCGGTCCAATTGAACAGGGTGTCGGCGTTGGGGTCGGCCGGGCTCTGCACGGCGGGCTGGACGAGGCCCCCGGTGGCGAGTTGGAAGACGAGCTTGCGGCCGTACGAGAAGTAGACCCGGCCGGAGAACTTCGGCATCCGGATCGTGAGGCTGGCGCCCGCGGCGGGCCCGGTGATCGAGGCGTCCGGTGCGTCCACGGGCGGTGAGCCGCCGCCGGGCCAGGGATGGAAGGTGCCGCTGGCGTCGGCCCAGCCCTGTTGGCCCGTGCTGAGCAGGGTGCCGATGTTGTACACGTACACCTGCTCGCCGCGACCCGACTGGTTGGCGATGGTCAGCGGGAGCGTGTCGGCCGTGACCGCGGCCTCGGCGCCGGTCGTCGTGATGGCCGTGACTGCGGTGCTGATGCCGACCGCGAGCGCGGCGGCGGCTGCCGCTAGGCGGCGTCGGCGGCGGGGCTGGCGAGGTTGCTCGAACACGGTGGACCCTCCTGCAACGTCGGGTCCGCCGGCGCGGGGACGGAGCGCCGACGGTGGCGGGACGGTGCTTCACGGCCGTGAGAGCGCTCTCAGCATCCGTGGAGTGAGTCATGATTGTCAATGGCACGTTAACGCCAGATTTCCGAATCCGGTGGTTCCGGAACCGCGCCCCCGGATCCGCCCCGGTCCCCGACATGCCAGGGGAGTCAGGCGGGGCGGCGGACGGGCATGCCCGCGGCGGCTACCCTCGGTGGCGACGGCGCCCGACCGGACGCCCCGCACCGGGGATCACCCGTGCACGGCGGGACAGCGTCCGCACATCGACCAGGAGGCTTCTCCCGCATGGCCAGCCAGCCCGCGTCCAGCCGGCGCTCCCTCTGGATCGCGACGGGCACTGTGGTCGTCGCCCTGCTGGGGCTCGGCGCGGCGACCGCCGTACAGACGAAGGCCGAGACCAGCCACATGGCGCCGCCGCCCCCGCCCGTCACCCGGAGCGCGTCGGCCCCGCCCGCACCGACCGGCGGGCCCGCCACGACCCCGCCGGAGCGCTCGGCACACACCCTGCTGGCCCAGCCCCGGGCCGCCGGCGCCTGGCCCGGCCCGAACGGCCTGTCGGGCGTCAACGGCGACCCCGTGCTGGACGCCGCGAGTGTCGCGCAGTTCTGCGCCGAGCGGGGCCGGGCCTGCCGGGTCGCCCAGACCTACACCGACCGGACCTCCTACGAGACCATGACCAGCGGCACGGGGTGGACCTTCGAGTACTTCGAAGACTTCGACGGGGTACTGGTCATCTCCCAGGGCCTGGTGCCGATCGGCGGCGAGGCCGCGCTGCCCGCCTGCGCGCGGGGCGAGTTCGACCAGTCCTGGCGCAACTTCGGCAACCTCATGGTCCAGTACGGCCGGGGTGACTCGATCGTGCGGTTGGGGTGGGAGTTCAACGAGCGTACGAGCCAGTGGGGCGGGCGCGACCCGCAGACGTGGATCGCCTGTTACCGCCACGCCGCCGACAACATCCGCGCCACCAACCCCGCCGTGGTGTTCGACTGGACCATCAACGCGCACAGCACCCCACAGCACCTCTGCGGCGGCCTGAGCACCAACTGCTACCCCGGCGACGAGTACGTCGACATCGTCGGCATCGACAATTACGACCACTATCCGTGGTCGCCCACCAAGGCCGACTTCGACCGCATCGCCGCCCGCCCCGAGGGCCTCACCTGGCTGTACGAATTCGCGCTGCGCCACGGCAAGCCGTTCGCCGTGGGCGAGTGGGGCGTCGTGCCGACCGGGGACGCGGGCCGGGACAATCCGCAGTTCATACGCTGGATGCACGAGTGGTTCGCCGCGCGAGCGCCGCATCTGGCGTATGAGGCGTATTTCTCCAACTGTGACACCGGAGGTGTCCAGTCCAGCCTGTTCCGCGTGGACGCACGCTGCGTGCGCAATCCGGGCTCCGCTGACGTCTACCGGGGACTCTTTGGCGCCTAAATAGGTACAAATCCAATCAAGTTCATCACTCTCCGCATTTGTCCGGAATTGCCAAGTTAGGCTCCGAGCGAGATGGCCCGACGACGCCGCTGTGCGCACGGGCCCACCCAGCCCATAACGCGGTTCTTGGAACCCCGTAGGAGGACCCTCGCATGCGGAAGTCCCAACGCAGGGCCGGCGCGTATCTGTTACGCGCCGGTATCGCGACGACGGCGGTGGCCGCCGCCGTCATCGCGTCCAGTACGGCGGCATTGGCCGCCGACGTCGTCGTCACCTTCAGCCCGACATCCGGCACCGTCGGCGGTGGTAACAGCATCACCGTGACCGGTACCGGCGTGTACACCAGCGTCACCACACCGGGCGCACGGCTCACGAGTGCGACCACCTGCCCCACCACTTTGGGCACCACGTCGTCGGCAGGCAACTTCATCGCGACCGCGACCAAGACCGACGCGAACAGCGGTACGGTCACCGTGCCCGCTGCCGTCGCGCTCGCCGGCACCTACCGCGTCTGCCTGTACGCGGGCACCACCTCCACCTCCGCCATCGCCGGTCACTCGACCACCCCGGTGTACTCGGTGGTAGCGGCCACCCTGTCGTCAACGCCGGCGACCGCCGGGGCCGGTAACACGGCCACGCTGACGGTCACGGCGGGCGGCGCGGCGTGGCTGACGAACTACACCACGATCGGCGCGCTGTTCGCCACGGGCACCTGCCCGACCCTCTACACCACGACCAGCGTCACCACCGCCACCGCGACGAAGACCAACGCGACGGATGCCTCTGTGACGGCGCCGAACACGCTGGCCAACGGTACGTACAACCTGTGCGTCTACGGCGGCACCACCGTGGGTACCAGCGCACTGCTCGGCTCGGGCAGCACCCTCAAGGTGCTCCCCGGCATCACGCTCAGCCCGTCCGTCGGACCGGCTGGCGTGGCGACGCCGATCACCGTGACCGGTGCCACCGCGATCCTCAGCGGCATCACCTCGCCGGGTGTGCAGTTCAACCGCACCGCCTGCACCGACACCTACGGCGCCACGCCGGCCGGTGACGTCGGCACGAGTATCACCAAGATCTCGAACAGCAAGCTCGTTGTCACAGTGCCGACGAGCGTGGACCTGACGGGCGCGGAGACGAGCGCGCAGTACAACACCTGCGTCTACGCGGGCACGGGCCCGGGCGCCCTGCTCATAGCCGCCGCGGCCACCTACACCATCGCGCCCAACGTCTCGCTGACGGCCATCAACCCGGCCGCCGGTCCGGCGCAGGGCGGCAGCACGGTGACGATCACCGGTACGGGCTTCCCGACCGACCCGACGGCCGTGAGTGTCTCCATCGGCGGCAGCCCGGTGACCGTCACCGGGGTGACCGGCACCTCGATCACCGGCACGACCAGCGCACACGCGCCGGGCCAGTTCAACGTGAGCGTCACCACCGCCGCGGGTACTAAGACCCTGACCGGCTCGAACGGGTTCACCTTCGCGTACGGCATCACGGTCACGCCGAACACGGCACCGCCCGCACCCACGAGCGGAACGCCGCCGACGGTGTTCCTGGACATCCTGGGCGCCGGATTCTCGGCCCTGACGTGGGGCACGGGCAACCCGGTCGCGAACGGTGACGCACGGGTCTTCCTGGTCAACGACACCTACGACCCGACCGCGTCCACGGGTGACTGGGCCAACCCGCCGATCACCGAGTGCACCAGCGTGATCCCGATCTCGGACACGGAGATCATCTGCTCGTTCGACCTCGCCACGACGCTGAACGCGGACGGCACGACGAACACCGCGGACGTCCCGATCGGCACCTACACCGTGACGGTGGTCAGCGACTCCACGCCGGGCGCCAGCCTGACGGCGGGTGTGGACACGTCGATCGTCTCCAGCGGATCGACCTTCACGGTCGCGCCGTTCTGATCGGTGGCACAGCACTGAGCGACCGGTCCGACAGGACGATCGCCTGACGGAAAAGAGCATGCGGCGGCGGCCCGGAGCGAACGCTCCGGGCCGCCTTCGTGCCCCGCTTTCCGGGGCGGCTTCGGCCGGTCATCGGAGCACGCTCGCTGCACCGGGCTGACGCAAACGGAAAGGCCGGCCGCACTCAGGCGGCCGGCCGATTCGAGATGAGGCTGGCGCTCAGTCCAGCGTGGCCAGCGTACGGTCGATGATCGCGACGCTGTTCGCCGTAGCGGGGCGCCCGGACGGCTTCACCGCGATGGTGAACACGCTGCGTTCGGAGCTGGTGTTCCAGCAGAGCAGCATCGTCGGGCGAATCGTGGCCGGTGTGTTCGTGCTCGTCCGGATCCGTTGCGTACAGCGGGCTTCACCCGCCTTCTTCCCCTTGTCGGCGGCCCAGCCCAGCGGGCCGTATCCGGTGAGGTCCTGATGAGCGGAGAACACCGTGATGCTTTCGCCGCCGGTGCGCACCATCGACGTGGTCAGGTCCTGCGGAGCCACCGCGACCTGACCCTGGGTCACCGGACGGTGGACCCTGCTGGCAGCCGAGCGTGCGGCCGAACGGACCGCCGCGATCTGCTCGGCCGTGGTCTTTGGTCGCGGGGTCGTCACGGCGGGCGACGGGGTGCGCTTGACTCCCGCCTTCGGCTGGGGCGCCTTGGAACCAGTGGTGGCGGCACCGGTTCCGGCCGTGGCGCCCGGGCCGGTGCCGCCCGGCCCCGGCTGCACGACAGCGCCGGTCCCGGCGGCGGTGTCGGTGTCCCTGGTCGCGCGGTCCGCGACCAGATAGACCCCGGCGCCCACGAGGGCGGTGACACCGAGGGCCCCGGCCAGGATCTGCTTGCGGCGCCGGGAACGGCGTGCCACGGCGGACGCGTACACGCCATCCGGCACGGGCTGCCCGGCGGCGGAGTCGTCGTGCTCTGCGTTGCGCATGTGCTGGAAGTCCTTTGCGGGTCTCGACTGGGTCGCCCCGCGGGAACGGCGACGGCCCCGAACGTCCATGGTCCCATCCGTACGGACATACCGGGCCAAAACAGAAGGCATTCTCACCGACCGTGACCGGGCGTCCCCGCTGGTGGATAGTCGATCGTCATGCTTGGATGGCGCCATGACGGGTGACCGCAGGGCACTGGTGCTGGGCGGGGGTGGCGTCACCGGCGTCGCCTGGGAGATCGGCCTGCTGCACGGCCTCGCCGAGCACGGCCTCGACCTGACCGGCGCCGACCTGTTCGTGGGCACCTCGGCCGGCTCCGTGGTGGCCGCGCAGGTGACCACGGGCGCCGACCTGGCCGAGATGTACGCATCCCAGCGCGCCGCCGCCACGCACGAGATCGCGGCGAAGATCGGCGCCCGGGTGATCTGGCACTTCGCGATCGCGGGGCTCTGGCCCGGCGACGGCCGCCAGGGCCGCGCCCGCATCGGCCGGGCCGCGTTGCGCGCCCGTACGGTGCCGGAGGCCGAACGCCTCGCGGTGATCGCGCAACGGGTCAGCACGGACGAGTGGCCCACCACCCCGCTGCTCATCCCCGCGGTCGTCGCCGAGACCGGCGAGGTGGTGGTCTTCGACCGCGGCAGCGGCGTGTCCCTGGTCGACGCGGTCGCGGCCAGCTGCGCGGTCCCCCTGGTCTGGCCGCCGATGACAGTGAACGGAACCCGGTACGTCGACGGCGGCGTGCGCTCGGTGGCCAACGTCGACCTCGCCCGCGGTTGCCAGCGGGTGGTCGTGATCGCCCCGATGAGCCGGTCCGCCCGCCGCGCGGGCCGCCCGGACGCCCAGGCCGCGGCACTGGGCCCCGGCGTGCGGTCCGTCGTGGTGAGCCCGGACGCCGCCGCGGTGACGGCGATCGGCCCCAACGCGCTCGACCCCGCCCGCCGTGCGCCCGCCGCCGAGGCGGGACGGTCGCAGGCGGCCGAGGCCGTGGCGCGTGTCCGCGAGGTCTGGAACTAGCCGACCCCGACCCCGGCGTTGCCCGTGGGCAGCTTGCGGCCACCCCGGTCGTACGCGGCCAGCCGGCTGATCCCCCGGGTGGCCGGGTCGAACCAGAACACCACCACGGAGCGGTCCTCGCTCCACCGCGCCTGATGCGCGGTGACCGTACGGCCGTTCGCGCGGGCGGTGATCCGGGTCGCCGGGCCCGCGTAGTAGCCGAACGTCGGTGACTGGCCCGCCTCGATGCCCATCCCGGCCTGCACGGCGTGGAAGCCGGGCGCCCGGTCGGAGCCGGTGACCTCGTTGGTCATGACGTCCGCGGTGAGCGTCCCACCCGGCAGCCGTCGTCCGGCCATCACCCCGAAATGCACGGTCGGCAGGGCCTTCTCGGCGACGGGCACGCCGTAGAACACCCAGGTGCCCTCGCGGGCGGCGATGCCGCTGTCGATGACCTGGCCGATGGGCTCGGGCTTCGGCGGGTTGGGGTCGGGCCGCCCGGGTGCGCCACTGGTCGACGGCACGGGGGCCGCCGACGCGCTCGGCGCCGCGCCCGCCCCGACGGCCGGACCGCCGGTCCTCGCGGTCATCCCGGCGTTGGCGGCCACCGTACCGGCGGCGATGACGGCGGCGCAGGCCACGGCCGAGCCGCCCGCGTACAGCCAGCGGTTCCTCGTGCTCTTCATGGGGTGGATCCCCTCCTCGATGATCGGGTGGTGTGGTGCGCAGATCGAGACGGGTGGTGGCGGCGAAAAGTTGCCGCCGCGACCGGCAACCTTTCGGGGCGCTCGCTCGTAGTTGCGGCCGTGGCAGAGATGGCAGCGCATGGCGCGCGGTGACGACGAGTTCGTCGAGTTCGCGACGGCGAGCTCGGCTCGGTTGCAGCACGTGGCGTTCCTGCTGACCGGCGACCGGCACGAGGCCGAGGACGCGGCACAGGCCGCGCTGGTACGCACGTACGCGGCGTGGGCCCGGGTCCGCCGCCGCGACGCCTACGCGTACGCCCGCACCGTGCTGGCCAACCTGGTCACCGACAAGTGGCGCCGCCCCCTGCGCGAGTACGCCACGGAGCAGCTGCCCGAGGGACCGGTCCCGCGCGATCTCGCCGACGACGTGACCCGGCGGCGCTGGCTGATCGGCGCGCTGGACGTGCTGTCACCCCGGGAACGGGCGGTGATCGTGTTGCGCCACTACGTGGATCTGCCCGAGGCGGAGGTGGCGCGGGAGTTGAACCTCTCCCTCGGCACCGTCAAGAGCCTCAACTCGCGGGGCCTGGCCAAGCTGCGCGTCACGGTGGTGGACCCGCCCGTGCCGGGACAGCGCAGGAACCAGGAGAGCGGAGTGCACCGATGACCGACCTCGACGACCTGCGCGACGCGTTGCAGTCGCCGCCGGGCTTTGCGCCCCGGGTCCTCAACCTCGATCAGGTCATGGCGTCCGGGGGGCGGTTGCGTCGCCGGCGCCGCGTCGCCGTGGGTGCCGCCTCCGCGCTGGCCGTCGGCGTCCTGCTGGTCGGCGGTGGCCAGGTGGCCCGCCTGGCGGGTGGGCCACCCAGCGCGCCGGCCGGTCCCGCCGGGGTCGCGACCGCTCCGAACAGCCACGTACTGGGCGAGGTGATGCCGACCGGGGTGAAGGCCGACGCCGCCGAGTGGGTGCTCTACGCCCAACCCGTGGAGGTTCCGGGCCAGTCCGGCGTGCATTTCGGGTTCCAGCTCGGGCGCCGGTCCGCCGACGGGTCCCTGAGGGACGAGGTCATGACGAACGACGTCGATGGCTCCGACCGCAGTCCCGGCTTCCACGCCGTGCAGCGCGCCATGACGATCGACGCCGGGACGACGCTGACGTTCGGCTACTACGTCGGAGCGCCGGCGACCATCACCGCCCGCGCCGACGGGCGCACGGTGATCGCCGAGCGCGCGGTGTGGAGCGAGGACTCGTCGGTCACCGTGTTCTGGTTCCGGCCGCGCGACGTCACGCCGAGCACGAAACTGAGCAGGTTGACCGCGAAGGACGCGCAGGGCCGGGTGCTGCCCGCCGGCGACACGAGCGTCGCAGTGGGATGACCCGGGCGCCCGAGGGCCGGGAAGTCGGACACCGGCCCTCGGGCGCTCGCGGGCCGACCCGCGGGGAGATCCCCTCGCGCGGTCGGGACCGACCCCCGGGGTCAGTCGCGGAAGGTCCGGCGTAGGCGTGCGGCGAGGCTGAGCGGGCTGGGCGCGGCCGAAACCGCGCCGGGACGGGGCGCGGCCGCTACCCGGTCGCGCGGGGTGGCCGGCCGGCTGGTCGCACCCGCCCGGTCGTAGTCCGCCGTGGCGATGGCCTCGACGATCTGGGCGTCGCCGAAGTTCTCCGAACCCGGGATGGAGGGCACGAAGCCCACCAGCATGCCGTCACGCATGACCTGGGCCTCGAGACCGGCCGTACCGTCGGTGTCCCAGATCGCCTCGCGCCCGCCCGGCAGCACGACGCGGACGCCGTGCCGCGTAAGGCCGGCATGCGGCAATTTCACATGCGCGAAAACGTTGCGGGTTTGCAGGGTCTCGACGATCCGGGTGGCTCGTTCTGCATCCATGTTCTGAAAGTTAGCGGCCGAACTTGTGCGCACGCTGAAGACCGGCTGCAAAGCCGGTGAGAGTACGCCACTATTCGCACACGTAACATGACTGCATGACATAGATGCAGGTGACATCGACGGATGTTACTACGAGGTAACACCGATGTCACTGTGTTTCTTTACCTCTTCTCTTGACTTACTCTGCGGTAACCGGAGCGCTTCGGCCCCCATCCCATCGCGGATCCGGAGGCCCCACCGATGAGCAGACGCCTTTCCGTCCTGGCCTGCCTCGTCACGACGACCCTGCTGACCGCCCTGACCGCAGCCCCCGCCCAGGCAGCGGTCACCTACCAGAACACCGACTACGTCGCGCTCGGCGACTCCTTCTCGGCCGGTGCCGGCGCACCGGACCAGAGCGGGCTGTGCCTGCGCAGCGTCTTCGCCTACCCGGCCCAATGGGCCACTGAGAACCACCCCAAGTCGTACACGAACATCGCCTGCTACGGCGCCACCATCGACAGCATGCGGCTGACCCAGATGATTGCGCTGAGCGACAAGACCGACCTGGTCACCGTCACCATCGGCGGTAATGACGCGGGATTCGGGCCGGTCGTCATCTCCTGCACCCTGCTGTCCGACAGCGGCTGCAAGTCGATCGTGGACGTAGCACACGACTATGTCCGCGACGTCCTGCCCGGCAAACTCGATGCGGCGTACCGGGATATCCGCTCGCACGCACCGAACGCGGACATCGTGGTGCTGGGCTACCCCGTCCTGTTCGACACGACGTCCGAGAGCTGCGGCTTCGCGGGCATGAGCATCGCCAAGCGGCAGATGATCAATGCGGGCGACAATGACCTCAACGACATCATCCGCGACCGCGCCCGCGCGGCCGGATTCCGGTACGCCGAGGTTCGTAACAACTTCGACGGCCGTGGCATCTGCGCCAACGGCGCCTGGATCAACGGCATCACCGTGACCCCACCGACCGACTCCTTCCACCCCAACCAGACGGGCTACACCGACGGCTACATGCCCGCCCTGCTCGACGCACTCTGATCCGTCCGCAAGCGCGGCCCGGCGGCGGCCACCACGCCGCCGGGCCGTCCGTCCGCCGCATCGCGGGGCCCCGGAGGACATCGGGGCCCCGCGATCGCCGCCGCTCTGCGATCATCGTCGCCATGATCCGGCTCTATTCGCTGTTCGCGCTGCTCGACCTGGCCCTGCTGGTCGTGGCGCTGATCGACTGCCTCTCCGCCGAGGAGTACACGATCCGGGCACTGCCCCGCGCGGTGTGGGTCCTGCTGATCCTGCTCTTCTCGCCGATCGGCGCGATCGCATGGTTCGTCGCCGGCCGCCCCGCCCGGCCCGTACGCCTCAGCAATGGACAGGTGTGGCGGCCCGGTAGCGGGTTCCCTGAGAACGAGCGGCCCCGTCCCCGGCCGGTCGCGCCGGACGACGACCCGGAGTTTCTCCGCGGCCTCGCGCCGTCCCGGAAACAGGACGAGGAGCTGCTCCGGCGCTGGGAGGCCGACCTGCGGCAGCGCGAGGAGGAACTGCGCCGCAGATCCGAGGAGCAGTAGGCCTGGCCGGGGACACGCCTCACCAGGTGAAGACGTCGCTGACGCTGCGGCCGCTCACCTCACCGGTCCCGCGGGTCCGGTACTGCCACGACACCACCAACTGATACCGGTGCCCGCGCGGCGGGTTCAGCGCGGTGGGTCCGCAGGTCCGTCGGATCCCCGGATCGGCGTCCCGCACCCGGCGACAGTCTCTCGCAACCCCGGCCGGGCGGCCCGCGTCGACATCCACGAGGAACACCACCATGCCCGCTCGCCCACCGGCCGGGGCGGTCAGATCCGCCTGCACCTTGACGTCGGCACCGAGGGCGAAGCAGGCCTGCACGACGATCGGGCCGGAATCCGTGGACCGGACGTCCTGCCGGCACTGCGGCGGCCCGTACGGCGTCCCCCCGGGCGTTCGCGTGGGCGGGCGCGACGGCGGACCGGCGGGAGCCGGTCCGCGACTACGAGCGGTGGGGGACGGCACGGTACGAGTGACCGCGGCTTCGACCTGGCGGCGGGGCGGGTGGCCGGACAACGATCGCGGTGACGTCACGTCGGCGGTGGAGTGGCTGACACTCAGGTGCCCCGGTGCCGACGTGATGGACCGTGACCGCGCCGGCAGTACCACATCCGGCCCGGCGAGCTCGGTGTCTGCGATCGCGCCGTCCGTTCGGCCCAGCCGCGATGCGGTCGTGGCGGCGCCCGCGGCGACCATCACACCGCCCACCACCAGCACGACCGCAACCAGCGGGCGGGCCCAGCGCCGCTCCCCGGCCGGGTCGGGGTGACCCGCCCGTCCCGACCTGCTCGATCTGCCCGACCTGCCCGATCCGCCCGACCGCGGCGGCAGCGCCGCCGATCCCGCGGAGGCTGCCGACAAGCCCGATCCTGCCGGGCTCGTGGAGTCGACGCGGCCCGCCGGATCCACGATCCGAGTCGCACCGGCCGAATCGGGGGCCACGAACGCTGTGGGGTCGGCGCGGCCCGCCGGATCCAGGATCCGAGTCGCACCCGCCGAGCCCGGCGGCACGAATGCTGCGGCGTCGGCGCGGCCGGCCGGATCCAGGATCCTCCGAGTCGCACCGGCCGGGCTCTGGGCCTCCAGGGGGTGCCCGGGTACGACCCGTCCGGGTGGGTGCGGGAGCAGGCGCAGCTCGGCGACGAGGCCGGCGGCGGTGGGCCGCAACCGGGCGTCCGGTTGCAGACAGTCCCGGATGACCTCCCACAGTGGATCCGGGATGCCGGGGCGGCGCACCGGCTGCCCGGCCAGATGCTGCCGCATCAGCTCCGGCACCGAATCACCCTCGTACGGCGGATGGCCGGTGAGCAGTTCGTAGAGCAGCACGCCGAGGGCGTACACGTCTGCGGCGGGGGTGGCGGGCACCTTCTGGAACGACTCGGGCGCCATGTAGTGCGGGGTGCCGACGACCGCGTGCGGCATGGTGAGGCTGGGAGTGGTGAGCATCCGGGCGATGCCGAAGTCGGTGAGCCGCGTACGCAGCCGCCCGTCCTCGGATTCCAGCAGGATGTTGTCCGGCTTGAGGTCGCGGTGCACCACCCCGAGTTCGTGCGCCTCGGCGAGGGCTCCGGCGACCTGGGCCGTGAGCCGGGCCGCCTCAGCCGGTGCCACCGTACGGTGCTCGCGCAGGTGGTCGCGCAGGCTGCCGCCCGGCACCAGGTCCATGACCAGGGCCAGGGTCTCCCCCACACTGAACAGATCGCGCACCCGGACGACGTTGGGGTGCCGCAGCATGAGCAGGATGGTGCGTTCCTGGACGAAGCGGGAGACGAGTTTGGGCTGGTGGAGCAGCCCTTCGTAGAGCACCTTGACGGCGACCGGCGCGCCGGTGGCGCGGTCGACGCCGCGCCACACCTGGCCGGTGGCTCCCTGCCCGATGGGTTCGACGAGCAGGTACGAGCCACCGACGCACCGGCCGCTCAGATCCAGGGCCGACGGACCGTCGGCGGCCGCCGACGCGGCACCGCTTGCGGGATCCCGGGTCACCTGAGGTCGTGTCCTTCCGGCCGGCTGCCTTTCCTCACCGATCCGGAATCTTGCTTTTGTCCTTATTGCCACGCAAGTGTCACGGCCCGAGTTCGCACGATGGGTAGGAGTCCCGACAAGGCCGTCACCCCACGCCACCGCCCTCGTTCGTGGGGGTGGACGCCCCCTCACCGGTCACCCGAACAGGGCGCTCACCGACTCGCCGTTGTGGATCCGGCGCATCGCCTCGGCCAGCGCCGGAGCGACCGACAGCACGGTCAGCTTGTCCGTGGCCTTGCCCGGCGCGATCGGCACCGTGTTGGTGCAGACGATCTCCTCGATCTCCTTCTCGGCCGACAGCCGGGCGATCGCGTCACCGGTGAACAGCCCGTGCGTGCAGGCCACCCGGACGCTGCGCACGTTGCGCTCCCGCAGCCGGTTCAGCAGCTCGAACACCGTGCTGCCCTTCGCGATCTCGTCGTCCAGGACGATGACGTCCCGGTCGGCCACCTCGCCGATCACGGAGCTGATCACGACCCGGTCGTCGGCGAACCGCTGCTTGGCGCCCGCGGCCACCTCGATGCCGAGCATCCGTGCGAACGCCGCCGCCTCCTTGGCATTGCCCAGGTCCGGCGAGACCACCACGGTGTCGCTCAGGTCGTACCCGCGGAAGTGGTGGGCCAGCTCGCGCAACGCGTGCAGGTGATCGACAGGGACGCTGAAGAAGCCGTGCACCTGCGGCGAGTGCAGGGTCATCGCGAGGATGCGGTCCGCGCCGGCGGTCTGCAACAGGTCCGCGACCAGGCGGCCGCCGATGGAGATGCGCGGGGCGTCCTTCTTGTCACTACGGGCGTACGCGTAGTGCGGCAGCACCACGGTGATCCGCCCGGCCGAGGCACCCCGGGCCGCGTCCAGCATGAACAGCAGCTCGACGAGATTCTCCTGGACCGGCGGCACGAGCGGCTGGATCAGGAAGACGTCCCGCTCCCGGCAGTTGCCCTGCAACTGCACCTCGATGCAGTCGTTGGCGAACCGGGAGACCTTGGCGGGTAGTAACGGCACCCCGAGCTGCTCGCAGATCTGAGCCGCCAGCTCGGGGTGGGCACTGCCGGAGAACACCGCGATGTCACGCACGCGCCCACCCTAGATCACCATTAGGCTGGCCCCGTGTCCGACGTGACGCGGGAGCGCCCGCGCATCCCCGGCTCCCGCTCGGCGACCGCGCCCGAGCGGCGGCTGCCGCGCGGACGGCACGATCTGACCCGGGAATTCGTCGCCCGTACCCAGCGTGACCGGCTGATCGACGCGATGGCGCGAACGGTGGCCGAACGCGGCTACGCCGCCGCGCCGCTGAGCGACGTGTGCGCCGCCGCCGGGGTGTCGACCCGCGCGTTCTACGAACATTTCGCGGACAAGGAGGCGTGTTTCCTGGCCGCCCTCGAACTGGGGGTCGAGCTGATGCAGACGACGGTGGGCGCGGCGTACGCCCGGCCCGCGCCGTGGCCCCGGCGCGTTCACCGGGGACTGGACACGATGCTGCGGACGCTGGCCGCCGAGCCGGCCTTCGCCGCGCTGGCGGTGGTCGAGGTCCTCGCCGCAGGCCCCCGGGCCCGCGCCCGCCGCCGGGCGATGCTGCACCCGTACCTGGAGTATTTCGCCGACGCGCCGCGCCGGGCGGGACGCCCGCCGGTGTCGCCCGGCGTGATCGAGGCGACGATCGCGGGCGTGTACGGGGTCATCTACGACCACGTCAGCACCGGCCGGGTCGGCGAGCTGCCGGATCGGCTGCCCGACCTGACGTACCTGGTGCTGGTGCCGTTCCTGGGCCCGGCGGCCGCCGCGCGGTCGGCCGCCGAGCCCGTCGTCGGGTGATCCCGGTCAGCGGACGGCCGGGGGCGGTTCAGCGGATACGGCCGCGACCGTGATCTGCTGGGCCGGGTCCGTGGTGTCGGTGACCGCGTAGCGCGCCTTCAGCGTCGCGCTGGTGGCGCCGGTCGGGCAGGCCAGGCCGCCGGTCACCCGGACTGGCAGGGCCACACCGGCCGAGAGGTCGAGAACCGGCGGGCTGGTGTCGGTGCCCGGGACCCAGGCACCGCTGATCGAGACCGGTCCGTCCGGTGCGACCGTGGCGGTGCACGATGCGAGCCCGGAGATCTGGGTGATCGATCCGCCCTGCGGGATGGTCATGGTCCCCACCGAGCCGGCCGGGTCGTACTGCAACGAGATCGTCCAGTCGCCGTTGGTCGAGTTGGAGGTCGTGCGGGCGGTGGTGAACGGGACGTTGGTGGGGCAGGCGCCGCCGTTGTTCGAGAAGGAGGCCGGTGCCAGCGTGTTCACGACCGGCCCGGCCGGGTTGCTGTTGGCCGGTTCGGCCGGCACGGTCCCGGAACTGCCGGACTGGTTGCAGGTGGAGGTCGTCGTGCCGACCGTGAACGTGACCGTGGTACCGGTCACGAGCGCGGCGCTGAAGGCGTGGCCGGCCGGAGTGACGGTGGTGCCGGCGGCGGCGAGGGCGGGCCCGGCGGTCACCGCCGTCAGGCCGGCGCCGGCCAGTATCGTCGCCGCGGCGAGAACCGCTCCGCGGCGCACAGTGGACGTGGGGGTACGGCCCATCTCGAACTCCTTCGTTCGGGGTATGGAGGCGGCGGGGATCAGAAGCACTCGTCCTTGCCCCAGTGCAGCCGCAGGGAGAGGTGGCGCAGGTTGAACTGGCCCGCGCTGGTGGCCCACGCGACCTGCTTGAGGTCGGTGATGGTGACCGTGTCGGCCTGCTGGCTGAACATGCCCTGACGCCGCTGGGCCTGCTCGGCCGGATCGTTGGTCGGCCCCTTGTCCAGAGTGGACGCGTCCCGGCCGATCTCGATGTTGCTGAAGTTCGCGTTGCCGTCCAGCTGGCTCATGTCCACGACCATGTCCCGGGCGGTGGCCGGGTCGCCGCCGGTGCCGGCGCGGATCTTCAGCGAGACGGAACCGAAGTCGCCGAGGTCGGTGACCACGGACTGGCAGAGGTTCTTCAGGGTCGCGGTGCGCATGGCGGACACCGCCACCGGTTCGGGCACCTGGTTGTCGCCGCCCGGCTCGACGCGCGCGTCGACCGTGCCGTACTGAACGAAGCCGGTGGCCACGAGCTCGTCAGCGCTCACCTTGAACTGCTGACCGGAGACCGTGAAGCCCGCCGCTATCGCCCCGTTGGCGACCACGGCCAGCGTGACCGCCGTGGCGGCGGCGCTGAGGCCGAAGATCGCCGCGAAGCGGCGCCAGCGGGTGTACCCCTCGACCAGCGCCGGATCCGTTGCCGTCATGCGGAATCTCACCTCTGTCAGTCGCGAATGGATCGGGAAAGTGAAGTGCGTCTCATAGCGCGGCACGCTAGACCGCCTTGCGAGCCATCGTCAAGCATCTATTTACTCGCCAGTAGAAACGGCCTGCGCTCGGTGCACTCGGTCATGCCGTGCTGACCGGGCATGCCCTCGCGGCCCTCGCTGCGCTCGGTGCACTCGGTCATGCCGTGCAGGCCGGGCATGCCCTCGCGGCCCTCGCTGCGCTCGGTGCACTCGGTCATGCCAGCCAGGTCCGCAGTGCCCACCACAAGCGGGTGGTCTCCAGCACGTCGGGCCGCTCCCCCGGCTCCCCGCCGAGCGCCGGGATGCCGGTGATCTCGTGCAGCCGGCGCAGCCGGTAGCGCACGGTGTTCGGGTGCACGTGCAGGGCCGTCGCGGTCTGATCCAGCCGCAGCCCGTGGTCCAGGTAGCCGAGCGCCGTCACGACCAGTTCCCGATGGAAGTCGTCGTCGGGCCGCAGCGCACCCAGCAGCGCGTCGCGCAGCAGACCGGCCAGCAACGGCTGCGCCGTCAGGGCGGTCTGCGCGGCCAGGTCGACGACGTCGTTCAGCCCGGCCAGGCCGTACCGGACGGCCGTGCGCAGGGTGGTCAGGCACAGGCCGTACACCGCGCGGATCTCGGCGAGGGGGCGGGCGGGCGCGGCCACCGCCGGCACCGTACGGCCGAGCACGACGGCCGGGGGCAGCCGGGGGGCCAGCGCGGCGAGCCGGCCGTCCACCGTCCCGACCACCGCGCCGAGTGCCGACAACGACTGCTCCACCGGGCTGATCCGGGTCACGTCGCCGAGTTCGGCGAGGACACAGTGGTACCGGCCGTCCGCCCGCAACCCGAAACGGGCCAGCTCGTGGGGCGGCACCCCGCCGTGCTCGCCGAGCAGCAGGCGGCGCAGCATCCGCGAGCGGGCCTCCCGGTGCCCCCGGCCCAGCCGCCGCTCCGCCGCCCGGTAACCCTCGATGACGTGCCGTTCCAGGGTGGCCGCGTACCGGTCCACGTCGAGGACGGCCTCCAGCAGCGCCTCGTCGGGGATGCCGGCCGCGCGCCCGTGGCTCACCACGATCTCCAGGGCCCGCGAGCGGCAGGCCTGCACACCGTAGAGCAGGGCACCGATCGGCACCCCCTGGGCGGCGCGTTCGGCGCCGAGCCGGGCCGCCTGGGTGAAGTCCCGGTCGCCCAGCTCGCCCAGCCGGTCCAGGGCGGTGACCGCGGTGGACAGCAGGGTCTGGATGTGGCGGCGGCTCTCCAGGTGCGGCAGCCGGGCCACCTCCGGCGAACGCGAGCGGGCCACCTCGACCATCTCGTCCAGGATCCGGCCGTCCGCGACGAGGTCGTCCAGCAGCGTACGGATCGCCGCGTCCCGCTGTCTCATCGCCATCGCGATCCCGCTTTCCGCAGGGGCGCCGTTGTGGCCCGCGCACAACGGCAGGTCCGGGCATTGGCGCCCGGAGCCTATGGACGGGCACCGATCCGTTGTTTCCTTCTCGTTACCGAAAGGTAACACCGGGTGCCGCCCAGCGGAACGTCGAAATCCGTGTCCATTCAGGAGCTGCCATGAATGCTCACCGCAGGCGTCCACGGCTCGCCGCCGCCGCGGCGGTCCTGGTCCTCACGGCGCTGCTACCGGGGCCGCTCCCCGCGTCCGCCGCCGCATCGTTGCGGGAGGTGATGTTCGTCGGCAACAACTGGGACGGCACCGTCGACGTGATCGCCTCGCACGGCACGTACGCGAAACTCGGTCGGATCAACGTCGTCCCGGACCGCGACCAGAGGCTCTGGGAGATCTACCTCAATCCCGTGAAGCTGGCCTTCTACCTGGGCATTCAGCAGGGACCCGGCGAGGGGCACGACCAGCTCGTCGACGACATGTACACCACGCCGGACGGCAGCGCGCTGGTGGTGTCGCGGCCCAGCTTCGCCGACGTCGCCTCGATCGACCTGGCCACCGGCGCGCTGCGCTGGCGGTTCCCGGTGTCGGGCTTCCGCTCCGACCACATGGCGGTGTCCCCGGACGGCACCCGGGTCGCGGTGTCGGCGTCGCTGACCAACACCGTGCACGTCCTGGACATCGTCACGGGTCGGCAGGTCGGGTCGTTCACCACCGGCGACAAGCCGCACGAGAACATCTACACCGGCGGCGGGGCGTACCTGTGGAACATGTCCATCGGCAACGTCGACACCGCGCTCGACGACCCGGCGATGGACTGGACGAAGGGCGACCGGCACATCACGGTCGTGGACGGCCGCACGTTCCGCCAGGTCAGGACGATCGACATGCGGCCACGCCTGGACGCCGCCGGGCGAAAGGACCTGTCCGACGCCGTCCGGCCCGCGGTCTTCACACCGGACGAGTCCACGCTGTACTTCCAGGTGTCGTTCTTCAACGGGGTCGTCGAGTACGACGTGGCCGGCGACCGGATCACCCGGGTCGCGGAGCTGCCCGAGAACCCCGCCACCAGCGAGGACCGCACCACCTGGGTCAACGACTCGCGCCACCACGGGCTGTCGATGAGTCCCGACGGCACCAAGCTGTGCGTCGCCGGGACCATGGACCAGTACGCCACGATCGTCGACCGGGCCACCCTGGCGCCCGGGCCGCTGGTCGGCGCGGACAAGCCGTACTGGGCGACGGTCAGCGGGGACGGGCGGGACTGCGTGATCTCCGAATCCGGCGCCGACCGGGTCAGCGCGATCAGCTTCGCGACCGGCCAGCGGGTGGCCAGCGTCGCGGTCGGCGACCACCCGCAACGGGTACGGATCGGCCACGTGGCCGCCGACTGGACCCCGCCCGCCGCACCGTGAAGCGGCCCGCCCCGGCCCACTCGGGACCGGCCGGGGCGGGCACCAGCCCGCTGGGCGGTCGCCGACCGGCCGGCACAGACCCGGCGCCGCGACGCCGACGCGGCAGCCGCGATGGGAAAGCCTCGGCGGGCGGGTGGGCGATCCCGCCCGCCGAGGCGGGGCATTCCGTCAGTGCGCGCCGTCGCCGTCAGTGCGCGCCGTCGCCGTCAGCGCGGGTCGTCGCCGTCAGCGCGGGTCGTCCCGTCGGCGGGCGGCATACCGTCGGTGCGCGGTGTCCCGTCAGTGCGCGACGTCGGAGGAGACGTCGCCGCGACGCCACCGCGCGATCCGCACGATCAAGCCGACCAGCAGCGGCAGCAGCACCCCGGTACACGCGACGGCCAGCAGCCCGGCGATACCGACCTGCACCGGATTGGAGCCGACCGTCGAATAGGCGATGCTGCGGAACGGCTCAAGGTCGTACACCCACATGGCTTTCAGCGCCACGACCGGGGTGGCCAGCACCAACAGGGCCCAGGCTCCACGCGGGTCGCGGCGCCGCCCGTACCAGAATGCGGCGATCAGGGCCGCGACCAGCAGGCCCACCGCGGCCCGGTGCAGCGCGGACGCCACCGGCCCCTGGCCGTCGCAGCATTCCAGGTACGGCATGAACTGGGCGCTGTGCGGACCGCCGGTGACCGCGATGCCCGCGAGTGTCGCCACCGCGGTCGCGACCGGCGCCAGCCGGAAGGGCCACGAGGGGTTCATCGGTTGCGCGATCGCCAGCGCACCGAGCGCCAGCAACGGCAGCAACACGAACGGCGGCAGCGACGCCGACGGTGGCCGGAGCACCGCCAGCATCGTCACCACGGCGAGCAGCCCGAAGGTTCCGGCGGCGGCGATGCGGGCCGGGCGGCCCGGCAGCACGGCGGCGGTGACCGCCGTGAGCAGCCAGCCGATGTAGACCAGCCCGGCGAGACTCGTGAACGGCCCGACGTGCCACACGCTGCGCGGGGTGGCCGTCTCGAACGACAGCAGGAAGTGGACAGAGATGGCGGCGGCCGTGGCCAGGGTCAGCACCGCCGCGATCGGCATGCCGTCCACGACCCCCGACAACCCGGCCGCGCGCAGCCGCTGCCGCACGCCACCCAGGAACAGGTCGGCGGCGTCGGAGACGCTGGGACGACGCCGGTCGCCCGCGGCTTCCAGGTAGGTGTCGATCAGCTCGCGTTCGCGCTGCATCCGGTACCGCCGCGGGTAGGCGAACAGCAGCCGCCGATACGCCTGAGCCAGGGTCGCGTCGCTGCTCACGCCCACACCTCCCGGACGAGTCCGCGTACGCCGAGCGGGTCGGTGGCGAAGGCGAAGGAGGTGCCCTTGCGGCCGCTCAGGCGGGCAATCGCGGTCTCGACGTGGCGGCGCATGCGTTCGGTCTCGGCGCGCAGCGCCTGCTCGCCGTCGGGGGTGAGGCGGTAGTACCGGCGGAGCCTGCCGTCGACCACCTCCTCCCGGTCGGAGGCGACGAGGCCGTCATCGGCCAGCCGGTCCAGGGCTCCGTAGAGGGTGCCGGGGCGGAGGCTGACCCGGCCCTCGGAGAGGCGGTCGACCTCGGCGATCAGGCCGTATCCGTGCAGCGGGGCGCCGGCCAGCGCGGTGAGGATCAGGAACGTCGGTTCACGCAACGGAGAAGTCACCCGAGCAATATAACGGCTACGAAGGTATATCGGTAGCGATGCAGTAGGTCGCGTCGTCAGCGCGACGAGGCGACCCCAGCACAGCTGGCCCGCCAACCACTCCCGGCGGCATAGGGCCGAGTCCGCGGACGTCGAGCCGGATGGCCGCCCCGGCCGGGCGAGGCCGCAATGGCGGCAGTCCCAGCGGGGCAGGGACGGGAGGTGCAGCACCCGATCCGTCACCTTTTCGAACTCCACACCTGGACGCCCTCCCCATGGGTTGGACACCGCA